>CAISDV010000089.1 GCA_903884185.1 uncultured Chitinophagaceae bacterium | reverse complement strand
GGTAGCAGATTATGACACATTTGTTAACCTGAAAAACTGGAAAATAAAGAGCCGGAAAAGATTGCAAAACGCCGCTGGAACTGTGGCACAATTTATTGGAGATTTTAGTTTTAATAAAGAAAACAATCTTCTCATTGTTGCCCGACCTTATAGTAGCGATGTTATAGCCTTAAATAAAGATCTTAAGATTAAATACGTCTGCAAAACTGGAGCGCAACCACTTACAGCGGTATTGATGAAAAATCAGATTATTATAGCCCGTGATTGGCAAACCGGGAATCTTTTAAAAGGAATATTGAAAAGAAAGTGGTTTTGATTATCAATCTCATTAATCACTTTTGTTATGTTCGCGGCTGACAACAACGAATATCTATTATCTTTAGTCAAACTCCTGTTTATGAAAAAATCTCTTTACCTGATTTTGGTTCTGGCCCTCTGCGGCGCATGGGAAAACCTTGATTCCCCCAAAAAGGGCTTCGTAGATATACCAGGCATTGATCCCTCCATAAAACCCGGTGATAATTTTTTCCGGTATGTGAATGGGCGCTGGTATGATACTGCAAAGATCGCCGACGATCAAACAGGTGTGGGTTCTTATTCGTTCATGAATATTCCACAAAAAGAACTGCTGCAACACATACTGGATAGTGTTTCAAAAACCAATCATACCCTAGGAAGTATCGACCAGAAAGTGGGTGATTTCTACGCTTCAGGTATGGACACAGTAACCATTAACCGGCGCGGTTACGAACCTATCCAGCCAATATTAAAACGTATAGATGCTATCAGCGATTTGGCATCATTGCTCAAATTCGTAGCTGTTGAACTGAAGACAGGGAACCGCTCCATTATTAGTTTCGGCATCTCACCCGACGATAAAAACAGCAATATTAATATTGCCCATGCTTCTCAAACAGGGCTTGGCTTGCCAAACCGGGATTATTATTTTAAAACAGATTCGGCTACCCTTCGCATTCAACAGGTTTATAAAAAATATCTCGGCAACCTGTTTCAATTAACAGCCAGCGATCCTGCAACAGCCCAAAAAAATACCACTATTGTTTACGATATCGAAAAACAAATTGCCGCATCACATAAAACAAATATTGAGCTGAGAGATGTCAAAGCCAACTACAATAAAACAGCAATAGCATCACTCAATCAAACCCAACCTAACCTGGGTTGGCCAGCACTGCTTGTAAACCTGGATGCAAAGACCGACTCTATCGACATGGGGCAACCCGCCTATTACGTAAAACTAAATGAGTTGTTGGTATCCATTCCCATTCATGACTGGAAGATCTATTTGAAAGCAAGTACTTTGAGAACCTATGTTGAAGCACTTAGCAAACCATTCACCGATGCGTCTTTTGAATTTGCCAAAGTACTTTCTGGTCAAGCTGTACAAAAATCGCGCAGGCAGACCATGACTCAAAACGTTGATGCTATCCTGGGGCAGGCTTTAGGGCAATTGTATGTAAAAAGATATTTTAATGAGGATGCAAAAAAACGTGTGCTTGCATTGGTGAACAACCTGCAAAGATCATTTGAAAACAGGATCAACCATCTTGATTGGATGAGCGACAGCACCAAACAAAAAGCAAAAGAAAAATTATATGCCATTACAAAAAAAATAGGTTACCCCGATAAATGGCGGAATTATGATAAGGTACAAATAGATAGAACCAAATATTTCGAAAACCTACTCGCGCTTGGCAGGAATCAATACCAGTTTCAACTGGCAAGACTGAACAAGCCGGTTGACAGATCAGAATGGGGCACCACACCATCTACCGTTACTGCGTATTATAATCCATCATTTAACGAGATCGTTTTCCCCGCCGGGATCTTACAATTTCCATATTTTGATTTTTCGGCAGATGATGCTATTAATTATGGCGGCATTGGTATGGTGATCGGCCATGAGATGACACATGCTTTTGATGACCAGGGTGCACAATACGATAAATACGGGAACGTAAAGAACTGGTGGACAAAAGAGGATTATGATAAATTCAAAGCGAAAACACAAATGGTAGTGGACCTGTATAGTTCGTTCACTGTTTTAGATAATGTGCATGTTAAGGGCGCCCTGACCCTGGGTGAAAACACTGCTGACAATGGTGGTATTGCAATAGCCTATGATGCATTTAAAATGACAAAGCAGGGACAGAGTTCTGAAAAGATTGATGGCTTTACACCAGATCAGCGTTTCTTTTTATCCATTGCCAGGATCTGGAGGGTGAAAACAAGGGATGCATTTATGCTTACCTATGTTAACACCAATCCGCATTCACCAGCCACCTGGCGTGTAAATGGTCCATTGATGAGCTTTGCACCTTTTTATAAAGCATTTAATGTGCAGCCTGGCGATAAGAATTATAAAGCTGAAAACCAAAGAATAAAGATTTGGTAGCAGTAGAGATATTAATTCAAATTAGCCAAAAAGTGTTTTGACATTATTTCCTCCGGAACTACAGCCACCTGTTTATTAGGTGGCTTTTTTATTGACTCATCACTCCACCCTCTCCATCCCAATCTTCTTCACTTTCATTCTTTGCAAAGCCATCGCCATGATCAGCACAGCCAATATTCCTACAGCAGCTTCTGCGAGCAGCATGTATTTGCTGTTGAATCTATCATGTGCCCATCCGTCAAAAACAGTCATGTAAATAACCGGTACATTTCCAATGGAAGAGAGCAATGAAAACTTGGTGGCCACATTTTTTTTGCCGATCGCAAATAAGATCACCGCAGTAAACGCCGCGTTCACCAATCCTATTGCAAAGATGTAAGCAAGCACGCCACTGATATAGACCCAGGGTTGATAAGGCAGTACCGCCATAATAATGGTAACCACCCCGCAAATAATACCGGCGTTAAAATAGGCAAACCAAACGCCTTTTTTATCGGCTATATAACCACCCACTATACATCCTATCGCACTCACCAATCCACTTAGTATTCCTGTTACCAGTGCAACCGTATCTGCATCTGTTTTCCAGTCCTGCGCAATCGCCGACCATATATTCGCTGCCCCGCCACTACCAATGGGCAATACGATCAGGATCATGGCAAAAAGCGCTACGGGTATTTTCAGAAGGGCAAATATGTCTTTCCCCATCCCTGCTACTTCTTTCAGTATTGATTTTTCTTTTTGATAATGAATGTCTTTGATCAACACAATAACCAAAGAGGATAAAATGGATGCTGCACATAAAACAATACCTGCTATCAATATGCTGTAATGTTCTGCCAGCCATAGTCCTGCACCGCCACCCAATCCAACTCCTGTAAGGCTGCCTGCCTGGTACCAGCCGGATGCTTTTCCTTTATCCTCTTCCACGATCCGGTTCGCCATAAAACCATTTACCGGCAATAATGTAAACGTGCCTGCTACCTGCGATAGAAAGACAATAATAATGAGTAATGTTTCTCCTTTTACAGTGAAGGGGGTAATACAAAGCATGAGAATTGTACCCATGCATATGATCAGGCCTATCCAAAACCATTTCTTTAAACTCAATGACAGGTCAACAACAGGCCCCCACAAAAAACGCCAGATATTGGCTGAAAGACCTATGGCAACGATATTCGCAGTTGTAGCAACAGAAAAACCGCGATGGGTTAATAGATAAGGCAATGCTACTGAAACAAAGCCCTGGCTTAGCCCCTGGGGTATGACCAGGAAAAAAATATAAAAGGGTTTGGTGAATATTTTTTCGGGCATGCTAATTTATTTTCTAAGGAACGGGCAACCAGTAACCGGCAACTCTTTTTTCTGTTCTTCACTCATTTTCCAAATGATATTCTTTTTGTAAGGTCCTGATCAGGTTAACGGCATGGTCATGCATTTCCTGTAACCTTACTGTGTAGAAAAAAACAATGCCGCGGTACATAGATACCCTGTTGCCAAATTCAATCAACTTCACTGTATCAACGCTGAGCAGTTTTTCGGATGATGATACAACAGGTAAGTTTTTGGAATGTGATCGAAGATCAGGAGATCCGTAATATTTAAAATTGAAAAGATGAATACTAAGGTCTGCTATTGCAGATTGAAACAGGTCGCAATTCGACTGTTGAGCGACCAACTTCCTGCCATAAGCATCATAGAACAGGATACTATCTACCGCTACTTTTTTTCTTAGCAATCTCATACCGCCTGCGTTTTTTAATTGCACAAGCGTTCTTTCTGTCGGGTTTGCAAAATCAGGATGGCTAAAAGTTCTTCTACATAGCCGGTATAAGGCTGAATCACTATTGGTGGTACCGTCATAATAAAAACAATAGCTGGCAAGTGAATCCATGTAGCGTACTTTCACCCTGTTTAGCTCGATAGCTATACGAAAATTCATTGTATCCGTTTTTGCATCTTCGATCATTGACAGGATATATTCGTGTTCTTTTGAATGATCCGTCATATTTTCCCTGATACCTTCTGCAAAAAAACCCATCGTCACTGCAATAAATATCATTAAGCCTTCCAGTAAATATTCTTTCCAGGGTTTGGGCTGATGGTTTAATTGCGGGTGATGATGTACTTCCATAGTCTCGGTTTCAGGTTGCAAGTTTAAAGATTCTGTTTCCTGTTCTCTTCGCCCAACTTCATCGTTTGGATCGAGGTTACTGGTTTCTGGTTCGCCATCCGGCAACTCCCGTCCGAACGGCATAGCCGGGCGGGGGCAATTGGCAACCGGTAACTTTTCTTCTTTCTGGCTTTGTTCTTCACTCATCGCCTGTCTTTGATTTTATGCCATAAGAATCCGAGCCCAAATCCAATAAGGATGTAGATGATTATTTTAATGATCCTTGATCTTGTTTGATGATTCATTGATGAGTATTGATAAGCCAGCGCTTACCTGCAGTTGGCTGTATATTAAAAATAAATGATTTATTCTATGTTCCCTTACTATTCCTGTTTCGAGTTTTGAAGCAAGTTATTCCAAAGGTGGCTCAATACTTGCTTACCTACACTGCATACATCCCTGGCCAATTGCTTATCATTCACGGATGCATGATCAAACATCATGAAATCAGGCTTTTACAATAAATGTTTACTGGTTCTTGCCATCTGTATTCTTTCCAGCCCTTTGACATCAGTGGCCTATTCGGTATTGACACATGAAGCCATCATTGATGCACTCTGGGAAAAATCAATTCAACCTTTACTAAAACAAAAATATCCTGGTTTAACGGAAGATCAATTAAAGGAAGCGCATGCCTATGCTTATGGCGGCGCCATTGCACCCGATATGGGTTACTTCCCTTTTGGCAGCCATTTGTTTACCAACCTGGTACACTATGTACGCAGCGGCGATATGGTGAATGCAATACTTGCAGAAGCACAAGATGTAAATGAATATGCTTTTGCGCTCGGCTTTATGTGTCATTATATGGCTGATAAATATGGGCATTCGTTAGGCACCAATCAAAGCGTACCGCTCATGTATCCCAGGATGAAGGAAAAATTTGGAGGCAATGTTACTTATGATGAGAATAACATTTCACACAGAAGGGTTGAATTTGCTTTTGATGTTCTGCAAACAGCCAAAGGCAATTATGCCTCACAGTCATACCACGATTTTATAGGTTTTAAAGTATCCATTCCTGTATTAGAAAGGGCTTTCAGTAAAACCTATGGTATGGAACTGACGGATGTTTGCAAAAACCTTTCTGTTGCGGTCGACCTGTTCCGTTGGTCTGTCATGAGTTTGTTGCCAGTTCTTACACAGACTGCATGGGTCATCAGGAAAAATGATATCCTGAAAATGCAACCTACTGCCACCAGCAAAAATTTCAGGTACAAAATGACCAAAGCCAATTACTACGAAGCATTCGGAAAAAAGAACCGGAGCCCGGGATTCCTGGCTTATGCGTTGTCGGGGTTGATCCGTATTCTTCCTAAAATTGGGCCTCTCAGTGTATTGAAATTAAAAGAGCCCAGCCTCGAAGCAGAAAAATTATTCATTCAAAGCTTTGATACTGTTTTAGTGAATTGTTCTGCCTCTATGAAAGTATTGAGCACAGAGAATTTAGACCTCAAAAATATTGATTTTGATACAGGGAAGAGAACTGCACCCGGAGAATATAAACTTGCGGATCAAAATTATGGTTCCCTCTTATTAAAGCTTGATAAAAAAAAATTCGATCATCTAAGCGCCGCACTTAAATTGAATATTATAGAATTTTACTCAACCTCCCGTTCAAAAATAGCCACAAGAAAAGGCGCCAGGGAATGGAAAAAAATAACCAAAGCATTAAAGCAGTTGAAAGCTTCTGAGCCAACTGCCTGATAAAATATAAAGAATGGCTCACTTACTGAGTTGCAAAACACATTGCACTTTTCAATACAATGTTTTATCTTTCTTGCACAAATGACGCCACGAATGAAAAAAATACTGTTCTTCTCAGCCTGTTTGATACTATTGACTGCCCAATCCTTTGCGCAGAATAAAGTGCCTGATACGGTTAAGACTGGCATCTATATCACCAGCATCCATGATATTGATTTCAAACAAAATGAATACAGCATCAATTTCTGGTTATGGCTTACTTATAAAAACCGGGAATTTGATTTTATGCAGAACCTGGAAATACCAGAAGCAAAAACTTTTACCAAATCATTTTCATCCATTGATTCATCCACCGGGAAATATTATGTACTGATGAAATTGCAATGCCAGATGAAGGATTCCTGGAAGATCCATAATTTTCCTTTCGACAAGCAGAACCTGCGATTGTCGATAGAAAATTCACAGTTCGATACAAAAGACCTTGTCTTTGCAATAGATACACTGGGAAAAAGATATGATCCGAAAGTAGTATTAAAAGGATGGAATATAGACAGCCTCCGCGTTTTCCCTGGCACAAAATCTTATGAGTCTACTTTCGGCGACCCGGAAGAGACCGATCCGCATGAAACATACAGCGATTACAAAGTGAAAGTGGTGATTAGCCGGGACACCGGCGAATTATTCTGGAAGATATTCCTCGGCATGTATGTTTCCTTCCTGATAGCCTATATCTGTTTTTATATTCATGCTGATAATATTGATTCCAGGTTTGGGCTGAGTGTAGGCGCTGTATTTGCAGCCATTGGTAATAAATATATCATCGATGCTTCCCTCCCGGATTCTACTTCATTTACATTGGTTGATACATTACACGGACTAACACTCTCTTGTATTTGCCTGGTGATCGTTGCTTCAGCCTGGTCATTGAGACTGGTGAAACAGAATAAGCTCAAACAAGCCAACCGTTTCGATTTTATTGCGGCACAGGTGTTGCTGGGAGCATACCTTATTATTAATGCATATTGTATTTTGAAGGCGAGGGGATGATAAAAATTGTGCCTCTATCCTTCTGCCCTATAAAAAAAGGCAACAGGTAAAACCCATTGCCTTTATCAAAAGAAAAAATAATATTATTTAAAATCATCTGCCGTCACACCTTCATTGATCTTTACATCAGTTGCTTTTAATTCAAATGATTGTGATTGCCCATTGGCTGCGTTGGTGATCGTCTGAGAATATGGAAACATGATATTCCCGGCTTTCTTATAATTAGCAAATTCTACAGTAGTCACAACCTCAGTGCCATTGGCAGATTTTGTTTCTTCTGTTTTTAAAAGAAACTTGCTCTTCATATCATAATATTCTGTCTTTGCCTTGCCTGTGGGGTAAGTAAGCGTTACCTTGTATACATCTGAGCCATTCAATTTTTCGGTTCCATTCACTACTGCTTTAAATGCAGGGTTCTTCAAGTAATCTATCTGTTCAAATAAATTATTAACTGCAGCTTCTTCTTTTATTTCATCGGCCGTCATCTCCACTTTATTGCCCTGCTGCTCCTGGTAGCCTGCTGTTCCATTAAACCTGGTTTTCATCAACGTATTACCAGCCATCGCCATGGTCATGGATTTCATATTGGGAACCATCTCCTTCATCTGCACATCAATATTCATTCCCTGCATACTTAACCCCATCGTAGCATAAATGGATCTTACTTTTCCAAGTTCATCCGTTCCACCTATTGCTTTCAGGTAATCAGAAAAAATATCAGAGGCCTTCACACTGGCAGAGGCAGCGGGCGCAGCTGACACAACCAGAGGATCTGCGTATGTATCAAATTGCTTTACAGTAAAATTCAGTTTCTTCAATCCTTCCAGCATGGCCGATGCATTTCCTACAACGACGATGCGTACATTCTCACGGTTAAAATATTTTCTAACTACCCTTTGTATATCATCTGCAGTAACTGCATTGATCTTCTGCAGGTAAGTGCGATAAAAATCTTTAGGCAATTCATTGATGAGGATATTCCTTGCATAACCTGCTGTACGTTCCCTGTTTTCCATACCCAATGCAAACGAGCCATTGTATAATGCCTTGGCACTATTCAACTCTTCGTCAGAAACTTTTTCATTGCGGAGTTTTTCTATTTCATTCAGGAATTCCGTTACAGCACTGTCGGTCTTTGGCGTACGTACAGAAGCAGAAGCAGAAAACATGGTCTGGTACCTGCCGGCACTGATACCTGAATAGGCGCCATAAGTAAACCCGTGCTTTTCACGAAGGTTATTGAATAAGCGGCTTTCGGCACCACCACCCAATACCTGATTGGCCAACAGTACTGCAAAATAATCTGGGTTATTTAATCTCAGGTCAACCAGGTTGCCAACAGTAATTTCCGATTGTACTGCATTCGACATTCCCACCACATCAATTTCTACATTAGAAGGGTTGGCAACTGTTGGCAATACAGGAAATTTTAATGAAGGCCCCTGCATTTTTCCAAACACATCTTCTGCCAGTTTCTTTGCCGCTTCGGGAGAAATATCCCCTGCGATCGTTAAATAAGAACGGGAAGGAGTAATGTATTTATGATAGGCTTCCACTACATCGGCCAGTGTTAACGCAGTCACACTTTGTTCGGTTTCAAACTCTCCGTTTGGATGCGTCTTTCCATAAAACAATGCATCCACCACTCTTCCTGAAACAGCTTTTACATTTTTCTCATTCGATTTTATTCCGGTCAGTACTTGCGATTTTAATTTATCAAAAGACTCTTGCGTAAAGGCAGGATTCATTAATCCTTTTCCCATCAATTCAAAAGCACGTTTAAAATAACGGGTAAGTGCAGAAGCATTTCCACCTGATGCACTTAATCCTACATTGGCGCCCATTTTATCCACTTCTTCATCAAACACTGCTTTGGGCATATCCTTGGTACCTTCATTCAGCATAGAACCCATCAGTTCCTGTACACCCGCTTTTTTTCCTTCGGTAACTGGTCCTGCATCAATATAAAAACTGGCCGAAACCTTTGGCAGTTTATGGTCTTCGGCTATCAAGACAGTAATACCATTGGGCAGCTGGAAAGTAACCGGGTCTTTAAATGTGATCACAGGAGCGGGGCCTGCTGCGGGCTTTTTCGTGCGGTCAACCTGTGCACCGGCATGGGTGATCAAAAACGCCGCGGCTAGTATCATTACAATTTTCTTCATGTTGTATTGTTTTGGGTTCGGGTCAAATGTTCGTGTAACCTTCACCACCATTTTTTAATAAAATTATTGTGCTGTTTTTCCGGGTAAATAATAAAGCACCAGCCTGGATGATGGCTGCAGGTATTTTTTTGCTGCCGCCAGGATGTCTTCTCTTGTAATACTTCTTATTTTATCCAGCTCCTCGTTAATGTTATTTGTATTCTTGTTGTAAAACGTATATCCATTCGCCAGGTTTTCCGCAACACCCAATACTCTTGAGTTGGCAGTTACATAATTATTTTCGAACTGGTTCTGTATCTTCCTGTACACTTCTTCGCTCACCAGTGACGATTGTAGTTTCACGATCTCTTCGTCCACATCTTTTAATAAACTGTTCAGCGGCGTGTTATTATTTGGCAGTGCATAAATAATATAAGCGCCATAATCTTCTAATGCATAATTAAAAGCGCCTACCTGCAAAGAGTTCTTTTTATCATCCACCATTTTCTTATACAATACTGAGCTGGCTCCACCAGAAAGTATGGTAGAGATCATCTGCATTGTCTTGGCATCTTTATTATTCAGTCCCGGAACACGATATGCTGCAACAATAGCGGGTAATTGTATATTGGCATCATACGCTGTATCCACGATCATTTTTGTGATCGGCGCTTCTTCTGTTTTTACATAATTGATCGGCGCGCCTTTGGGCACAGGGCCAAAATAATCCGCTATCAAAGCCTTCGTTTGTTCAACATCAATATCACCCGCTATAGAAAGCACCGCATTATTAGGAACATAATATTTTTTGAAGAAATCCCGGAACTCTTCCAGCTTTGCTGCATCCAGGTCGGCCATAGAACCAATCGGGTCCCAACGATAAGGATGTTTGGTAAATAACCTTGCAACGATCTTTGCCACTACATTACCATAAGGGCGGTTATCAAAGCTCTGGCGTTTTTCTTCTTTCACCACTTCGTTTTGTGTGGTTACGCCTACTTGATTGATGACAGGGTGCATCATTCTTTCGCTCTCCAGCCACAATCCAAGTTTTAACTGGTTAGATGGAAATTCTTCATAATAAAAAGTACGGTCCTGCGTAGTATTCGCATTGTTCTGTCCGCCATTACTCGAAACAAGTTTGAAGAATTCTCCTTTTTTGATATTTTCAGAACCTTCGAATAAAAGGTGTTCAAAAAAATGCGCAAAGCCTGTGCGTCCTACTACTTCATTTTTAGACCCTACATGGTACATAACAGAAACTGCAACTACCGGTGCCGAGTGGTCCTGGTGAAGTACTACATGCAGTCCATTGGGAAGATCATACTGCGTAAATTCAACTTTCTGTGCCTGTATGTACGACGAGAATAATACCGCCGCTATACATAGAAGCTTTTTCTGGATCAACATATTAGTTTTATTTAAGGAAGAAAAATTTCGGCTAAAGTAATTGTTTTTGTGTTTGGAAACACAGACGGAGAATCCGTTTAACACAATTCTTTATCGCTTGTTGTTTATTTGCTTCTTTTCACCGCAGAGCCCGAAACTTCGGGCGCAGAGGCGGGGAGTTTCGCAGAGGTTTTGAGAGTGATTCCCTATTACTAATCCGGCCCATTGAATTAATTCAATCACCTGTTAAAGAGTAGAATATTTATTTGAATATCGTAATACTTCCTCCAATAGGAGCATGTGCATTATCCAACTTGATCACATAATAATAAGTAGCAATGGGCAAAGGCTGATTATTAAAAGTTCCATCCCAGGGTTTTGTATAACCTATTGAGTGAAAAACAAGTTGCCCATAACGGTTATAAATATCCACGCGGCATTGCTGGTACAATTGTATGCCCGGTATCATCCAAAGATCATTGATCCCATCGCCATTGGGTGAAAATGCATTGGGCGGACGGGCAATATCGATCACTACTTTCACAGGGTCTATTGCTTTACAACCGATAAGGTTGGCAGATTTGATATAATAAATTCCGGCAGTATCTACTGCAGTTGGATTAGGCAAACTGATCGTGGCCAAAGAATCTTTCCAGTAACTCAATGTAAACCCGGGAATATTTCCTTTAACAATAGAAGTATCCGTAAGGTTTACTTTATTGGGATAGTAGGCTATGGGTGGATCGATAATATGAAGATCGGGCGGATCGGCAATAGTAACGATCACGGGTTTTGTTTCGCTGCATCCGTCACTGTTAGATGCATTAATATAAAACAATCCATCTCCAGCGATAAACTTAGGCGCAGGCACATAATTATCGAGTGTGGAGTCAAGAAAATAAGTAAACACCATACCGGGAGTGCTTCCCGCTGTTACAATGGAAGAAGTGAGGTCAACAATATTAGGCGTACATACTTCAATAGGCGACAGCACATTCAAATTAAAATTATCGGGCAGAAATTTCATTGTTGCATACAATGTATCCAGGCATCCCGATCCGGGAAAAGGAGTGATGATCAATGCAAAAACAGTATTGGGTACAGGCGGGGGTTTGATTGTAAGTGTTCTTGCGGTTCCCAGTACTTGTGAAAAATCGGGTGGGGACCAGCTATAAGATTGATACCCATAAGGCGCAGTTAATGTAACTGAACTTGCACCAATGCAATACACATTTCCGCCAACTGGTGAAGAACAATTTTCATTTACATCAATATAAGCATACCCAAAATGGCCGCCCAAAGTACAATCGTTGGTAGTAAATTCCAGGCGAAGTGTTCTGCCCGCAAAGCCTGCGAGCTTGATCGTTACCGGCGACCAGGGTTTATAATAAACATCTGATTGTGTAGCCGATACTTTAAAACCCGGTAAAGAGGAAGAAGCTGCATAATCAAAAGAAGCACAATCAATATAGATTTGGTTATCTACATCAAAAACTTTAGCCGTAAACCTTGGTTGCTGGTAAGCCGAATGATTGGGGTTTTGAAATACCACTGCATAATTATAGATGATGCTGTAGTTATCTACATTAGAAGGGATGGTAAAAGTATAGCTCACTCTTTCGGCTTGCGCCCCTTTCTCTTCATTTCCCAACCTGATAGAATAGCCACTTCCATTTGGGCAATTAACCGGGAACTGCCCATAGAAATCCATCGTATTCACGCCGTAATTTTTTATCATGACATGCCTGTTTGGCTGAGGGCCTGTAAGAAGAACGTTTATCTGCCCTGATGATGTAATATTTCCTGCATAACATTCCCAGGGAGCAAAATAGCCTGTCTCAAACCCAATATTGTCGGGGCATTGCGCAGCAGCATCCTGTTGAATGAGCAGAAAGAAAACCCATATTGGTACATACAACAAAAATGGTATTTTTTTTATGCTCATCATATCAAGGTACGGGGATACTAAATTTACTATGTCAATAATACTAAAAAAATGACCGGGATAGGTCCCGGTCATAATATTATCGCTCTTGCAATGCATTGGATATCATCCCTCGGCAGCTATTTAAATTTCATATTCACCGAAATTACATCAGACGACAGGTCTGTTGTTTGCGAATAGTGCCCATAGCGAATTTCCAGTGTATTAAATGCACCTAACACACCCTTTGGTGGTGCAATACGAAAACCCAAACCATAAAAACTACTATTGAATGCAGCAAGTGCATAATTGCTGGTATAATATTGGTCCTTGTTAGTGGCTACTTCATAAGGCCGGAAATATTTTACCGCCGTTTGCGTGTAGTACCTGTAGAATGGCGACACGGAAAAGAAAGGTGTGATCTTCACCGGCACTTCCAATCCTGCTGTATGCGATTGCAGCCCCCAGTTATCTGTATAATAACGGTAATACGATCGGAGGATGATATTATCTCCCAGAAAATAATTTAATCTTAATCCAATGGGCAATTTAGCCCTTTGCGAAGGAAGGTTTTCAACGTGTACAGTTGCATCATTCCAATAAACACGATGAAATGGCAAACCTAAATAACCATCCTGGTAAACAAGATCTACATCAATTGATCCCTGCAACCTCTCATTGATCACCTGTGAAAATCCGAATGAACTGGTAATGGTATTTCTTGGACTTGAAGGAATACCGTTGCTTTCATGTGAACTTGATCCACCACCAGAACTTAAAGTGGTCTGCTTACCACTGGCTGTAGTAATTACAACGGTGCCCCCAGAAGTAACTACTGTATCCATAGGTATTAGTTCAGAAGGATAGATCAGTTTTACTTTATCGAAATATCCTGTGAGCTTCAGGCTAAACTCGCCGTTATTTTTTGTCTTTTGAGAAACTTGTATATCAGCGCCGAATGACTGGTAATTATATTCTCCCGAATAATAAACGCCGAGCCCAAAGCTGCTTCCTTTTTTTTCATTCTCGGTGATCCAGTTAATGGCGGGATAGATTCTTGTTCCGCCTGTTTTAGAAGCGCCTGATTTATTCACAAATGCAGCAGAGGCCGAAGTATGATTATCAAAACCTACACTGGCTGTTAATGTATGTTTGTGCTGACCGGCATCCCAACCGATCCATTTTACATCAAGGCCATTAGAAAGGTCGGTCACTTTTTCTGTGCCAATACCGCCGGTAACAGCCGAATGATGCCCGTCCTGGGTATAATAACTGGATACAAGATTCACTTCATCCAGTTTCAATGGCCGTATCTTATAAGCAGAAGTATCTTTCTGGCTTACCTGCGAAAAAGCATGCAGCAGTAGTATATAGATACCTACGAGTGTTAAACAAATTTTTTTCATGTCTTAGATTGAAATGAGAACAATGAATTAATTACATCCGCAACCCCCGCCGGTCTTTCCGCCATTAGCGCCGGAAGCACCTTCGCGGTACGACTGGAAATTGAGTTCATTCTTTTCCACTTTGCGGTTACTCAATGCCATTTCAGAATCATTGATCTTGCTTTTTTGGTATTGTTTTACATGTGCACAGGAGGCCATAGCCATTCCTGCAACTGCTACCAAACCGATCTTTCTAAATGTTTGCTTTCTCATGTTGGAAGTTTTTAGGTGAATCTTATATTAGCCGAAGGATAAACTTTATTGTTGTCGTCTATTACAATTGCTTCAATATCTTTCATCTGGTTGATCATATCCAGTCCTGCTTTGATACCCATGATCATCACCGGGGTAGCCATTGCATCAGCTACCACTGCATTGGGTGTAATGATCGTAACACTTTTGATACCGCCAACCGGCAAACCCGTTCTCGGGTCGATGGTGTGCGAGTATCTTTTCCCATTGATCATTACAAATTTTTCATAGTTACCTGAAGTGGCCACCGCCATATCCGTAACATTGAGATAAGAGAACAACTGATGAGAAGCATTGGGGTTGGCGATCCCGATCGTCCATGGTTTGCCATCCGGCTGAAAGCCCCATGTTGTAAGATCACCGGAAGCATTCACGATACCACTTTCTACTCCCATTGCTTTCATAACCTGCCTCGCTTTTTCCGCAGCATATCCTTTACCAATACCTCCAAAACCAATACGCATTCCGGCTTCTCTCAAAAATACCGTACTATTCTCACTATCAAGGACAATGTTCCTGTAATTGATCAGCCTCACCATCCGTTTGGCTGTTTCCTTATCCGGCAATGCTTTCATTTCCGTATCAAAATTCCATAAACGTTTATCTACTGAACCATAACTAAGATCAAAAGCTCCTTGTGTAAGCCGGGATATCTGGATAGCCCTTTCGATCAATGAAAATGTTTCCGCAGAAACTTTAACCGGCGCTATCCCTGCATTGCGGTTGATAAGGCTGGTCTCACTTTCATCGTTGAACGTAGTCAACAATTTTTCTATTCTTTGTATTTCTGCAATACCCCCATTAATACGTTCGGTTGCCCATGCTTCATCCTCTGCAACAACACTTATCTCGAAGTGGTTGCCCATCAGTTTGGTTCCCTTTTTAAATACTACTGTTGCACTCATATCAGTATTTAATGTACCCCGATCGCTTCTTTTACTTCGCTGCAAAATTCCTCGGGTTTGCTGGTAGGCAGTCCATCCCAGCTTTTCAAAATTTTGCCTTCCGCATCAAGCAATACCGTATAAGGAAATGCTCCCTGGGAATTGTATTGATCAGCCATCGCATTATTGATGTCTTGTTGTTTTTTACTTAGTTGATTTTTTTTCAGCCTTGGGAAATCAGCATTCACCAGTACCAGGTTCGATGATGCCAGGCTGCTAAAAGCATCGCTTCCGAATATTTCTTTGTGCATGCGGATGCAGGGGCCACACCAGTCGGATCCGGAAAAACTCAGAAGTATGTACTTATGTTCTTTTTTGGCGATCTGTTTGGCTTCATCGAGGCTGTTATGCCATTCGGGGGATGCGAGCATGAAAGCAGACAGAAGTAGGCAAATCAGGGGTTTCATCAATTTTCGGCTTTATTATTCTAAGAGCACAATTATCCTCACAATGTTACCTAAAAGGTAGTGAAAAAGGTGTTAAATGCATAAATTAAGCCACATTTATACAAACCCATTATGCTAACAACCATTCGCTTTTTTTCTTGTAAAAAGTGAATATATTTAGGCAGCAACCTCAATTTCTTATCATTTAAACTGCTTATATGTCTATCAAACGTTTGCTGTCGCTAATAATACTGGCAATTTTTGCGATGGCAGTATATATTCAATGCAAGCCAGGAAATTCTATGCAGGCATCTAATAACACCACCCTCTCACAAAAAGGGCTGAAGGATTATTATAAAGATTTTTTTCCTATTGGTGTAGCAGTTCGGCCCGAATCTTTAAAGGGCGCCGATTCTGCTCTTATCGTGCGCGAATTCAATAGCCTTACAGCGGAGAATGCCATGAAGATGGGCCCTATCCATCCAAAAGAAAATGAATATTACTGGAAAGATGCTGATGCCATAGTTGATTTTGCACAGGCACACCATATGCGTGTGCGCGGGCATAATTTACTCTGGCATAACCAGGCGCCAAGATGGTTGTTTACAGACAGCGCCACCGGCAAACAGGTTACCAAAAAAGTATTATTACAACGCTTGAAAGATCATATCACAACTGTTGTGAACCGTTACAAAGGAAAGATCTATGCATGGGATGTGGTGAACGAAGCCATCAATGATGATACCAGCAGCCGGTTCATGCGGAATAGTTTATGGTACCAGATATGCGGAGATGATTTTATTCCCAAAGCATTTGAGTATGCACATGCTGCCGACCCAAAAGCTGTTCTTTTTTATAATGATTATAATACCGAACGCGCATCAAAAAGAGACAAGGTCTACCGACTACTCAAACAATTGATAGATGCCAAAGTGCCCATCAATGCTGTTGGGTTGCAGGCGCACTGGAATGTGAATGATCCTACCGGAGAACAACTCCGTGAATCCATTGAGAAATTTTCTTCTCTGGGTTTAAAAGTACAGATAACAGAATTGGATATTTCTGTTTATCCAAGCGGATTGCCAAGGCCTGCGCCGGCAGCTGCGGGAACAGCGCCCACTCCTCCGCCGCCTGCGGTATTTACTCCTGAGATGGAACAGAAACAATTAGAACAATATAAAATGGCGTTTAATACTTTTCGTGAGTATAAGAAAAATATTACCGGCGTTACTTTTTGGAATATTTCTGACAGATCGAGTTGGCTGGATACAAGAGGAAGAAAGAATTTTCCATTATTATTCGACCAGGATCGTCAACCTAAGAAAGCGTATTGGGAAGTGGTGAAATTTTAAACATTTGCCACCGTTCCCGAAATTTCGGGAACGGAAACACAGAGATTTTTCCTTGGCTCTGTAAGAGCCACCTGTCTCTAGCAAAATGATTCGAAGGTTCTCGCGGGCTCCATAGGAGCCTCCTATTTAGGAAAACGATTAGCGTATTTTAGGAGGCTCCTATGGAGCCTTAATTCATATCTCCATAATTATCTATAGACAGGGTGCCCCTTTGAAGTAAAGAAATTTCCCGTAGAGAGCAAATTTTAATAGAAAATATTTCACCGGCTCTGTAAGAGCCTCCTGTCTCTAGCAAAACAGATCAGCGGATAACCGGGCTCCATAGGAGCCTCCTGTCTAACAAAACAAATCAGTAAATTTTAGGCGGCTCCGATGGAGCCTTAATGCATCCATCCTAATTATCTAGAGACAGGGTGCTCCTTTGGAGCGAGGAATTTCCCCGTAGGGGATAAATCTTAATAGAAAACATTTCAATGGCTCTGTAAGAGCCGCCTGTCTATAGAAAAATAGATTAGGGGTTGACCGGGCTCCATAGGAGCCTCCTATTTAGGAAAACAATTAGCGTATTTTAGGCGGCTCCTATGGAGCCGTAATGCATCCATCCTGATTATCTAGAGATAGGGTGCTCCTCTGGAGCAAAGAAAACAATTCCTAAAAACTAACATTAAATCCAACCCTGAAAGAAAGCTTACTGATACCAGGATCTTGCAAATAGGTGAGGCGTTTTACAATATCAACGCGCAATACTTTAAATATATGCGCTACACCTGCACTTACTTCTATATAAGGATCTCCATTCAAAGTGAATGTGGTATTGATGCCACTGGTTGTTGGGAATTTATATTGTCCCGTGCCAGGAAGATTTTCTGCTCTCACGCCTCCATATAAAATTCTTCCGCCGATCACTTCCTGTAGTTTCAATTTTTTTAATAAAGGAATGCGGTTAAAAAAGAATCCTTTAAAATAATGATCCCATGCAAGGCTGGTATAATGGTCGCTCACAAATTCAAGATAGTTCATCATATTAAATCCACTTCGAGCAGCAACAAAGCTCTGGTTACCTGAATGTATCACCAGCAATGGCCATGGTACCTGTCCAAAAAGATAACCCGCATCAAATGTTACCTGGCTAAAGCCCAATGGTGGTATATAGATGCGTTTGAACGCACTAAAATTTACGTATTGGTAATTGTATTGCCCGCCAAACAATCCTTTGATACCCTGGATATATGTTAAATTAAAAACAGGGTATTTATTAATGATCAGGCTCCTGTTTATTTTGGTCTGATAAAATTCTTCGTGCGGCGCCCACCTCAATCTAAAACCAATTTCTCCTGTTGTAATAGAAGGCACTGTATCTGTGGTGACAGATTCCTGTTTGATAAAATTTAATGAGCCTGCAGGTGATTGTGTCTTCACTTTGAATCCCAGTGATAAAGAAAGATGGTTTCCCATTTCATGCAAATAATCCAGGCGGAAGATGCGGTTATATAAATATTTGTCATTAGCTCCTTTGCGAATTGAGTAAAGAATATTTTCTTCTACATATTCATCGCCAAGCCCGGGAATACTGGTATCAAAACGATAACTGGCCTGCAGAAAATGTAACGGATATGTATAAACTGATTTGTTATTCAATGCATAAGTTATCCTTCCATAATATTTCCACTGGTGATCAGTAAGGCCATACGCAGTATATCCTTCCAAATAATAACGGCTGCTGAAATGAGTACTGGTGCGGCCGCCAAATCTTGGCTTGAATCCTTCCACCGGGTTGTACGTAAGAAAACCCTGCACCGGGCCTATTTCAATATTCCCAATTGAATAGTACCCCGCAGCAAGCATGGTGGTAAAATTTGCGAGGTTCTTGTACGACTTCATATTATGAAGCGTGTCGATATTCTTGTAAGCATTGATTTCGAATTTGCTTAGCGCCTGCGGCCTGTGCGCTACCCAAAAGCTATCGGGCATCGCTGGGATCTCTTCCAGTGTATGATATTTTTTCCCTTCAAAAAAAACAGGATTGATGGTACTATCCGGTGTAAAATGTTGCACCACTAATGTCTTCTCTCCCAATAATCCAATTCCATTATCTGTAAACCCAAAATCCGCGATCACCTGTGAGACTGCCAAATGATAACGCGACTGCGCATCTCTTTCAAATTTCTGATCTATATCCAGGTTACGCACTAATCCAAGGTTGATATGGCTATTGAGATCCATTGTTACGCGCTTAACGCTATAGTTAGTATCTGCACTTATATATAGTATGCCATTAAATAGGAGATCGTATGGATTACGCGGCTCAAAAGCAAGTGCTGTATAAGGATTGCCATCTTCTATTACCGTATCGCGAATAAAATATTTATAGAGGGTGGGGCCAATGTCTGCGATGGGGCTGATAAAATCGCGCGAAAATAAATTGATCTTGCTTTGATAGATATCTATATTGGCATATATGCGATTAAAGATCGCGCCAATTCCTTTTGTATCCACGAACTCGCCATAATCCACTTTTTTCTGCGCGAAAGGAACAGAATTTATTTCATGCGGGTCGTTACGCAGGTAATTATTACTGACAGTTTCTTCTACATAAAAAGGTGTCAGTGTTTTACCATCAACTTTTGATGAGTCTTTATTATCAAATACAAAACTGTATTTTTTCAGGAACCGTGAGTGGCTGATCCAGTCAGGAAATTTGTCGAGGTACATCACCATTTTCTGGTACTGCTGAAATGATGCACCTGCATAAGCGCCAAGGTCATTTCGGTCTTTGTGCGCGATCACTTCGCGGATAAGTTCAACAGCAGGATTGTTTTTATTGGTGTATCTTTTTGTAGAACCTGTTACACTTACCGCCGCTAGATTTTCATACCCGGGCGCCATTAATATATTAAGCCCATGGATACTCTTTCCCTGGAGGCTGAGTGTAACAGTATTAAATCCCGATAAAGAAAATTGAAGAATAAGGTTTGATTGGTCTGCACGAAAATGAAAATTGCCGGCTGAATCTGAGATCGCTTTTGGCTGCAGGGTTTTTCTCCCTGCGAGTATAGACACATTTGAAAGCGGCCGCCCCGATATGGAATCATGCACATTACCCCTGATCTCAACTGTTTGCGAAAAGGCTGCCTGAAATAAGATCAGGCTGAAGCAGGTAAGCAGGATATTTCTGAGCCGGATAAAAAAATTCATAGTCATCGCGGCAAAGATAATAGAACTGCCTGATGGAGATAATTGCCATCATATTTTCAAATCAAAAAGGCTGCTCTGCGGGGATGCGGGATAGGTGATACAGGATATGGGATGCGCCCATATACGATTTCATATCCAGGGATACCAGGAAAAAATATCTACAAAATATCTTTCATGTAAAAAACAACACGGGCACCTTTTGCAAGATGCCCGTGTTTATTAATTATGTGGTTCCTTCTTTACTTCACTTTCACCAGTTTGGCAACAACTTGTTTGTTACCCTGCACCACATGTGCAAAGTACATTCCACTTGCTAGTTTGCCGCCCACATGTATCGTTGAGCCAATACCTACCTGGTACAAGGCATCTACCACTCTTCCATTCACATCCAGCACTCTCACCGTTACCGCAGCCTGGCTCTTGCTCTTAACGATCAGGCCAAAGTCTGTGGTGGATGGGTTTGGTGCTACTGTTACTGTCAGTGCATCTGATGGATCTTCTACTGCATCCGGCCCTTCCTTACTCAGCTTGCCCGTGCTTGTTGATACGATTGAGCTGGTCATCGCTGTATTGCATGGCGCCTGGTCACAGCTACCCAACCTGTCTGTTCCATTACCACCGCAAGAGTTATTGCCTATATGTGCCCCTTTTAATAATTGTGTGAACGAAAGCAATATATTCAATGGAGTGCGCATATCATGCCCTACTACACTTAATACACGGTCTTTCACCATACTTATTTTCTCTAATTCATTGTTCTGAATAAAGATCAGCTTGTTAAGGCGTTTTGTTTTTCGTTGGTTGATATAGATGATCGATGAAATAATAATGACAAGTATCGCGAGCATACCCAGGAAAAGCAGCCACCTTCTATTATAAGCCAATTCTGCTTTTTGTGAAGTGATTTGTTTATCCCTTACCGCTTCCTCGTATTGTGCCTGCAACTGGTTTTTTTGCAACAAAGCTGATTGTTGCTTTTTTTCATTATCCAGTTCGATTTCCTTTTTCTCATATTGCAACCGCAGCAATGCCTTTTCTTTTTCAGCAAGTTGTTCTTTCTGTTTTTCGAGTAATATTTTTTGTTGCTGCTGCCTCAGCAATTCTTCCTGCTGTCTTTTGCCCAGCAGCATTTCCTGTTGTTGGATGGCTTTGTTATCTATATCTTTTTTCACCTGCCCTGTGGCGGGCAAATAGCAGAAGTAAAAAACAAAAGCAAGAAAGAAAATGATTTTTTTGCTCATAAATAGCCGGCAGTATTTAAATCGCATCCAATATACAGGAACAGTTGGTAAAATTGAATTCTTATTCTTGTTGCAATCAATCTTACACCGCCTTTGTAAATACGATATAATTTGCTGAAATTCGTCCTGCATCCATTATTGAAACTATTATTATGAAAATTTACCAGGCCGCTAAAGGCATCATCATTGAGCATGAAGAAAAATTTTTCCTCTCCAAAGAAAATAATTGGGATCAACTGGTAAACCGGCAAGGCCTTTTTGAAAAGATGGTTCTTGAAATAAATGAACTGAAACCTGATAATAGTTTATCAGCACATATCACCTTCACAAATCTACTGGCGCCCATCAACAACCAGGAAATATGGGCATCGGGTGTTACCTACCTCCGCAGCCGTGAAGCTAGAATGGAAGAATCCAAAGATGCGGGCGGTGGTGATTTTTATGCACGCGTGTATGAGGCCGAACGCCCTGAACTTTTTTTTAAATCTCCTTCCTATCGTGCCGTAGGAACGGGCGCTGCCGTGCGTATCCGCAAAGACTCCAAATGGAATGTACCCGAACCTGAACTTACTTTATTTGCATGCAGCAAGGGAACGATTGAAGGTTATACCATTGGAAATGATATGTCGTCACGCGATATTGAAGGTGAAAATCCATTGTATTTACCACAGGCAAAATCTTATGACGCGTCTGCTGCTATCGGCCCATGTTTGTATGTTCCTTCCGGGCCTATTCATCCCGATTCGATGATACAAATTTCTATCAACAGGAATACACAAACTGTTTTCTCCGGAGAGATCTCTATCAACCGAATGAAAAGAAAACATACTGAACTTGTTGAGTATTTATTCAGGGAAACATCTTTCCCGCATGGTGTGTATTTAATGACAGGCACCGGTGTAGTTCCACCTGATCATTTTACTTTGGCTCCAGGAGATGAGATCACCATATCTATTGAAAACATCGGTACACTCGTGAATTCAGTTATGCAATAAAATTGCAACTAATTCTTTTGTTGCAACCCTTTTTCCCCAATAGCTATCGGCACTCTCTTTTGCGTTTTCTTTTCATGGCAACAGATGCATTTTTCATTATATTTATCTCTCGTAAAAAAGCAAGCACACAATGGCCAAATACCGTAGTGCCGAATGGTTCGGCAAGAAAGATAAAATGGGTTTTATTTATCGCAGTTGGATGAAGAACCAGGGCTTTCCCGAAGACCTGTTTGATGGCCGCCCAGTGATCGGCATTTGCAATACATGGTCTGAACTCACTCCCTGCAATGCACATTTAAGAGATATTGCCGAGATGGTAAAACGTGGTGTGTTTGAAGCAGGTGGTTTTCCATTAGAGTTTCCGATCATGTCGCTTGGCGAAACATTATTAAAACCAACCGCCATGCTTTTCCGCAATCTCGCAAGCATGGATGCGGAAGAATCTATTCGCGGAAATCCAATTGACGGCGTGGTATTATTAACCGGCTGCGATAAAACAACACCCTCCACTTTAATGGGTGCAGCCAGTGTGGGCTTACCAACTATTGTTGTTCCCGGCGGGCCAATGCTGAATGGAAAATACCAGGGCCGTGATATTGGTTCAGGTACCAGTGTATGGAAATTGACCGATGACCTTATCACAGGAAAAATAACTTACAAAGATTATACATATGCCGAAAGTTGTATGTCGCGCAGCCCCGGCCATTGCATGACAATGGGAACAGCATCAACCATGGCATGTATGGTTGAATCATTAGGTATGTGTTTATCAGGTGGAGCTGCAATCCCTGCAGTTGATTCAAGGAAAAAAGTATTGGCGCAACTATCAGGAAGAAGAATTGTACAGATGGTGAAAGAAGATCTGACCATCACTAAAATATTGACGCGCGAAGCATTTGAGAATGCAATAAAAATAAATGCAGCAGTAGGCGGCTCGTCTAATTTTATTATTCATCTTACCGCCATCGCTGGAAGAATGGGTGTTGAACTGAACCTGCAGGACTTTGATGATCTTGGTAGTACAATACCGTTGCTCCTGAACCTGATGCCTTCAGGTAAATTCTTAATGGAAGACTTTTATTATGCAGGTGGATTACCTGTTGTGATCAATGAGCTGCGTTCAGTGTTACACATGAATACTATGACAGTTAGTGGTAAAACACATTCTCAAAACATTGAAGATTCCTGCACCTGTTATAATAAAGAAGTGATCGCTGATTTCGAAAATCCTTTAATAAAAGAAGCAGGCATTGCTGTATTAAAAGGCAATCTTGCCATGAATGGCGCTGTGATCAAGCCTTCCGCAGCTTCAGCAAGTTTGATGCAGCATCGTGGAAGAGCGGTAGTATTTGATACGATCGAAGATTATCATGCAAGAGTGGATGATCCCAATTTAGATATTGATGAGACTTGCGTGATGGTATTGAAAAATGCAGGGCCTGTTGGTTATCCCGGCATGCCCGAAGTAGGTAATATGGTGCTGCCTAAAAAATTATTAGATAAAGGAGTTACCGATATGGTGCGCATATCCGATGGAAGAATGAGTGGTACAGCTTATGGCACAGTTGTATTGCATGTGTCTCCCGAATCTGCGATCGGCGGAAATCTTGCGCTGGTAAAGAATGGAGATATCATAGAACTGGATGTTCATAAACGAAGCATACACCTGGAAGTAACAGAAGAGGAATTGGCAAAAAGAAGAAAGGAATGGAAACAACCCGAGCCTGTTACGGACAGAGGTTATGTGAACCTGTATGTAAAACATGTGCAGCAGGCAGACAAAGGGGCCGACCTTGATTTTCTTGTAGGAAGGTCGGGATCGAAGGTGAGCAGGGATTCGCATTGATGCTGCCTGCCTCACAAAAAATAATATAACCCGCTCGCTATATGGATTTTCTGATTCTTATCATCTGTATCACATGCTTAGTGCTGCTCATTACCTGGGTGAAGCTAAATCCATTTCTAGCTTTTCTTATTATTTCTATCATTGCAGGTTTGCTGCTGGGAATGCCCATGAGCAATATTGCAAAGTCGGTGAACAAAGGCATTGGTGATACACTGGGTTCTCTTGTCATCGTGATCGTATTGGGTGCCATGCTGGGCAAACTTGTTGCCGAAAGTGGTGCTGCTCAAAAGATCACCAATGAAATGAGAAAGATCTTTGGCGAAAAATATTTGGTATGGGCTATGTCGCTCACAGGTTTTATCGTAGGCATACCATTGTATTATAATGTAGGTTTTGTACTGATGATCCCCATCATTTTTTCTGTCTCCTATAGTTATAAACTGCCGCTCGTGTATGTGGGATTGCCCATGCTGGCATCGCTTTCGGTGATGCATGGCTTTTTACCTCCACATCCTTCGCCTATGGCATTGGTGACACAGTTTCATGCTGATATGGCCACTACTTTTTTTTATGGATTGATGATCGCTATCCCTGCAATCATTATTGCAGGGCCGCTTTTTTCCCGAACAATAAAAAATATAAAATCGAATTCTTTAAAAGTATTTCCGTCACAGGATATGCCCGATGAAAAACTTCCGGGTATTGGCAATAGTATTTTTTCTTCCCTGCTTCCTGTATTACTGATTGCTGCTACAGCTGCACTTGCGAAAATATTCAGTACCAATACGCAGGTAAAAAATATTGCAGATTTTTTGGGCGATCCAACACTTGTGATGTTGCTCACAATCATTATCGCTACTTATACTTTGGGAATTGCTAGGGGCACGAAGCTCACAGATATCATGAACCTGTATGTGGAAGCCGTAAAAGATATTGCAATGATCCTGCTCATCATCGGGAGCGCTGGAATATTGAAACAGATCTTTATTGATAGTGGTGTAGGCACAGAAATAGCCACTGCGTTGGGCGCATGGAAATTACCTCCCTTGCTTCTTGCCTGGATCATTACTGCGATCCTGCGCATCTGCCTGGGATCGGCTACCATTGCGGGGTTGACCGCTGTTGGGGTTGTGTACCCGCTCACACTACAAACGCATGTTGATCCCAACCTCATGGTGCTTTCTGTGGGCGCGGGAAGTATTTTCTGTTCTCATGTAAATGATTCCGCTTTCTGGTTGTACAAAGAATATTTTGGTTTATCAATGAAAGATACTTTTCGTTCCTGGTCGCTGATGGAAACCATTGTATCATTGGTGGGGCTTGTGGGCGTATTACTCCTTAATCAAATATTATTTTAAAATGATTAAAATGAAAACCATTTATCAAACAATAAAATGCCTGCCTGTTCTTTTCCTATTTGTTTGTAATTACACCCATGCAAATTTTTCTATGCATAACTCCGAAGACAGCTTAATTCAAAAAGGCGCCACACTGCAACTTGTTTCCAAACAATTCAGTTTTACCGAAGGGCCTTCGGTAGATAAAAAAGGAAATATTTTTTTTACCGATCAGCCCAATGATAAAATATGGAAGTATGATACCGATGGAAAACTTTCTGTATTCTTAGACAAGACTGGGCGTTCAAACGGAACCTACTTCGATCACAAAGGAAACCTGCTTACCTGTGCCGATGAAAAGAATGAATTATGGTCCATTGACCCCAAAGGAAAAGTGACTGTTTTAGTAACTGGTTACCAGGGACACAGGCTCAACGGGCCTAATGATGTTTGGCAGCGCCCCGATGGCGGCATCTATTTTACCGATCCTTATTATCAGCGTCCTTACTGGGACAGGAAGGTGCCCGACATTAAAGGAGAGAAAGTGTTTTATTTAGCGAAAGGATCGAAGGAACCTGTTCCTGTTGCAGAAGACCTGCTACAACCAAATGGTATTGTAGGAACAACCGATGGTAAATATTTATATGTAGCAGATATCAAAGGCAATAAAACTTATCAATACACCATTTCAAAAGATGGCAGTTTACAAAACAAGCAACTCATTATACAACAGGGATCAGATGGTATGACGCTGGATGAAAAAGGAAATCTATATCTCACCAGCACAGTGGGTGTAACCGTTTATAATAAAGAAGGAAAAAAATTACTGGTGATACCTGTACCCGCCAAGTGGACGGCCAATGTTTGTTTTGGTGGGAAAGATCGTAATATATTATTCATAACTGCATCGGAATCTGTTTTTACTATTGCGATGAATGTGAAGGGAGTTGAATAAAATTTTTGATACTAAACCCCGAGGATTTTGTATTAGTACAAACCCCGGGGATTTAATAAATTAGCTATAACTGTGTGTATGACTGAAAAATCCCCGGGGTTTATTTAAATAACAATTAAAACAACCTTTATGAGCAACGATTATTCTTTCGATTCTTCCAGGAGAAAATTTATTTACAACGTTGGCCTTACTGCCATCAGCATCCCTGTACTCTCTTCATTTGTGAAGAGCAGTAAGTTTGATGAGGATAGCAGCCGCATGCGTATCAGCAAAGAAAAAGCTGCGGGTAAACTGGGTATCGCACTCGTAGGACTGGGTTCTTATGCGGGCGGGCAACTGGCGCCAGCACTACAATCTACCGCGCATTGTTACCTCGCAGGTATTGTTACCGGCACTCCCGACAAAGCAGAAAAATGGAAAGCACAGTATGGCATTCCTGCTGCAAATATTTATGACTACAAGAGTTTTGATAACATAAAAAACAATCCTGATATCGATATTATTTATGTGGTGCTTCCCAATTCCATGCATGCCGAATATGTGATCCGCGCCGCGCACGCAGGCAAACATGTTATCTGCGAAAAACCGATGGCCATTACTGTTTCTGATTGCGACAAGATGATCGCTGCTTGTAAAAAAGCAGGGAAGATGCTTTCTGTTGGTTATCGCCTTCACTTTGAGCCATATAATTTGGAGATGGCAAGACTGGGTACAGAAAAAGTGTTTGGCGCTGTAAAAAAGATGGATGGAAAATTTGGCTTTCCTGCTGAAGCCGGTATCTGGAGATTAAATAAAGAACTTGCCGGCGGCGGTCCATTGATGGATGTAGGCATTTATTGCATACAGGCTTCCTGTTATACTGCTGGTGCAGATCCAATTGCCGTAACAGCAAAGGAAGGCCCCAAAACTGATCCGGTAAAGTTCAAGGATGTGGAAGAATCATTGACCTGGCAACTGGAAATGCCCGGTGGAGTTATTGCCGATGGAAAAGCAAGTTATTCAGAAGGGATGAATAGGTTTCGGGCAGAAGCCGAGAAAGGATGGTTTGAATTAAATCCCGCTTTTAATTATAGTGGCCAGAAAGGGTTTACTTCCAATGCCAAAATGGATTTCCCGCGGGTCAATCAGCAGGAAAGGCAGATGGATGCGTTTGCACAATCTGTTAAGAGCAAAACACCATCTATTGTTCCGGGTGAAATGGGAAGAAGGGATGTAAAAATTTTGCAAGCTATTTATGAAGCGATGAGAACAGGGAAAAAGGTAACCATATAGTCCAGACTATGATTTGTCTGATTTTTGTGATTGATATGATTGCTTCCTATTCATGGCAATCATACTAATCATAAGAATCACTGTACAGACAATTTCATGGTAATCATACAAATCACAAAAATCATAGTCCAGACTGTTTGAATTTTTTATTTGTAAGCCTTTTGAAATTCAGACTGGCTTCACCAAAATTGATGAGCAGCCCGATCTCAAGATTATATACTTCCAGGTAATTTATTGCTTGTGCAAAATGTGCGTTTTCTAAATTACTAACCGCTTTCAATTCGGTGGAGATAACTTCCTCTACCAAAAAATCAACCCGGCGTGTCCCTATTTGCCTGGCCTTGTAAAAAACGGGCATTTCGAATTCTCTACTGAATTTTATTCCGGCTTGATGCATTTCAATGGCCAAAGCTCTTTGGTAGATCACTTCTTGAAAGCCATTGCCTAATTCTTTGTGCACCGTCATGGCGCAGCCAATAATTCTAGAGGTAAGTTCAGAATACTTGTATTGCTCTTTTATCATACCGATCTTTTTGATTACATGATTTCACACTCATTAAGAGGATCATGCAAATCAAACTCACGGCAATCATACAAATCACAAGAATCATAGTCCGGACAGTTTCAAATTTACGGTCAAAATTTCGTATTTTTAAAAGGCTCTATCACTCAATCATCTCTCATGAAAAACATACACCATCTAAGCCGTGCCTTATTGATATGGCTTTTATGCTCTGCAATGGCTACACCCGATCAACCTAAAGAAATATTTTTATGGGCCAGTGGTGCACCTGGTTCTGAAGGCAAGACCGCTCCCGAAAAAATGCGTGTTGCCGATGGCGGCGATCATGTGATATCAAGTATTCATCGTCCCTCTATCACTCCTTATTTCCCAGACGCATCTAACGCAACAGGTGCAGCAGTAATTATTGCGCCCGGTGGCGGACATTCAGAATTATGGATAGAACATGAAGGGTATAATCCTGCCAACTGGTTTCGCGAACATGGTATTGCAGCATTCGTCTTAAAATACCGGTTAGCAAAAGAACCCAATTCTACTTACACAGTTGATAAAGAATCACTGGCAGATATTCAGCGTGCCATTCGTACTGTACGCAGCCGTGCAAAAGAATGGGGTATTGATACTGCTCATATTGGCGTGATGGGGTTTTCTGCAGGGGGAGAATTGGCTGGTTTATCTGCTATGCGTTTTGATAATGGAAACGCACAAAGCAATGATAAGATCGAACGCGAAAGTTGTTATCCTGATTTCCAGGCATTGATCTATCCCGGCAACAGCGGGCGCCTGGAAGTAGCAAAGAATTCGCCGCCTGTATTTTTGGCTGGTGGCTATAAAGACAGGAATGATATCTCTGAAGGCATAGCGAAGATCTATTTAAAATATAAAGAAGTGGGTGTGCCTGCAGAACTTCATATTTATTCTGATGTGGGACATGGTTTTGGTTTGAGGGCAACTAATCGCGGCGCAGTATCACATTGGACAGAACAATTCAGGGATTGGTTATCGGGATTAGGGTTTCTTAAAAAAAGTAATTAAATAACTGAGATTAAATATGCCTAAAAAACCCATAGCTGATTTTTTGATCGCGCTTTCCCTTCTTATTATAGCTTTTTGGGGGGTGGATTTTATTTCCCCTCATTTTAATGAGGCAACTAATAATTACATTTTTTTTATTGGATTGTTATTGTCCTTTTTGTTCGCATTAAGAGGTGCAATTCGTGGCGTTAAGGACATAAAAAGAAAAGAAAGCAGTTTTATCTATAACCTAATTGCAATTATCGGCAGTACTTTAATTCTTTGTTTATTGTTATTCATTGGGTCTTTGTTTGTACTTATTCGTATAGATGGCGTTCATTAACCCCTTCATGCGACTAATTACTTTTATAATCTTATTTCAACGTCATCGCTTCCACACCTAAGCTGGTGAGCGCTGTACCATTTTCTATTTTGGTGAGATAGGCTTTCAATTCTTTATTCATGGAACGTTGATAAGCAGTTCCAACTTCTTTTACCAGTGCGTCAACTGCATTGTCTTTAACAAGGTTGATCGTGCAACCACCAAATCCGCCACCCATCATTCTTGAACCTAAAACACCAGGATGTTTTTTCACTTGTGTAACAAGAAAATCAAGCTCTTCACAACTCACTTCATATAATTTACTGAGCCCTTCATGCGTCTCAAACATTTTTTTACCAAATGCATGAACATTTCCCGATTGCAGGTCTTTACATGCGTTCAGTAAACGCCTGTTCTCTTCTACAATATATTTACAACGCTGGTAGATGATCTTATCAGAGGCCAATACATGTTCATCCAGCATTTCCATTGTAACATCACGCAGGCTCTGTACTTCGGGATGATGGCGTTTCACTAATTGAACACCTGCTTCGCATTGCTTACGCCTGGTATTATATTCAGATGAAGCAAGTGAATGTTTCACTCCTGTATCAAGCAAAAGGATGGTGGTATTTTTAAAATCAAAAGGAATGTATTCGTAAGAAAGTGAGCGGCAATCCAATCTTATCAAATGCTCGGCCCTGCCAAACATATTTGCGAATTGGTCCATGATCCCACACTGCACTCCTACAAAATCATTCTCTGCTTTCTGCGCCATTTTTGCAATGCTTAACCTGTCTAACCCCAATCCATAAATTTCATTCAATGCAAACAGTGTAGCACATTCCAATGCAGCTGATGAAGACATCCCTGCACCAATGGGAATATCTCCGCCAAAGACACAATTCATTCCTCCGATGGTATGACCATTATTCTTTAATTGCTGGATAACGCCCAGGATATAGTCGGGCCAATGCATGGAAGAAGGTTTCAGGTCATGCAGGCTACCGCGATAGGTTTCCTTCAGGTCGCTTGATACAAAATGCAGTTCATCATCCTCACGTTTTGAAGCAGCCATATAAATGGCCTTATCAATAGCCGCTGGCAATACAAAACCCTTGTTATAATCCGTGTGTTCGCCCATCAGGTTCACCCTTCCCGGCGAACGGACAATAACGGGTTCCTGGCCGAAGATGGAATCAAAATATTTGAGAAGGCCCTCTTTATTCATATGCGCATTGCCTTTACAGGCTTCTAAATTTAAAGTAAATAAAAAAATACTGCAACTTATTTTTCCATTCGTTAAATAATCGTCATTTAAGGCTTGCCGGCAATGAATTTCTTATTCAGTTCATCATAGACCAGCAGAAAATCATTCGATTTGCCTGTTGCCCTGTCAAAAAATCCTTCCCAGGTACTCAATGGTTCCCATATACAAGTGCCTTTCCCCCTCCCATCCGCAACGTTAAATGCAATATCATTCACTTCGCGTTTCAGTTGTGAATATTCTACTACGATCACATCCTTACCATATCTTTTAGCCAGTTCATTTACATTATATTTCAGGTCGGTTAATGTACCATGCCATTTTGGATAATAGGATAAGCCGATCACATCAAACGGCACACTCCTTTCTATCATACTATTCAGGAATAAATGCGACTCATCATTTTGTCCACCCAGCGCAATATGCAGCATGATGGTAGTAGATGGTTCCACCGCCTGTACACCACAGATACCTGCATACACCAATTGCGCCAGGCTATCCAGGTTACCTATATTTCCTTCGGGCCATACCATTCCATGATTGATCTCATTACCAACTTGAACCATATCAGGTGAAGTGCCTTGCGCTTTCAATTCGTCCATTACTTTTTTTGTCCATTCATACAATGATTGTTTCAACTGCATGAAATCTTCATTGCGCCATGCTGCTGGTTTATATTGTTTACCCGGATCGGCCCATGTATCACTGTAATGAAAGTCAAGTAAAAATTTCATGCCTGCTGCTTTGATCCTTTTTGCCATTTGCTTTGTATGTTCCAAATCACAAAAACTTCTTTTAGGAGAATAGCCACCACTATCGCGTGCAGGATCATTAAAAATGCGAAGCCGTATATAATTCAGGCCATGGTCTTTTAATATTTGCACCGCATCTTTCTGAACTCCTTTATCAGAAAATTTCATTCCCCTGTCTTCCAGTTGTGGTAAAAAAGAAATATCTGCGCCGATCATTTTATCAACGGGCTTGGCATGTGCAGGTGGATGCGCCACAAAACCATTCTTCACAGAAGCCACTGCATGTGGTTCGCCGGGTTGAATAGTAATGATATCTGTGTTACCTGTTTGCAATCCATCAGCTTTTGCTTCAAAGCGTATCATATCCTTGTGTCTGCCGGATTGTACGATCAGCTGGCATTTACCATTGAATAAATGACGTTGCCATGCGCTATCTGTGCATTTATCCGGGTCATGATCACTTGGATCTCCATTTCCTACACCAATAATTTTCATATCACCCTTGATCATAAATTTTATCAGGTTATTGGCATCAGGTACTTCACGCCCCTGCCTATCAACAACACTAATATTAATGACTGATGCATCGGTACCATCTGCCAGCATCGTGGTTTTATAAGGCGTTACAACAACTTCACTGGCAGCGCCGGTTGTTTCTACTTTACTGGTGATCTTTCTTCCATTCTTAAATGCAACGGCTTCCAGTGTTCCTGCTTCATAAGGCACATTCCATTCAAGGTGTTTGTTGCGTGGCATATCTTTTTTTCCAAGGCTCTTGCCATTCAAAAACAATTCAACATTATCTGCATTTGTATTCACCCATACATTGATCGGTTGCCCTTCTTTTCCTTTCCAGTTCCAGTGAGGAGAGATATGCAATACATCTTCATCTGTCCACCATGATTTATAATAGTAGTAAATATTTTTAGGAAAGCCGCATACATCCATGATTCCAAAATGCGAACTGATGTTTGGCCATTCATAAGGAGTAGGCTCGCCACGATAATCAAAACCAGTCCATACAAATCCGCCCATCCACCAGGGACGGTCTGCTGCAAGTGTCCACCATTGTTCTGCCGTGTTAGCCCACCATGGTGCAGTGATATCTTCATCCGGCACATAAGCACGGATACTGTCTTTTGTATAAATACCGCGGGTAGTAACCGTGCTTCCCATTTCTGTTCCAATGATCGGTTGGCTGGGATGGTCTTTGTGATAAGGATCCACGCCAAGGATGCGATAATTAAAACCACGCACAGGTATCACTTCATTCACTCCCCTGTAAACATTCGCCACATCTGCAGCATAAGTGCTCACGCGCGTAGGGTCTAATTCTTTTTGCTTAGCGAGTAAGGTTAATGCAACCCGTTTACCTACGGTAGTGGTATGCAGATAGCCTTCTTCATTTCCGATTGACCACATAAAAACAGATGCATGGCTGCGATCGCGAAGGACCAATCTTTCAAACTGTCCCAGGTATTCAGGGCTGCTGTTTAGTAAACGGTTTTCATCCAATACCAGCATACCCAGGCTATCACAGGCGTCTAATAATTCAGGTGTTGGTGCATTATGGCTGGTGCGATAGGAATTCACGCCCATTTCTTTCAGCAAACGAATGCGATAGTATTGCAGGTAATCAGGTAAAGCGCTCCCCACTCCCGCATGATCCTGGTGGTTATTCACACCTTTTACTTTTGTATATTTTCCATTTACATACAAACCGCTTGAATCAATTTTAATGGTGCGGATGCCGAATCTTATTTTCTTACTGTCGATAATTTTATTGCCTGATCTGATCACTGATACCGCCCTGTATAAATATGGATCATCTACCGACCATAAAATGGGTTGATTGATAGCAACTTTTTGCTGAACAGTTTTTGTTTCGTTAATGCGAAGTGATAACGGCTGTTCCGGAGATTGTGCAATGACCTTTCCATTTCTGTCTGTAACAGTTACTGCAACGGTACAATTAGACAAGTGACTGTCCTGGTTGGTAACAGGCGTTTCAATGTTTACTGTTGCTATTTTATTCTGAACTGAAGTATGAACAAAAACGCCATCATTACCGATGTGGAGATTATTGTATTGATTCAGCCATACATGTCGATAGATACCAGCACCTTCATAGAACCATCCTTCATACTGCGAAGCATCTACGCGCACAACGATCACATTTTCTTTATCAAAATTCAGGTAATCAGTGACGTCAAAAGAAGCTCCTACATAGCCGCTCATATTATTCCCAACATAAAAACCATTGATCCATATTTTGCTGTCGCGGAAAATTCCATCAAACTGGATCACAAAACGCTGGCCAGAATCGGCTCTTGCTGTAGAGAAATGTTTACGGTACCAACCTACACTTGTATGAGGATACAAACCACCTACTGGTTTATATCCATGTGAAAGCACATCAAAGCTTTTCGAATTTTCAAAAGGAAGCTCTACCGCCCAGTCGTGTGGAAGTTGCAGCGTACGCCAGTCATTGTCCTTAAACCTTGGGTCTATCGCAGTTCTTTCACTTTTGCCTGATTTGGAAAAAATAGTAGCTACACCGAAGTTGAAATCTTTAGATGGATCGGCTGCATCACCAAAATGAAATTTCCAATCTTCATCAAAGTTGATCTGTTTGCGCTGGGAAGAAAATTGCGCATACGATCCTGCGGGAATCATGCTTTGAAATAAGAAGGTCATTAACAAGCACAAGCTCATCTGTTTCATAAGGCTAGTTTACGGTTGACAATATTTTTTACACATAAAATTTAATACAATTAACGAACATGCAATCTCTTATCATCCTTTAATCTTCTACTCCTACGAATCTTAATCCTACTTGGATAATCTTATCCATTCAATTTCAAAATTATATGCTTTCGCTAGTTCTGATGGCAGGATATCTGATCCAATAGTGAATTCCATTTTCTCAATATCTGTTACAGAAAAATTTGTCTTGCCTGTTTTAAACCACAATGGTAGAAATCCCGGGTATGGCCTTGGCAATAACAATGAGGAATCGGGTTGCAGCTTGCTCAGCGGAATTTCTATATCTCGGTAATTATTATCCAATGTAAAATAGCTAGCATACGGAGAGGCGTCACTTGTGATCAATGATAATTTTGCTTTTATGGGTTGAGGGGATGTTGTCCGCACTCTTACCACTACTTTGCTGAAAGAAGAAAGTTCGGAAACGCGCCCTTTTAATTTATCGCCAAAATAATATTGGAAGCCAATGGTATGATCGCCCTGCAACTCTGTGGTAACGCCCATATGCAATGCCAGTTGCCCGGATGACTCCCCCCCTATGTATTGCGTTTCAGTATTTCTTCTGAATGCCGGGTATAGCAAGAGGTTCCTGTCCTTTGAAGCATTCAGTATTTCAAGATTGCTTTTATCATTTGCTACGAATGTCTGCCATGTATCATTGTAATAGTAATCCCAGGCAAACGGGTTACCCTTATGATTTCCCGGAAAACTATAATAGTCGCCATTATTTTTTTGAATAATAATCCTGTAACTCAGTACCCCGGGAGCAGCTAATTCGGCAGGCACTTGTGCATAATAGTCAAATGTTGAAACCCTTTCCATTACAATACTGCGTGATGGGCCATTGAGTTTATTGATCGCGAGTGTTACCTTATCTGCAGCTTCTACATCTGTGATCTTTGTTTGTATAGTAAATGCTTTTCCACTGCTATGTTCAAAGTTTGGTTCGTGCACTACATAAGGTTCATTGCTGAAAGGTTTTGGCGCAACAAATTCATTTAAATGGATATAAACGGATTCGCTGGTAGCTTTCCAGTTTGAAGACTCCTTCCCTTTGCGAATTAATAAATAGGCCCCGGGTTGTATTTGAAAATTAGAACCACTCGCTGTCGCAGTATAACTATTTCCATCATTTAAAGCCTTCAGTGTAAAATCATCACCAAGATCAGTTAATAAAATTTGCATGGATTGCGACTGCCACTGAATGCGCGTTACTTCTTTTTGCAATGATGCTCTTTCAAACGGGTCACGTATATGGATCGCATCCGGCATCAATTCCAATCGCCATACACCATTTTCCAGTTTATCGATAAAATAAGCGCCTGATCCCTTGTACATGACAACCGGCGAGCTTCCTACACCTGCTATATGTTTTAACGTTGAAGTATTTTTTGGTTGAGTGGAAGTTGAATTGGAATAATAAAACTCTTCATCCGAATTCATCTCACTTAATTGTTCGCGATAGCTGACGCGGAATACATCAAAGCTGGAATCAGCTGGATAGATGCCATAACTTTTTAAACGCGGCAATTGATGAAATGCTTTTGAAGCAATTAATAAACTGATGGCCTTTGATGGAGTATAAGCAAGGTTCAGATAATGCGTCTGGTATTCTGTGTTCGCATAAGCCGTTGCCATCGGATCATATGCAAACTGTGTGGCCCATTGAAATCCGGCTCCCCTGAAACTTCTGGCAATGGCAGGGTACATGCAGGATTGCAATATATCTGCAGCATCAAACTCATATACCATCCTTGCTTTGTTGGCAAATTGGGGGATTGAATCAAAAGGAAATATATAACGGTCAACATTGGGAAGAAAATTTCCTTTCTGTGTGTGATTGGCTACCAGTCCGCTGGGGTACCATTGAAAACTGCAACCATCAATATTTGATTTCGCTACTGCATCAGAATAAAAAGGTGATTCGCTGATATTATAAAAAACAGGTTTATTCCATCCGGTACTTTTAATAGCGCTCACCATGCGGTTGATATATTCCGTTGCTTTTTCTTTCGGGCCAGATGGATGTGGTTCATTGTTTACTTCCACTGCAATCACTTGTTGATCCTGCGTATATGTACGCTTTGTATATGGGTTGACGTGTTTTAATAATTGCTGAAGATAATTTTCCTGGGCTTTGATAGCCAGTTCATTCACTAATGATTTGTCTTTACCATATACACTTGAAAATCCCGGTGTTTTTTCATCCCGCTCGGGATAACCATTTCCCCAGAAGGCTATTGGGGTAAGAATGATCTTGATGCCACGCTGCTCAAGTTTGTACAAAAGATAATCGTACAAACGCAGGTGATCATTTTCAAATAAATTACCAAGCGAGTCTGTTATTTCAATATCCCAAACATGCACACGAAAAGCATCTACGCCAATACGTGATAAATGATATACATCAGCATCAATTTCTTTTTCAAGATCAATACCCAATGATTTTACAGAACGGTATCCGTAAGCAAAGGGTACTGTATAATTCACTCCGAAAAAAGCAGCTTCTTTATTTGTTGCCGTCCATTTTAATATGCCTTGCTTGTCTACATACACCAATGGCCCATCATTTGCTGAAGGTGATTTCTGCGCAATAGATGAGAAGCACACCATTGCTGATATAGCAGCGATACAGAGCCTGTTATTTCTCATGGTTTTCGGATAATCATTTATATATCAATCATGCAAAAGATCCCCTGCGCGGGATCAGTTCGCAAATGCATTCATCGCGACGGTTGGTTTTCCGGTATTGTCAAACGCACCTAATCCGTATCCCTGCCAGTTATTATAACATTCCGGTTCCCAGTAAAATACACCCAATCCATTATTGCTTGCAATAGATCTTGTTTTAGTGATCAGGTCTGTTAGGAACGATTGGCAGGTAGATGCTGCAGTTACACTCATTCCCACTTCAACTACCATTACCTGTTTTCCGTATCGTGAGATCATGTCATTCATATTCACAAGGCATAAACTATCATAAGATTGCCAGTTGCTGGTGGATGGGTACAACGACATTCCTATCACATCCCAGCTTGCACCATTTGTTTTTAATCCATCAAACATCCAGCGGAATAAACTGTTATCATATCCATTAGAAACATGCACCACAACTTTAATAGAATCGCCGTAAGTTTTTACCGCAGTATAACCGGCTTTCACCAATGCCGCAAAGTTTGCCATATTCACAGAAGCTCTCCCATCCTGCCATAGCATTCCATCATTAGTTTCATTACCTATTTGTACCCAGCTTGGGATCACACCATTTGCGAGTAAAGTATCCATCACTTTATGTGTATAGGTGCTAACAGCATTGGTGAGTGTTGCAAAATCATAAGAGGCCCATGCGGCAGGTTTTGCCTGGTGCCCGGGATCGGCCCATGTATCGCTGTAGTGAAAATCGAGTAAGATCCTCAATCCTAAATTCTTTGCACGAACAGCTTTGGCTACAAGGTCTGCGTTATTGCACCAGCCACCTGTTGGGTTTACCCATACACGCAGCCGCACCGAATTCATCCCCAGGCTTTGCATCAGTTGCATACATTCCATTTGTGTGCCTGAAGCATTATAAAATTTATATGACGACGCTTCCATTTGTGTGAGCCAGCTGATATCTGCACCTTTTGCAAAAATGGCAGATGAAGTAGAGGTACCTCCACCACCACTACCACCCGATGAAGGAGGAGTTACTGTTCCGCCACCAGAAGAGGATGCAGCCGGATCATTTTTACTGCAGCCAGTTAATAAAATGGCGATGGCAAGCCCGAGCGTTAGCGTTATTTTTTTCATTTTTCGGTTGATTGTGCAATCGTTTACATTCTTGCTGATAAAATTGTATTAGATGATCCTGGCTTACTGCTTATTTCTTTTTGTGTTTTTTAATAGATGATTCCCTGTAAACGGGAATGGCATCGAGAACGATCTTTTCTTCCTGCATGCTTTTCTCCTTGCCTGTAGCGTCTATCAGTTTCATGATCATAGTAACTGCTTCTTTTCCCATGGCCACTGTTTGCTGGTCAACGGTTGACATCGCTGGCGTTACATGTTCACCAAATAATTCATTCGCAAAACCAACAATACCAAAGTCTTCAGGTATGCGAAGTTTTCTTTCTTTTATTTCTTTCATTAATCCAAGTGCGGTAAAATCTTCTACTGCAAAAACTGCATCTGGCGGAGAAGCAAGCCCAAGAAAATAAGCAGCTGCTTCCTTTCCTGATTCAATCGATACATTACCACGGTACACCAGGCTGGGATCTTTTTTAATATGATTGGCAGCCAGGGCATCTTCATAGCCTTTCAACCTGTCGTTAAATATTTTGATATGGCTAGGCCCGGCAACATGCGCGATCCTTTTATATCCTTGTTTGATGAGATGTTCTGTTGCATGATAAGCGCCACTATAGTCATTGATCACCACTGAAGGTATCCCAAGGGTATCATTCGCTCTATCAAAAAACGCAATAGGGATCCCTCTTTTTTTTACTTCAGTGAAATGAGAAAAATCAACTGTATTTTTTGCGATGGATACTAATATACCATCCACTCTTGCCGTTAAGAAAGTTTCGATTCCTTTTACTTCCTGTTCATAAGATTCGTTCGATTGGTAGATGAGTACATTATAGCCGTTGGAGTTGGCAATACTTTCAATACCATGTACTACTGATCCGAAGAAGTTGATCTCGGCGCTTGGAACGATCACGCCGATCATGTGTGTGCGGCCCGAACGAAGAGAGGACGCAATCTTATTTCTCTTATAATTTAAACGTTGCGCAACCAGTTGCACAGACCTCTTTCTATGTTCACTGATTCCCGGGTGGTCACTCAGTGCCCTCGAAACAGTTGCCGCAGTAGTGTTCAACTCCTTGGCGATATCTGTTATCGTTGCTTTGTAACTCATTATTGACAATTAGGGTACTACGAATTTACTAAAATGCATCCGTAAAAAGTAAAGATCACACCGGATAAATATGTCTTCCTTTATCTTTTTTCAAGAACTAATCTCCTTCTAATCCCGGATCTCTCTTTAAAAGAAAAGGATGGCCATATTGACCACCCTTTTACCTTATTCCGTTTCGAATAAAAATTATTTTACAGTGTACAGGTTACTAAAGAAGTTCACGTCAATGGTATAAGTTCCGTTTGCTGAAGGAGCTGGTGTATTAGATCCCGGAACAGCGCTATCAAACAAGACCGCACCACCTGTTTTGCTGCTACCACCATATTTATGTGTCCAGTCGCCATTCACTGGCAGCCATAAATAAGATCCGGCACTGCTCAATGCAATTGTGATCTTATATTCTCCCGAGCTGATGCGTGTAAATTGTTGTGATGGTACAGGCACAGGGTTGTTCCATCCACCTGCTGTAGCATCTCCTACCAGGAAGAGAGCTGTTGGTATTGCACCCGCAACTGCAGGAGTGATCGTATAAGTTCCTTTTACAAAATCCATAACGATCTTATATAAACCTGTAGTAGTTGGCCCTACCATGTTATTATTAGCATCTGGTACAAATGCACCGCCGGCAGGATTTCCTGCGCCTGTGATAGCATATTTATGGCTCCAGTCGCCATTAACAGGTAATACTAAGAATTGGCCACCACCTGTTAACTGTGCAACGATACCGAATGTATTCGCGTCTATCTGCGTGAACACCTGTGTTGGAACAGGAACAGGATTATTCCATCCGCCTGCTGTTGCATCTCCAACGAGATATAAACCGGCAGGAACCGGGTAAATTGGTTTAGGTATTGTTGAGTAAGGTGTTACTGTTATTGTCAGTGTATTAGAATATACAGTTGGTACCGAAGTAGCTACTCCATTACTCTGGTTAACATCTGCTTTTACGCGCGCTTTGATTTGGCCGGCTGTACCAGGTGTTAAGCCCAGGTTCTGCGCCAGTGTATTGAAGTCGCCCATCGTAAAAGTTTTTGTAAGACCGCTCGCCATGGAATAGGTGGTGGGCTTCACAAAATTATCATTGATAGAATCTATCTGTAGTGTATACGTTACCGCAACCGACGCACCAAAATCCACTGCAGGCCAGTTCAATGTAACAGCAGTTTTGGAGCCTCCGCTGGTACTGTCTAATACCAATGGAGTAGATGGGGTTGCTGACAGCCCCACAGAACCTGATGTAAAGAAGGTTCCGTTTTTCAGTAGCAGTCCTGGATCATCTTTTTTGCAGGCAAAGAAGAGGAAAGCGATCGTGCTTACCAGGCAGAGCTTGTTAAATAAATTTTTCATACGGTTGTTTTTATAATGATTCATTAGATAGATTCTTCAATTTTAATATCCTGTGTTTTGAACAAGGTTCGGGTTCGCAGACAGATCGGTAGTTGGGATAGGAAAGATATTATACTTATCCGATACTGATGTCCCTGCTTTAACTCCACCCTTCCATGCCCATAAATAAGCGCTGGTAGTGAATTTACCGTAACGTATCAGATCTGTACGCCTGGTAGCTTCATAATACATTTCTCTTGCTCTTTCATCCAGGATAAAATCAGTAGTTAACTGGCCCGATGTAATGTTTCCTGCTGTGCTTCCATTATATGCACGGGTGCGTATTTTATTGATATAGCTTAAAGCTGTAGCCGCATCACCACCTGTTCCGCCACGCAATACTGCTTCAGCATAAATAAGATATGTTTCTCCAAGCCTGAATAAAGGGAAATCCACATCAGCCCAGTTTCCTGCAGGATCCGCATGAGCAGCCTTAGCTCCTGTTCTTGTTACGTTCCTGTATTTAAATGTTGAGAAACCATCGGTCTTTGTGTAGAGATCATTCATCGCCAGGTTTTGTCCTGTCTGGTAGAACTGTGCGCGTTTATCAGTAGCTCCACTGTAATCAGAGAACAATGTCACAAAATTTTGTGTGCAGCGTAATCCACCCCAGTCACCGCTGGTACCAGAAACTCCGGCCGGAACATCTGCAGGCCCATGAACCATATAAGTTGTACCTCCCCAGTTTTGGGTATAAGTACCATCATAGTTAATAGTGAAGATGAATTCGTCGGTATTCAGATTATTATCAGCCAGCATCAATTGAGTGTAATCAGGATGCAATGTGTAAACGCTGGTAAGTTTGTTGCAATAAGTGATCGCATCTGTATATCTCGCTGTACCGGTATAAACCCCTGCATTCAAATACATACGTGACAAGAGTGCCCATGCAGCAGCCTGGTCTGCACGGCCATATTCATTTGTTTTTGGTGCAACAAGGCTTCCATCAATCGCTTTTAATTCAGATTCGATATAAGTAAACAGATCTGCACGTTTTATTTGTTTAGGTATCACACTACCAATGGCATCATTCTCAGTAACAAACGGAGGGTTTGCAAACAGGTCCATCTGCACAAAATACTGGTAAGCTCTTAAAAATCTTGCTTCAGCCCTGTAGTGGCGTATGCTGTCTGCACTGGCACCTGTAATTCCTCTTGAGCTCAAATTCGCATCTGAAGATTGCCTGATAAAATCGTTGGCCAATGTTATCTGGAAAAAAGAGCGATAGTATAAACCATCAATGATCGGGTTGATAGCAGACCAGCTCATTTCATGCAAGCCTTGTATGCCACCATCATTCTGCCATGTCCATGCAGCTTCGTCGGTAGTAAGCTCCTGCACATTAAAGTACAACCTGAAAAAGTCGGAGTTACCTTCATCCGAGATGATTTGCGTTGGGATATCGGGGTTACCCGTTCCACCCTGGTTACCTGTTAGCGCAAAAGCGTCATATACTTTCGCCAATGCCATCTTATACCCGGCAGAAGTGCTGTACACTGTCTGGGAAGTGATATCATTCGTTGGCGTCAGGTCCAGTTTTTTGGTACATGCTCCTAAGGTTGCTATCAGAATAACAACGGTAAGAATGGTTTCAAAACGATTTCTTGTTTTCATATATGCTTTTTTACAATTGTTAGAACTGATCAAAAATCAAGATTTAATCCTAAAGAGAATACCCTTGGCCTTGGATAAAGGTTGTTATCAATACCTCCACTCAATTCAGGATCCAGGCCGGTATATTGCGTTATGACAAATACATTCTGAATGTTTGCACTTAACCTGAGGTTTGCCTTGTCATGATATACCCTGCCCACATTATACCCGATATTGAAATTATCCATTCTTAAGAAAGTAGCATTCTGAATATAATAATCACTCAGCAACTCCTGCCCATTACCACCCTTGAACAATGTTGCCAGGTAGTTGCTTGATGCGTTATATAAAACAGAGTTACCTAATAGCTGGTTCAATGTGCCTGTTTGACTATACGTATTATTATAAGCATAGTTGCCTACGCTGGCACGCATTACAAATCCGGCGCTCCATTTCTTATATCCAACGTTGGTGCTAAGCCCAAAATAAAAGTCAGGGTCAGAATGTTTTCCTTTAAACTGGTCATTCTGGTTAATGATGCCATCACCGTTCTTATCTACGAAAACTCCCTCTGCAGGGTTTGATGATTTATCATAAACCTGCCTGTACAAGTTAAAGGTGTTCTTGCTGGATCCCACTGCATTCAGGTAAGCAAACTGCCCGCCAATACCACCCGCGATAGAACCGCTCTGGAAACCAAGGTAGTTAGGGTCGTTAGGTATTACGGTCAGGTTCGTGATCGTGTTTTTGTTATAGGTACCATTCACGCTCAGGTCCCAGGTAAAGTTCTTGTGCCTGATCATCTGCATGTTAACATTCAGTTCTACTCCTTTGTTTTCCATGCTGCCCACATTGGCTACAACGTATGCAGAGAAGTTTGTTCCTGCAGGCTGAGGTATCTGGTTTAAGAGGTCTGTTGTTTGTTTGAGGTAGAAATCAACACTACCGGTGATCCTGTTATTTAAGAAACCGAAATCAGCGGCAATATTATAAGTAGTTGTCTGCTCCCATTTCCTGTTGGCATAAAATCCACCCGGCCTGAAGCCCTGGTAGAAAGTGTTTCCAAACTGGTAAGAGGCGTTGGCAGAACTCAAAGCATAATAAGAGAGATAATCATAGTTACCTATTCCATCCTGCTGGCCGGTAACACCATAACCCAAACGGATCTTCAGGTCTGATAATACTTTACTGCCCTTCAGGAAAGATTCGTCGCTGGCCTTCCATGCAAATGCAACCGATGGAAACAATGCCCACCTGTTAACCGGTGCAAAACGTGAAGAACCATCACGGCGAAGTGTAGCTGTTACCAGGTAGCGTCCATCATACGAAAAATTCGCACGACTGAAATAAGAGATTAAAGTATGTTCTGGTTGATTGAATGGGAACGAAGGGTCTGAGTTAGGTATCTTAACTCCGTGTGCATTATAATCAGCATAACTATAATTCGTTGTCAGGTAATCATTATATGAATACCCTGCTAAAACATCTACATGGCTTTTAATGGATTTGATATCTTTTGCATAGCTCAGGTAAGATTCAAATACTGTATTCGTTCTGTTTGTCAGGTAATGATTGCTTTCACCTGCTCTTGTATATTCTGCAGCAGCGCTGTCTGAAACAAATACTGTTCCCTTTCCGGTAGCTACATCATAACCAAAATTGGCATTGATATGCAGGTCAGGGAAGAAATGAAATTTATAATCCACCTGTATATTACCAATGCTTCTTTGTGGCGTGCTCTGGTCCATACGTTGGTATAACTGGCCCAGTGGATTTTTTCCGGCAAGATTGGTGAGGTTGCCTGAAGCATCTACCCACTCAAAATATCCGCCATATCTTTTGCTGTTTGAGTAAACAGGTTGTGTTGGGTCAAAGCTGGTAGCACCGCCAATTGCACCCTGGTTACCAAACCTTGTATTCTCCATGCTTCCTTTTAAATTAATATCCACTTTCAGGTGATTATTAAAAAAAGTTGGATTCAGCACTACTGCCAAAGAAGTTTTTTGGAGATTATCTGTTCTTAATATTCCGTTCTGGTTCAGGTAACCGAGGGATATTCTGTAAGGAAGGCCTTTGACACCTCCGCTAAAACTGATATTATTATTTGTTGCCAAAGCATTTTGATAAATAAGGCTCTGCCAATCGGTGTTAGCAGATCCAAGCATTGCCTGCTGTGCAGGAGTTCCGTTTGCGTTTACAATCGTACGAAACTGTGCAGCACTTAATACAGATACTTCTTTGGTAGTAGTTGAAAGAGAATTCACAGAACTGAAGTCTACTTTTAATTTACCGCCGGTTCCTTTTTTGGTGGTGATGATGATCACACCATTAGAAGCCCTTGTTCCATAAATAGCTGCAGCAGATGCATCTTTTAATACAGAGAAAGATTCAATATCATTTGCATTGATAAAACTTAATGCGTTGCTTGAGCCTGAAATACCACCATTATCCAAAGGAACTCCATCTACCACGATCAATGGATCATTGCTCGCATTCAAAGAAGCGCCACCGCGAATACGGATCGTACTTCCTGAACCAGGTTGGCCGTTATTGGAAATAATAGAAACACCCGGAACTTTTCCTGCAAGCATTTGCTCGGGTGTAGTGATCACTCCCTTTTGAAAATCTTTGGAAGTAACTGTTGCAATAGCACCGGTCAGGTCTTTTTTCTTTACAGTACCGTAACCTATCACTACTACTTCGCTCAATGCTTCACTAACCGGGTCAAGGCTGATAGAAATACCTTTTCCGCTTCCGATAGCCATTTCTCTTGTTCCGAAATTAACGGAAGAGATCACCAGCGTAGTAGCCGCTGAAGGAACATTTAAACTGAATGTTCCATCTGCTTTTGTGGTAGTACCGGTTTTAAATCCTTTCACTGTGATCGAGGCTCCATCAACCGGAGCACCGCCTTTTGAGCTGGTCACTTTTCCTGAAACAGCTTTCTGTTGTGCAAGAACACAGAGGTTAAACACAACCAGGTTTATCACAAGAAGAAAAAAGAATTTGCTTTGAGCAGTAACCTTAGCATAACGATGTAAGGCAGCAAAAGACAGTTTGTCTGGCAGGCATTTTTTCATGGCAATCAGTTGTTAGAGTTTTAAAACCAAGATATACTTAGTGTAAAATTTACACGATGTTAATTAATTGTCTTGAATATTTTAACATTTTTCCTCAAAAAATATTGTGCAATCGTTTACACAATAAATAAGATTTACTCTAAACTCCACAATGCAATCGTTTACACAAACCTAAAACTTTTTTTTAATTCGCCAAATTTTTTTTGGCTAACAGCTTTACCGGTCCTAATTCAGTGATTTTTGATCCTTTACATATAGGATAGAAACAGCTCCGCAAAACATACAAACACCTGCCAGCACTATTGCATAAATAGGTTCTCCATTAAAAAATTTCTTTACCATCATTCCACCAAAAAAACCATTGACGATCTGCGGGAACGTAATAAAGAAATTAAAAATGCCCATGTACACTCCCATCTTTTTTGCAGGAATAGAGCCGGCCAGTATTGCATAAGGCATCGATAAAATACTTCCCCAGGCAAAACCGATCCCGATCATAGAGAAGATCAGCATATTAGGGTTGCTGATAAAATAAATGGAAACCAGTCCAATGCCTCCACAAGCCAATGAAAAAGAATGTGCTTTCTTACGGCCCCAGGCCTTTGCAATAGAAGGTAAGATCAAAGCATATATAGCCGACACACCATTATATATACCAAATAGAATTCCTACCCAGTTTCCCGCATCGGCAAACTTTGCAGAAGAAGTATCGCCAGGTGTTACTTTATATACATGCTGCGCAATAGCAGGTGTTGTAAAAACCCACATCGTAAATAATGCAAACCATGAAAAGAATTGCACCAAACCCAGTTGTAGCATGGTTTTGGGCATATGATAAAAATCTTTCGCGATCGTGAGCAGCCCTTTGGATTCTTCTTTTTCTTCTGCAGGATAAAATGCCGCATACTCTTTAGGCGAATATTCTTTTGTTCTGAATACTGTCCAAAGTATACTCACTGTTAAAACAAATGCGCCGGTATAAAAAGAGTAGATCACATTGGGTGGTACATGCCCGGGTGCTGCAGTCTTTGCAATATGTAAATACTCAGAAAAAATATACGGCAACCACGAACCCAGCACCGCTCCTATTCCTATTAAAAATGTTTGCACAGAAAATCCAAGGGTCCGCTGACTATCCGGAAGATTATCACCGATCAAAGCACGGAATGGTTCCATCGCCACATTAAAAGATGCATCCATGATCATGAGCATACCCGCACCGATCATGATTGGTGATATATAATATGCCAGCGCTCCTGCATTAGGCATACATAATAATGCTGCTGATGCAAGTAATGCTCCCGCTAAAAAATACGGTTTACGCCTTCCAAGCCTGTTCCATGTCCTGTCGCTGTAATGCCCAATGATAGGCTGCACGATCATTCCCGTAATAGGTGCTGCCAGCCAGAAGAATGAAAGGTTCTCAACATCAGCTCCAAAAGTTTGTAATATCCTGGAGACATTACTGTTCTGTAATGCAAACCCGAACTGTATTCCAAGAAATCCAAAGCTCATATTCCAGATCTGCCAGAAAGAAAGTTTCGGTTTTGTGATGATCGCGGCCATGGACAATTAATTAAGATGATGAATGAGTCTCGTAATCTTTATTTTTTCAATTCAAACACTTCAGTTGTTTTTGGAGCGATGGCAAGCCCGCTGATATTTGTTGTTACTCCGCTTATAACATCAATAGCTGTTGCAAATCCATTCATTCTTTCTGAAAATCTTTTTGCATCGATCTTTTCTTCCTTCTCATTACTGTTCACCACCACCATTACTGTTTTCTTTTCATTATAACGGAAGTAAACATACACACCATCCTGCGGAACGTATTGCATCAGCTTACCCGTTTGCAATACTGCATTGTTCTTCCTGTAATTGGCCAATTTTTTTACAAAATTGAAAGCAACATTTTCACTGTCCGTTCTTCCTTCTGCAGTAAATTTATTACTCTTATCGCCTTTCCATCCACCCTGGAAATCAAGTCGGACAAGGCCATCGGGGTTTGACAGGTTTTTCATCAATATCTCTGTTCCATAATATATCTGCGGTATTCCACGCGTTGTAAAAAGCATGATCAACCCTGATTTGAATTTATTGATATCCTCATCCACCAATGAATAGTAACGGCTCATATCATGATTATCCATGAAGATCACATTCCGGCTTGGGTCTTTATAAACAAAATCATTGGCAAGAGTATTATATAACCTGTTCACTCCACTCGCCCATCCCTTCTTTCCATTCAATGCTTCATAGATGCCATCCTTTACCTGTGTATCTGTAATGCCGGGTAAATGCGTATCAAATCCCCTGCTGACTGTATTCCCTTCTGTAAAAAATGCCTGGTTGATCACGCTGCCCACCAGGGTCTCACCAAAAATGCTCAGGTGCGGGAATTCTGTTTTCATATCCTTTGCCCACTGTGCCATGTATGCGGGATCATTGTATGGATAAGTGTCCAGCCTCAATCCATCCACTCCTGCATATTCCACCCACCAAATAAGATTCTGTGTTAAAAAATTTTGTACATAAGGATTGCTTTCATTCATGTCGGGCATAGAACGCACAAACCATCCATCGAGCATTAATTTTTTATCGGCCGCTGATGCATACGGATCCATCACCGTCTGTTCTTTATAAGTTGTCTGCGTAAATTTTGACCATTGGTGTACCCAGTCTTTCATTGGCGGGTCAAGCATCGTCCAATGATAACTCCCGATATGATTATGCACCGCATCTTTGATCACTTTCAAACCCATCGCATGGCATTTCTCTACATAAGTTTTAAACAATTCATTTGTTCCGTAACGCGGATCTATCTTGTAATGATCTGTTACCGCATACCCATGATAGGATGCATGTGGCATATCATTTTCTATCTCGGGTGTACACCATACAGTAGTAATACCCAGGTCTTTTAAATAATCAAGGTGATCGATGATGCCCTGTATATCTCCGCCGTGCCTGTCGTACATAGAATCCCTGTTCAGAGTCATCTCCCTCATTCCATTTACTTTATCATTGCTTACATCGCCATTGGAAAAACGATCGGGCATGATAAGGTAGATCAGGTCCTTGCTGGTTACTCCCTGCACGCGACCAGCAGATCTGTTCTTCGAACTCAATTCATAATTATACGATACTGATTTTTTTCCTGCTGAAGTAAATTCAATGGGAAATGTTCCGGGTTTTGCAGTGGCAGTAATTTCAATATCCAAAAAAAGATAATTAGGGTTTTCTACTTTATTCACTTTCACAAGTTTCACTCCTGCGTATGCCAGGCTCACATTACGTTCTGCAATTTTATTGCCATGAACCATTATTTGCAGTTTGGGGTTCTTCATACCCACCCACCAGTTACCTGGCTGAACTCGGTCCAGATCGGGCAACTGTGCGAGAACTCCTGCACATAAGCAGAAAGAAGATAAAATAAATAGTAATTTTTTCATACCGGCAATTTTAAATGCGATCAATAGCTGACTATAATAGTACTCAAGTCATTTTTAAAAGTAACTGTTTTCACTTTTACTTCCACCTATAAAAATTCTTGCTGAATATATTCGGGAGATCAACAGTTAGTTTACCACTACAAATTTCTCTGTACGACGCTGTCCATTTTCCTGTATCTGCAACAGGTATATCCCTGTTTCAAGTTGTGCCGTATTGAACCCGTTGCTGTTTAATGAAATGCTTTGCTGGCCTTTTGCTTTGAAACCGTTGAACAAGTTGGTTAATTTTCTTCCGGCCATATCCATCACACTAATATTTACCGTTCCGCTTTTGGGTAAATTATACCAGACTGTTGTTGCTGTGTTTGCAGGATTGGGAATGATATTCACTTCCATATCACTCAGATCATTATTTACAGGCGCAACTGCTGTTACTACAGTAGCATTCACATTTTTACTCGTGTACACATAATATTCGCCGGGCTGCAGCGTGATCGACTCCGCAGAACCTGTTGCTGTGCGTGTGGCGCCGGTTAAATAACTATACCATGTACCCGAAGATGGGAAAGTAACAGAACCACTTTGTGCAGTTACATCAAAATTACCCATCACCACTACTTTCAATGAATCATCATTTAATACCATCCATTTAAATCCGCTGGAAGTGCTGTAAGTAACATTGTGCGTAGTAAAAGTGGTGAGATAATTAGGGATCAATTTCAGTTGTATGAGTTTACTATATACATTGTACAACGATCTCCTGTTTGCATTTGCATAATAATCCCAGCGTATCGCTTTATTATCCGTTCTGCATCCGCCGGTGGCATCCACTGTTCCGTTTTGACAGGCGTTGATGGAATAATCATACCCCAGTTCTCCAAATTGCCACATCGATTTAGGGCCGGGTATCATTGCCCAGAATGCTGCGGCCATTTCATTACGCTTCAATCCTGTGGCAGTATCTTTTATATTATATGACCCGCTGGTATTACCATAGAGCTCATTCTTATTCATCAGCCTTTCTTCATCGTGGCTTTCCTGGTACATCACTAAATTGGGATTGTTCCATCCCAATGTTGTAAAAATTCCTCCGCTAAAATCCCAGCCTGTAGAATAACCCATCGTTGCCTGGTTGAAATTATAGTTTTCATTCCCCCATAATAACATACCATAATTGGCGAGGATCGTTTGCTCGCTGTTATCTGCAAAGTGTTCAAGAATGCAATAAGAAGAAGGCACTACAGCCTGCATCTTATCATAGATCCTTTCCCATATAGCAATACGGCTTGCATCAAGGTGCCCCATGTTGGCAACATCATTGGTGCCATTACAAGCTGGTGGATTGGTACAACTATTTGTTTGCGTAAACCCTTTTGAGAGATCCCACCTGAAACCATCAATCTTATATTTCGTGAGCCAGTGCGTAACAACCCTGTCAACAAAATCTTTCGTTGCCTGGCTGGAGTGATTAAAATCATTCCCCACATTAAACGGATGTGTGGGGTATTGATTAAACCATGGATTGTTGGCGGCAGGAATATTATTTGTTGCATCCCAATACATCTGCGCCATCGGCGATGAACCCATGGAATGGTTCATTACCATATCCATGATGACCGCAATACCCTGTAAATGGCATTGGTCAATAAATTGGCGGATCGAATTTTCAGTGCCATAATATTTATCAGGGGCAAAATAAAAATTAGGATTATAACCCCAGCTCAGGTTGCCTTCAAATTCATTAAACGGCATCACTTCAATGGCGTTCACTCCCAGTCTTTTTAAATAAGTGAGTGTATCTTTTAGTGTTTGCCAGTTAGCTGCAGCAACAAAATCCCTGATCAGTAATTCATAGATCACTAAATTATTTTTACTCGGTTTTGTAAAAGTTGTCACCTGCCAGTTGTATGCAGGCTTCGCAGTTTGCAACACACTCACGATACCTGTTGTTTTGCCGGTAGGATATGCTTTTAAACTCGGGTAAGTTGCCGAAGGAATATATTGGTCGTTCGCAGGGTCTAATATTTTTTCTGCATTATAATCTGCTACGGTCAATGATGCATCTATTACATATTGATAGGCGTATTCTGTTCCGGGTGTTAATCCTTTCAGCCTTATCCAGAAACGGTTGCTGTCAAGGGTCTCATTCATCTGGTAGGCAGTAGTAGGTGTCCAGTTATTGAAATCGCCCGTTACAAATATTTTAGTTTTCTTAGGCGCAAACAGAACAAGTGTTACAGAGGTATCGCCACTTTCATAATTAATGCCATCCACTACTCCTGATGGCAGTGGCGCAAACGTAGTTCCTCCCGAAACTAAAAATGAAATAGTATCACGCGCCGTGCTGGTGCCATTATTTGCTTCGGCAATGATTGTTTGTGTTCCTGTTGCTGTAATAGATGGTGCAGCAGATACCTGTGTAGCAGCAGAAGCAGTTGCGATCGCGGTTCCGTTAAAGAATATTTTCATCGTGGACGACTGGCTGGCTTTTGCAAAAATGGAAATATTGTCGCCTACATTTTTTGTGATCGTTTCAAGTGTTGGGGTATAAAATGGCTGGCGCAAAGGAGTATCTATTCTTGCATATAAACCATTATCATAAACCGGCACATACATATCGCCACCATCTGAGTTGCGTAAAGCTTTGTTACCATTACCGCTCCTGAATAAGATAGCAATGCGAAGAATTTTTTCAGAAGCATTAGTCATACCAAAATAAGTGCGCAATCCACCATTGATCGTATACGACCATTTATTATTGCCGAGGTAAGTGCATTGCGCCAGGGCATTGGTGGTTGCCCAGGTGTATGGGGCATATTTCCAGTCAGAAGGGCTGGTACTTGCTGTGGTAATTGCGCCTAGATGAACGTACACATCGGTTGTTGGCGTATAATTCAATAATCCCTGGTTGCCTTTTGTGGCATCGCAGGTGATGGTAACGGATGAAGAGTTGTCCTGGATAAAATTTGGCGACCAGCTAAGCAATTGCGCATGGCAAAAGCTGGTAAGCAATACACATAATATAAGAGTAACAAATTTCATCTATGGCAAATGAAGGGTGATTGTGCCTCACAAATATAATGTGTCCAAGATACACATTAGTAGAAAAGGGGGGATTTTATTTCACGCAAAGACGCAAAGTGAATTAAGGCGCAAAGTTTATTTAGGGGGAATCCTTGGCGCCTTTGCTCCTTTGTTTTCTTTGCGTGAAACCTCAATTCTGCCACTGAAACGCAAAATATTCGCAGGGTTCGCCGCCGGTATTTATGAGTCCGTGTTGCACATTTGAGTTCAGCAGGAACAGGTCGCCCGTAACCCCCCTGTAAAATTTACCACCGATCAGCATCTGTACTTCTCCTTTTTTCAAAATGATCAATTCTTCTGCACGATGGGTATGCGGGTCGTGGCTCACTTCGCCTTTATTTAAAGTGGTCTCATGCATTTCCAGTTTCCCAAATTGTGAAGATGCCCTGTCGAAGATAGAACGATGAACACCTTTCCCTGTTTTATCAACTACCATATCATCCCAATTCACCATGATGGAGCCGCCTGCTTTTTTTGCACGGTCCATATTCATCGGAGTTTTAGATTTCATTTTTAATATATAGTAAGTTGATTGCGTAGTTCCTGCATTCTCAACACCATGTTCATCACCGGGTACAGCCAATGCAACACTTCCCGGGCCCAGTATTTTTGAATGGCCTGCAATAGTTACTTTCAATTGACCTGTTCTTACAATAATAATTTCTTCTGTATCACCATGTGTATGCGGCGGGTGTGGCGCTTTGCCGGGATCAATGGTAGAAGTATGTATTTCAAAATAGCCGAGGTCCAGTGTACTGCCTTCCATCATTTCTCTCCTTTCACGTGTTTCTTCTTTTGTTACTGTTGCTGCACTCCAGCTATAGACGCCCGATTTCAAGGTGTCTTTTTTTTGCGAGAATATTGTTGTTGAGCTGAGGATAAGAATGGAGAGGAGTAATTTTTTCATTGGTGAACCATTTTTTAATTTATCAGAATCCTTCAATCATCAAATCCCACGAATCCTAATACAGACAATTTAACCGCAAAGTTCCGCCAAGAAAGCGCCAAGAATACCTCAGGGTCTAATCAGGTGAATCATTTAATCACATAAATCATAGTCCAGACTTTGCGATCTCTAGTGCCTTCGTCGTCGTATAATATTTCGCTATCATCCCCGGCACTTCCCATTCCGGCATGTTATGATTTTTAAAATACTCCAAGTAATTATTTGTTACTCGCGCAAAATGCGATTCATGCCCCTCTTTATATTTTTCAGGAATCATCAGTTCCCAGCCTTTGCCTGATTTTTTTAATTCTATTCCCGGATATTTTACTGCCAGTTGTTTTACCTGTTCCTGTAATGTTTTTTCATAAGCAGCATCATTGCCAACCGGTTCAATATATAATGTGGCCTGGTATTTTTGTTCCGCCTCCTGTCGTATGACAAGGTTAGCTTTTGTTCCTTTCATGATAGAATAATGTGTATCACCCGTTCCACCCGGTGGCTTATAATTCCATACAACAGAAACTTTTGCATGCACACCACGTATCGTGTAATTGATATTGCCATTGCAATACACCGGCAGCATCGTATCCTTTACGAGATCTTTTTTCAGGTAATCGGGAAAGCCATCCAGTTTTGTGATCGTCTTAAATTCCGTTAGGCTCATATTCGTTGGCCAGCGTTTTGCAGCCAGTACATTGATGTCTTTTGTATAATCAATACTTTGGTTAGGAAAACAACCCCATTGCACCAGGTCAACCAAATGCGTTGTAACATCTACAATGCCATCGCCTTCCTGCACTACATCCATGAACCATGGCGGGCGAGTTAATACATTTCCTGAAACATATTTATAAAAACAGTGCAGGCTTTCTTCTATTACTGCAGGATCGGTAAGGGTTCCTTTTTGCAGGGTACCGAATACATCAGGCTTCATAGATAATTCACGCTGAAGAATAGTTGTGATCTCAAAACGTTCTGTCATGATATCATACAACAATAAATTTTTCTTCTTTGCTGTATCAAATGCATTTTTCAGCAATGCAAATTCTTCACTGTTGATGGCCATGGGTTTATCGGCTAAAACATTCAACCCTGCGCTGAGCGATTTTGATATGTATTCTGTTTTCTTTTGATTGTTACCTGCCAATACCACCACATTGCCTGCTTTATCTGCCAGCATCTTCTGAAAGAAATCATCACCTGTATACACTTCTTCTTTCCAGTGTGTAGGATCAGCCGTTCTTGCATTATATCCTTTCACCCTGTCGAGATGCAATTGCAGGTCAGGGCCAGCCGGAGCATACACATGCACCACCGAATCCACTTCGGGGTACATGATCTTTTGCACCAGCGCCGCATGAAAATGACCGGGATCAACTGTGATCAATTGAACAGGGTAACTGCTTTTGTCAGTTGTTGGAGTATTGCATGACATATATAACAGGGCTAACAGTAAAGACAATTTCTTCATATAATCTGGTTAACATGATAGCTAAAACTCTTTGCGTCCTTTGCGGAAACTTTGCGAGCCTTGCGATACAAAAAAATTAAAGCTGTATCGCAAAGAGCGCAAGGAATCGCAATGTTCGCAAAGTATATCCGTTATGCTTTGATAATATACGGTGAACGCTGCGTACGTGCCAGCATACTATTGGCCTGGTCGTCATTGATGAACCTTTCTTTCGCTGGATCCCATTGTACTTTTCTTTTCAGCTTCATCACAATATGATGTACGAGGCAAGTAGAACATGCCCTGTGCGCCACTTCTACCGGTGCAATGGTTTCTTTGCGCGACTTGATACAATCCAGCCAGTTGCCATGCTGGTCTGCACTTTCATACAAATGAATTTCATTAGGGCCGATCACTGAACGAATGATCTTTGGATCACTTGCTTCCAATGATTTTACGCCATCTCTTCCCGGAACAGGATCACTTCCCGTTGCCTGGTAATCTCCGCGCGTAACAAATATCCATCCTTCTGTTCCTTCAAATTTAACACCATTGGGTATCTCATTACTGATCACCATTTTCACGCCGTTTGCATACATCGCTTCTGTGCGGAAGATTCCATGCACATCCCATAATCCGCTGGTTGGGAAATCAGCATGGCCCCAAACTTCAATTGGGCCGGTGAGTTCTGTATTCATTCCCCAATGTGCAGAGTCAACATGATGCGCGCCCCAGCCTGTGATCATGCCCGCGCCAAATTGCTCGCAGCGCAACCATCCCGGGCGGTCGTATCCTTTCTGCGGGTGTACACGTTTTTCAGTGTAATAAACATTAGGTGTAGAACCCAGCCACATATCATAATTAAAATTCGGTGGTACCGGCATTTCAAGTTCTACATTACCTGAAGGGTCACCTGGCAATCCAACATACACTGTTTTTAATTGGCCGATCCTTCCATTACGCACCAACTCAGCAGCATAACGAAACTGAGGCATGGAACGTTGCTGGCTGCCTATCTGGAAAATGCGTCCCGATGGTTTTACCGCCTTGCACAAAGCCCTTCCATCTGCAATAGTGAGTGAAGCAGGTTTTTGCATATACACATCTTTACCGGCTTTGATCGCATCAATACCGATCAATGTATGCCAGTGATCAGGTGTACTGATCAATACCGCATCCACATCTTTATTAGCAAGCAGCTCGTGATAGTTTTGATACACCGCTACACCATCATAGGGCTTTCCGTTTTTCTTTGTATAAAAATCATTCACGAATTTCTTTGCATCATTCGCGCGATCCAGGTCAAGATCACAAACAGCCATGATCTGCGCCTGCTCATATTTTAATGTTCCCGGCATATCATGCACACGCGATATTCGCCCATTACCGATCGCTCCAATATTAATACGGTTGCTTGGTGCATTCTTTCCAAATACACTGGCAGGAACAATAGAAGGGAATCCACTCAGCGCAAGTGATGTAGCTATTGCAGCTTTGGTGGAGTTGCTGAGGAAATCTCTTCTTGAGATCTCTTTTTTCTTTTCGTTTTCCATGATCAGATATTTTTTATAGTGAGGAATTTATTTTTCAATCTTTACCTGTACTGCCGGAGGTGTGCTGTAATTCTGCCAGGCACTCTCTGCTTTCTCTTTTGTAAAATGACCATTAAACACCAGGAACCTGTAATGCAATGTATAGGTATGGCCCGGTTTCAATAACCAGTTCATGTTCTTGGTGGGATCAAAATTGGCATACATATCACCACGCACAAACTGGTTCTCCGGCCACACACGCAAAGGCTCGGGGTGATTGTAATTGCCGGGATACGACATCATCTCCAATCCGCCATAATCATTGCTCAGCTTGCCTTGTACAATGCACCATCTTGCTGTTGTGCCATCTGCATCTTTTCTAGTCTTTCCTTCAGAAGTAAGCACTTCGCTGTTCTTATTATCCCATTCTTCGGTGGTGCGCCATCCCAACCCACCATAACGATACTCCAATAATAATACTTCGCTGGTATCGGCACAGTTTAGTTCACTTGTGATGTCCATAATATAGTAATCAGGATTATTGGGCTGATAGATACGCACAGTCTGCACTTCATTCATAGCTACTTTTCCGCTAGCCGGGCCTTTCTTCAACACAACATGTTCATGCAGCACTTTATATTCACTGAATACAGGGCCATCATTCATTGATAAAAATTTTGCAAACCGCACTGTTCCCTGTTTGCTGTTCAGGTTCCAGAAATCGATCGTGTCTTTTTGATACAATACATGCGTCCATGGATTCCATAGTCCATAGTGATGATAATGATCCGGCGCCTGTATGCGCGTGAGTACCTGGCCATGTGGAGAAAATAAAGGGTGTATGAATCCACTACGCCTGTATGCTGTATCCACTCCTTTGGGTGGATAACGTGTGAGATAATAATAACTCAGAAAACTTCTGTTGCCCGTGCCAATGGTGAGAGCACCCGTATCTTTTTTTGCACTGATCACAGGGAAACTATTTTTTGCCTGCCCGGCTACGCCGTTCGGACGGGCCTCGCCTTTGATCAATTCATATACATGTTTTTGTGCCTTGTCGCCGGTTTGATCTACCTGCCAGTACAGAACCCGCTTACCTGTACTTTGTACCTGGTAAGGAACAGGTATGCGTTTGCTACCCTGCACTTCTACCAATTGCAGTACCGAATCGGGCAGAAAGGTCACAGCATCCAGGTCAACGCTAACGGGCATCTGTATTCCATTAGATACATGTGTGGGATTTACTTCAAAACTGGCTATCTTCTGCGCACGGCTCATTGCAAACACACACAAACAGAACAACATTAAATAAATTCTTTTCATAGATATTAAGATTTAGCAATAAGATTGATCGTTGTTTTTAAAATTTTACCAAGCTGATCTGTTTTACCCGGTTGCCCGCCACCTACAGTCATTTCAAATTTTCCCGGAACAATTACACGTTTATTCTGATCATCTATCACAGAAAAGGCAGAAGCAGGAACAACAAAATTCACTGTCTTTGTTTCACCCGCATTCAAATGCACTCTCTTAAATCCTTTTAGTGTGCGGATAGGAACAGGAACGGTAGCAGTAAGATTTGATAAATACAATTGCACCACTTCATCGCCCGCGATGGCTCCCGTATTTTTTACATTCACAGACACACTCACACTGTCTCCCACTTTAGATTCGGCTACTGTTTTTAAATTATCGTAAGCAAAATTTGTATAACTCAATCCATAACCAAAAGGATACAATGCCTCGCCTTTAAAATAGCGATAAGTTCTTCCCTTCATACCATAATCTTCAAATCCGGGAAGATCAGAAACAGATCTATAAAATGTTACCGGCAATTTCCCACCCGGGTTATAATCACCAAACAATACATCTGCGATCGCCTGCCCTGCTGCCTGACCAGGATACCACGCTTCAATAATGGCGGGGAGATTTTTATTTTCTTCATTGATAGAAAGCGCGCTGCCATTCAGTAAAACCAATATTACAGGCTTGCCCAATGCACGTATTTCCTGTATCAGGTCTTCCTGTATTTTAGGAAGGTTCAGGCTGGTTCGGTCACCGCCGCTAAAACCATCTATCTTGATATCCATTTCTTCGCCTTCCAGTCTTGCTGTTAATCCCATACACATGATCACAACATCAGATTGTTTCGCAATCTCTATTGCCTGCTTTTTTAATTCTGTTTTTGGATCAGCTTTGGGAACAGACCAAACCAATTGCACCTGCGCATCACCATACGATTCACCTGCTTCCACTCTGATCTTATATTTCTTACCGGCTTCCAGTTGAACATTGCCCGATCTTCTCAATCGCGGATCACCAAACTCATCCCTGAAATGATAACTAGTATTTGCGATCGCGCTATCGTTTAGATAGAGATTGGTTTTGCAGGTAGTGATAATTCCTAATTGATAAACACCCGATTTATCCGGAACGATCTCGCCTGTCCAGCGCACGCCAAAATTATCATCGTCCATATCCTTTCTTGGTGCTTTATCATACCAGTTCGCATCCAGGTTTGAATCAATGGCGGTAAATAATACATTGCCCGTTCTTTCTTTATTATTATAGTATTCAACATTCAGCCCCGGCTTGTTCCCGGTTGATAGAAATTTTGCCGGCACTACGCTGAATGAAAGAATGCCTTCTGCCACTTCGCATCCCTGTGCGTATAACACATTTGCATTCGGTAATTTTTCTTTGATGCCTTTGAATGGCGTGATCGCATTAGAAGGGATACCATTATAATTGCCCAGTAACATACGCCACTCATCTGCATTAGGCCCAATCACAGCAATTGTTTTAATATCTTTTTTTAGGGGGAGGATGTTGCCTGTCTGCCCTGGCAGGTGGTCGTTCTTTAACAGCACAATTGATTTATGTGCAGCTTCCAGTGCCAGTGCATGATTTTCTTTGCTGTCCACCACGCTGTACGGTATCTTATTATACTTTACATTTTCAGGTGGATCAAACATTCCCAATTTAAAACGTGCCACAAATAATCTTTTCAGCGAAATATCTATTTCTGCTTCCGTGATCATTTTCTTTTTGAATGCTTCTTTCAAAGATTCATAAGTGGTAGCGCATTCCAGGTCGCAGCCCGATCTTACAGCCAGTACAGCCGCTTCTTCTGGAGTGGAAACAATTTTATGATTTTGATAAATATCGCCGATGGCGCCGCAGTCGGAAACCACATATCCTTTAAAACCCCATTCATTGCGAAGGATAGTTGTCAGCAACCTGCTGCTTCCGCAACAAGCTTCGCCGCCATATCTATTGTAGGCACACATCACAGAATATGCTTTCCCTTCTTTCACGCCCATTTCAAATTGAGGGAGATATGTTTCGCGAAAATCTCTTTCATCTTCTTTCACATCAAATGAATGGCGTAACAATTCAGGCCCGCTGTGCACGGCAAAATGTTTCACTGTGGCAATGGTCTTATAGTAAGTAGTATCATCACCCTGTAACCCTTTAATAAATTGTACTGCCAGTTTTCCTGTCAGGTATGGGTCTTCACCATAAGTTTCTTGTCCACGTCCCCATCGCGGGTCGCGGAAAATATTTATGTTCGGCGACCAGAACGTAAGTCCCTGGTAAATGATCCTTTTCCCTTTTGATTGAAAGTCTGAATACTTCGCCCTTGCTTCATCCGAGATCGCATCCGATACACGGAACATCATATCCTCATCCCAGGTAGCGCCCAGTCCTATGGCTTGCGGAAACACTGTTGCCAGTCCGGCCCTTGCCACGCCATGCAAACATTCGTTCCACCAATTATATTCGGGAACGCCCAGGCGTTCAATAGCCGGGGCAGCATTCATCATCTGCCCTATTTTTTCATCAATGGTCATCCTGCTTACAAGATCGTTCACGCGTTCTTCGATACTCAGGCTTGTATCGCGAAAACGAAATTGCTGCTGGTGGCATGAATTAATAACAGAAGCAATCATTACAATTGCCAGTGTTCGAAGTATAAATTTCCCGGAATAAAAAAAATTTTTCAGCATCGCTATGTTTTGGATTTTTACAACTGAACAGGCGTTCAATTAAGTTGACAAGAATTAGAACGAATAAATTTAAACTAAAAAAAGAACAATAAAGAGCAAAGAAAAATATGCAACAATGTTTTTTTGTTGCGGTGTGGATGTGGAATTGGAGATTTGTGATAGGCGACCTGAGATTCGGAACTCTTACTAATAGGGGGTTGAGAGGGAATGCAACAAAGAGGGGGTTGTTGCAGGAAGAGATGCGGGATGGGAGATGGGGGATGGAACAATGTACGATTTGCGATGTACGATGTTAGATGCAGTGACACATTGTACATCCGACATCTAACATCGTACATTAATAAATTTTAATGAATTCCACTCCCCTCGCTCTCGTAACACTCATTTTCATCATCATCACTTTATTTTGCTTGTTCCTTGTAAATTGAACATCGCAGCCGAGCGGGCTAATAATAAAAGCATCTGCATAAGTAGCCACCAATGGATAAGCCCTGTTTACATTCAAATGTATCATTCCCCGCCTCCCCGGTGAAAAAGGATAATGGTTGCAAAACCCCCAAAAATCAGTATTTTCGGGAAATAATAATAATTACTACTATGGCAACAGGAACTGTAAAATGGTTCAATGGTTCTAAAGGCTTCGGCTTTATTACTCCCGATGACGGTGGAGAAGACCTATTTGCACATTTTTCCGCGATCAATATGGGCGGGTTTAAAGTATTAAAGGAAGGCGATAAAGTTTCCTTTGAAATAACTACCGGCCCCAAAGGCAAGCAAGCGAGCAACATTCAGACTGTGCAATAACGCCTTCCCCTTCAGCCTAAAAAACGCCGGGTAAACTCATATTCATGCAGTTGCAGGAATGCGCTGTATTGAATTAATTTGGGTGCCTATACCTTTCAAATAAATTGTTCCCCGCTTTTTGTTTGCCAGTAGAATGCTGCCTAATTTAGCCCCCCTGTATCATCTTTCATTTAAAACAGTTATATGAACCTGAGAAAAATTCTTTCCCTACTGCCTTTACTGGCCATCATTGTTAGCGTAAACGTGTCTGCACAAACGGCACCTGCCTCTAAATACGATCCGCATAAAGTATTTATGGCAAACTTCTATACCGATAATGGTAATGAATACAGGAGCGCCAGTGGTGAGCCCGGCCCTAAATACTGGCAGAACCGTGCTGATTATAAAATAGATGTATCGCTCGATACCGCTACCCACAGGGTAAGTGGTTCTGTTGTGCTTAGTTATACAAACAACAGCCCCGATAAATTGCCTTTTCTCTGGATGCAGCTCGACCAGAATATTTACCGCGAAGATTCACGCGCTGAAGCTACTGCTCTTATATCAGGCGGCCGTTTCACCAACCGCACTTTTACACAGGGTGATGAAATAAAATCTGTAGAGATCATCAAAGATGGCAAATCTGAAAAAACAGATTATATCGTTACAGATACTCGTTTACAACTTCGTTTAAAAGACGCACTTGCATCAGGCGGTGGTAAAATTTCAATTAAGATCAACTATGCTTTTGATATTCCCGAATATGGCACAGACCGTATGGGAAGAGAGCATTCTAAAAATGGATGGATATATGAAGTGGCACAATGGTACCCGCGCATGGAAGTGTATGATGATGTGTCTGGCTGGAACACGATCCCTTATTTGGGTTCATCGGAATTTTATTTGGAATACGGCGACATAGATTATAGTGTTACCGCACCTGCTAATTTAGTAGTAGTGGGTTCAGGCGAATTGCTGAACGCTGCACAGGTGATGACACCAACAGCTTTGGCAAGAATGGCAAAAGCAAGAACAAGTGAAAGCACAGTATTTATCAGGGATTCAAGTGAGCTTGACAGCAAGAGTGCGTATCCTGCAAAAGCAACCCTGACATGGCATTTCTTATGCAAGAATACAAGAGATGTTGCCTGGGGCGCTTCAAAAGCATTTATCTGGGATGCTGCAAGAATTAATTTACCAAGCGGAAAAAAAGCATTGTCGCAATCTGTTTATCCTGTTGAAAGTGCAGGGCCAAAAGCCTGGGGGCGTTCTACAGAATTTGTAAAAGGTGCTATTGAATTATACTCACAGGAATGGTTTGAATACACTTACCCGGTTGCTACCAATGTGGCGGGTATTGTAGGTGGAATGGAATATCCCGGCATTGTGTTCTGCGGATCAAACAGTACAGGCGGCGGTTTATGGAATGTGACCGATCATGAATTTGGACACAACTGGTTCCCGATGGTGGTGGGTTCCAATGAACGTAAATATGCATGGATGGATGAAGGATTTAATACTTTCATCAATGGTGTAGATACCAAAGTTTTTAATAAAGGCGAGTTTGATTCCAAGACCGATGCACAAAGAATAGCGAAGTTTATGTTCAGCGCTACTTCTGAAGCTATCATGAATACACCCGATGTAATAGACCCTCAATTCCAGGGTATTGCTTCTTATTTTAAACCGGGTATGGGATTGGAAATTTTGCGTTACAATATTCTGGGGATCGATAGGTTTGATTATGCTTTCCGTACTTATATTAAGAGATGGGCCTTCAAACACCCAACTCCATGGGATTTTTTCCGTTCAATGGACAATGCTTCGGGCGAAGACCTGAGCTGGTTCTGGCGCGGATGGTTCATCAACAACTGGAAACTTGACCAGGCAGTAAAAGATGTAAAATACCAGAACAATGATCCTTCAAAGGGTTCATTGATCACAATAGAAAACCTGGAAGAAATGGCGCTTCCTGTTATTGCAGCCATTACACAGGAAGGTGGAAAAGTTGATACAGTAAAATTACCTGCTGAGATATGGCAGCGTGGCACTTCATGGACATTCCGTTTTGCATCCACAGCCAAGGTTACAAAAGTGGTATTGGATCCTGATCATGTCTTCCCTGATATCAACCCCACCAACAATACATGGGCTGGTGCTTCAAAAGCAATACCTGCAGGCACTACAGCAACAGACGTAGTAAATAATTACCTGAAGGCGATTGGTGGCGCTGATAAATTAAAAACCGTTACGGATATCAGCATTTCAGCTACTGGAAGTATACAGGGTATTGATGTTCAACTAACCAGCAAACAGAAAATGCCTGATAAAATGTATTACGAGATCAATGTTCCATCTATGAATATTGTTCCTACACGAATGGTGCAGAACGGCGATAATATTTCGATGAAAGCAATGGGGCAGGATGTTCCTGTAAAAGATGATATGAAAGCAGGCCTGAAAGAATCTGTTGCCATCTTCCCTGAATTAAATTATGCCACCGGCGGTTATTCGTTAAAACTGGATCCAAACATGGAAGTAGTGAATGACGTTTTAGTGTATGTAGTAACTGTTACTTCGCCATCAGGAAAAAAGAGCATGGATTATTATGATCAAAAAACTTCTTTAAAAGTTCAGCATTTGGAAATGGGTAATGAGAATGCCACCCCTGAAATATTGGGCGATTACCGCGATGTTTTTAATGGTGTCAAGATCCCTTATGCAAGAAAGATCGATGCCGGCGGCGGACAAGCGATAGAATTTAAGATAACAACGATTAAGGTAAATAGTGGACTTCCGGACAGTGATTTTAAATAGTAGTTTCACGCAAAGCAAATAAGGAAGCAAAGGCGCCAAGAAAGTTTTAAAGCTTCCTTGGCGCCTTATTTTTTCTTTGCGTCTTTGCGTGAAATTTTGTTTAAGCATAAATTCTCTCCACCGCATCCTTATACTTCTCCATCACCACTTTTCTTTTTAAACTCATCTTCGGTGTCATCTCGCCTGTTTCAATGCTCCATTCTTTTGGGAGCAGTTCAAATTTTTTTATCTGTTCCACATGATTGAAGAATACATTATAGCGCTCAACCAGTTCGCGGTATAAGTGCAATACCTTGGGTTGATGTACGGCATCTTCATTACTCACAAAATCAATATTATTTTCTTTCATCCATACTTTCAATGCGCTGAAAGAAGGAACAATGAGTGCACCAACAAATTTTTTCTCTGCCCCCACCACCAGTACCTGTTCCACAAACGGGCTTTCCTTTAATTTATTTTCGATGGGTTGCGGCGCTACATATTTGCCACCGCTTGTTTTAAAGAGTTCTTTTTTCCTGTCGGTGATCTTTAAAAAATTATCCGCATCCAGAACACCAATATCACCTGTATGCAGCCATCCATCCATCACGGCCTCTGCAGTAAGGTCGGGCCGTTTATAATATCCTTCCATCACTGTTGGGCCTTTCACACATATCTCTCCATCGGCTTCCAGTTTTAATTCGATGCCATCAATGGGTGGGCCAACGGTCCCGAATTTTGTTCCGCCTTTTCCTTTGCGGTTGATGCAGATCACCGGGCTGTTCTCTGTTGGGCCATACCCTTCGTACACGGGCACCCGCGCCGCATTGAAGATGCGCAATAATTTTACCTGGCATGCTGCTCCACCGGTAACCACATAATCTACCTTTCCACCAAGCGCCTCACGCCATTTTACAAAAATGAGTTTATTGGCGATCGCCAGTTGCAGGTTATAAAAAATACCGCCGCTAATATTATTATCGTATTTCTCTGCAAGCGCTACCGCCCAGAAAAATAATTTTCTTTTAATACCAGTAAGTTCATTTCCCTTTTGCATGATCCTTTCAAAGACCTTTTCCAGCAAACGTGGAACTGTACTAAACCCGTTGGGGCTAATTTCTTTTAAGTTATCTCCTATTGTTTCAAGGCTTTCGGCATAATAAATTCCCACACCACTATAGAGATAGATATATGTAATGATCTTTTCAAAAATATGATTCAGCGGCAAAAAACTCAATGCCTTGTTTTGCGGTGCATCTTCAAAAGGAAAACTTTCGCGGCTGTAATGCAGGCAGGAATAAATATTATTATGGCTCAGCATCACGCCTTTGGGTGTGCCTGTTGTGCCTGATGTATAAATGATAGTGGCGAGGTGAGTGAGCGGAATATGTTTTTTGATATCTTCCACTTTCTGTAGCGATGCATCATCTGCCATTGCCGTTATTTTACTCCAGTGATCGGCGCCTGCAATGGTATCGAAAGTATAAATGTTTTTTAGTGATGGCACTTTCTCTTTCAGCGCTTTGATCTTTTCCAGCATTTCTGTATTGCTCACAAACATGTATTTCACCTGTGCATCATTCAGGATAAATTCAAGTTCCAGTGGATTGGTGGTAGGATAAACAGGTACTAATATCGCACCCAGTTGTTGTACTGCCAGGTCAGTTATCACCCACTCAGGACGGTTATTGCTGATGATCGCGATCTTGTCGCTTCCCTCCGCGCTCATATCATTTCCACTTACGCCCAATTGCAATAACCCCGCGCTAAGCCGGTTCACTGCATTTTTTACATCATGGGTGCTGTATAATTTCCATTGTCCATTTTCCTTTGCTGCCAGCATATCGGATTTTGGAAACCGTTCCAATTGATGGTCAACAGCATCGAATAGTCTTTTCATTGGTAGCATAAAATCATGTACGATTTACGATGTTAGATGTACGATGTATCTCCTATCCCAAATCCCCATCCCGAATCTCGCATCACGCATCACACATCGACTGAAGTTTAAGTTGTACAAATTAAGTGGTTTCACGCAAATCCCGAAACTTCGGGAGCAAAGGAGCAAAGAGTTGTTGGTATTCTTAAAGACCTTCTTCTGTGTTTCTGTGCGTCTGTGGTAAATCAAATGTCAATAGCACTACCAATCCTTCCATCTTCAAATCCTACGAACCTGTCCGCCTCTGGCGCGATCCTAATCTAGCTTTTATATATCTGCCCCGCCACCATTTTAAAGACCCTTCCTTCCTGGAAGTCTTTAAATGCTTTGGCTTCTTTATCGTGGGTATCTACCCAGACCTGGTATTTGGCAGGACTTGCCGCTGTACCAAACAGCCATTCGTTGTAGGCGTTGAACATTCCTTCCCTTAATAAATATTGCAGGTTATCAAACAAACGGAAAGCAAATTTTTCATTGTTACCGGCGCTGTACCAATCCAGTATAAATCTTGTGCGCATGGCAGTAAGGTTATCTGCTGTAATGCCATCAGCAGCCATGCTCTTGCTTTTATTCAATGTTTCTAAAAATGCTTTTTCAAAAGTGGCGCTTTTCTGTGCTGCAATATGATTCGCAATAGTGCCCTCTGTATATAATTTTCGGTACGCTTCAAGGAGCACGCTTTTTATTTCTGCTGTGCGTGCAGAATAACTTTCCAGGTTCACAAATACTTCTCCATATACCACTGCCCAGAAAATATCAGATGTGCGGGCATAATACATAGCAGCATTATAGTAGTTGCTGCTGTAATTCGGCGCTACCGAAATTCCTTTTTCCCATTCAATAATGGCACCGGGAAGGTCGTGTTGCATGGCTAACAACTCAGCAGATTCATTATATAAAACTCCACTGTTCGGGAATTTCTTTAACCCGCGTTTATATAATTTGCTGGCTTCTGTAAAATCAGCTATCGCTTTATAATCCATTCCCAATATTTGAAAAGCCTGTTCATCAGCATCGGGCCTTTCAATAATAATTTTTCCTGTTTGAATGGATCCTGCAAAATCTCTTTTCAGGTAATTGAGAAATGCAAAATCTTTCAGCATCTCAAGGTTGGCCGGCTCTTTTTCCAATGCCTTGTTCATTGCTAACGTGGCATTATCATAATCGCCTTGCTGCATCAGCGTACGGGCATTTGCATATAATTGTTTGGCATCCTGCGCATGGGATGTAAAAAACCCGAGAAGAAAAAAATTAGCAATTAAAAGAGTCTTCATATAACTATTTGAATTATCGTTCTATTTTATTTTTACCGCAGAGGCGGGGATCCCGAAGTTTCGGGAGGGGAGGTTCGCCGAGTTTAATTTCAATACTTCCTTAATCTAATCATGACTACAACTAATCTCTGCGTTTCTCTCCGCCTCTGCGGCTCCCCGGTGAATCATTACTTTTCATCATAAATCAAATGTGTCAGCAACCCATCCCTCAATTTCGGTTCAAACCAGGTACTTTTTGGCGGCATCACATTTCCACTGTCTGCAATATCGAACAATTGATGGATAGTAACGGGGTAAAGGCTGAAAGCAAGTTTCATATCGCCACTGTTCACTCTTTTCTCCAGTTCACCCATTCCGCGCATCCCCCCCACAAAATCAATTCGCTTATCCGTCCGCTGGTCTTTGATACCTAATATTTTATCAAGAATATTATTTTGTAAGATGGTGATATCCAGCACACCTATCGGGTCATTCGTATAAGTTCCTTTTCTCGCCACCAATTTGTACCATGATCCTTCGAAATACATGCCAAACTCATGTGGCTGTTGCGGGCGGAATGCCTGTGCACCTATTCCTTCCACTTCAAAATCCCTTTTTAACAATGAAATAAATTCCCTGGGTTCATGCCCGTTCAGGTCTTTCAGTACACGGTTATAATCCATGATATGCAATTGACTTGCCGGGAATAAAGTGGTCAGAAAATAATTGGCATCTTCTCCTGCATTCTTACCTAATGCCTTTCTCACTTTGGCTGCTGAAGCCGCGCGGTGATGTCCATCAGCGATATAGGTAAAAGGAATATTGGATGAGAATAAAGATGTTATCTTTTCAATTGTTTTGTCGTCATTCACTATCCACAGAGTATGTTGTATACCATCTTCTGCAACAAAATCATTGATCGGATCTTTGCTGTTTACCCAATCAGATAATAATATATTCACTTCCTTATCATCCCGGTAAGCCATAAACACATTGCCGGTTTGTGCGCCGGTTACAGTGATATGATCTATCCTGTCCTTCTCTTTCTCCGGTCGCGTGAATTCATGTTTTTTGATGATATCGTTATCATAATCATCTAAACTACTTACACAAACCAGTCCTGATTGACTACGTTTTACTTCAGGGTTTTGGGGATCGGTCATGATTAACCGATAAATATAGTAGCAGGCTTTATCTTCTCTGAACAGTGTGTCTTTCTTAATAAATGCAGCGAGGTTCTCTTTTGCCTTCTCGTATACTTCTGCAGAATGCGTATCAATAGTATCTGCAAGATCAATCTCACTTTTTGTGATATGCAAAAAAGAATATGGGTTTCCCTGCGCTTCGGTTTTCGCTTCTGCGCTGTTCATGACGTCGTAGGGGCGACTAGCTACTTGTTTGGCTAATTCCGAGCGGGGACGGAGGGATTTGAATGGGCTGATCGATGCCATAGGGAACAGTTGTTCTTATGCATTTTTATTTGAAAACTCTGTCATTAAATCTACTATTGCGTGCACACTTTCCAACGGTAACGCATTATACATACTCACTCTTACTCCGCCAATGGTGCGGTATCCTTTTACGCCTACCATTCCTTCTTTCTTACACAATTCGAGGAAAGGTGTTTCATTTGCCGGATTGCGCAAAAAGAAAACAGCATTCATTAAACTTCTGTCCTCTTTAGCAATATGTGAAGTGAAAGCAGGTAATGCATCAATAGTTGAATATAAGAGGTTGGCTTTTTCGATGCTTCGTTTTTCCATCACGGCCAGGCCTCCTTCTTTTTTAATCCAGCGCAAAGTCAGCAATGCTGTATAAATAGCAAAGACCGGAGGCGTATTTAACAATGAATTAGCTTCAATATGTTTCCGGTAATCCATGATAGCGGGAATGGGGCGTTTGATCTTTCCCAGTATATCTTTCCTCACCACCACCAGGTTCACACCTGCTGCGCCCATGTTTTTTTGTGCACCGGCATAAATCAATGCAAAGTTTTTAAAATCAATTTGTTTGCTGAAAATATCACTACTCATATCGGCAACCAATGGAACGTTTGTATTTGGATAATGATGCCACTGTGTTCCTTCTACCGTGTTGTTAGTAGTGATGTGCAAATATTTTGATTCAGGGGGAATGTGCAAACTCTTATTAATGTAAGTATGGTTCTTATCTTTTGATGAAGCTGCTTCTACTGCGTTGCCAAACAGTGATGCTTCTTTAATGGCTTTGCTTCCCCAGATACCGTTATCGCAGTAAGCTGCTGTTTCATTCGTATCCAATAAATTCATCGGCACCTGCATAAACTGAGTGGTAGCGCCGCCATGCAGGAACAATACTTCATGCTCATTGCCTAATTGCATCAGTTCTTTTACTAATGCCTTTGCTTCTTCTATTACTGAAACAAACCATTCGGTGCGGTGGCCTATTTCGAGTATGGATAAGCCTGTATCATTAAAGTTGATGATGGCTTTGGCTGCCTGTTCCAGCACTTCCTGGGGGAGGATGGATGGGCCTGAGTTGAAATTATGTCTCTTCATTGCTTGCATGAGGCCGCAAGATACAAAATGGTGTCTGTATTAGGATCGCGCCAGAGGCGGACAGGTTCGTAGGATTTTAAGATGGGAGGATTGGTTGACTAATGTTTTTAATTGCTGTCAAATTCATAGAAACCGACTATTAGATTGACATAAATTTTTGACAAAAGCCCGAAGGGCTGAAATGATTGTAGCAAAGCAAGATTGATATGGGATCGAAACCCCGAAGGGGTGAAATTATTCTTACTCATGTCACCCCTTCGGGGTTTAACAAATTTTGTTTTTCCGTTTCTATAATAATTGCATCCCTTCGGGATTAAGAAAGAAGTCAGCATTAAGATTCGTAGGATTTGAAGATGGGAGGATTGGTTGAGCTTATTCGCGTGGTATTTCATATTTAAATCCCGTCTTTCTAAAAAAAGAAAGCATTTTTTGATATTTTTCTTCATTAAACCCTTCTATTGAATCCAAATCCTCGGATGTGGACACGCCGTAACAACCAAAACAAATATCTATATATGAGATGATGTCTCCTTTTATGATAAAAATAGTATGATGTGGGTCAAAACAATGTACAGTATCAACTTTTTCAGTATTCGGTATTATTAAAATTTGAATTAGCTCATCAATTTCTTTTTTAGAAAGAGCCTTCCGTTCGTGAAAATTTTATCATTGATTTTATTATTACTCAATATTTTCGGAAAAATTTCTTGATTCGTTTTTTCATCTCCACTGATTCCCGTGTGACTTACCAATATTACTTGGTCAGCATTTGTGATTTTTTCTTTTAGCCACAGATTATCCGATTTTTTTAAATTTGATTGATTGGGGTTTTGCCCTTGCTGGCATCCCAATAATAAAATGAATATAAAATAAGCCAGCCTGTTTTTATATTTCATAATATACTAAGAGGTTTCACTATCTTACTAAGTAAAAAATTTCCGCATCCCGCATCCCTAATCCCCCACGTGCGTCACTCCCCCGCTTACCACAAACTTCATCGCCTCTGAAGCGCTCATATTATTTAAGAGCCTGACCTTTTCTTTGGGAACGATATAAGTAATGCCACTAATAGCATAAGAATGCGGAACATATACTACTACATGATCATCAATTCCAAAATCTGTTGCATTCTGCTGCGTAATAAATCCTACCCGCCATACATCTGCTGCATCTACATTCACCAGCACCGGTTTATCAAACTTCTTTTTGTTGCCTGCAAATGCTTCAAGAAAATCTTTTACTGATGAGTAGATGAATTTGACACCGGGTGTGTTTTCCAGCACCATATCCAACAGGTCAACCAGTTTTTTTACAACGAAGGAAGAAGATATACGTCCAACAAAAAGAACAAATAAGATAACAATGATAAAACCAAGCCCGGGCATGTGCTTCAGGTTGCCGTTCACATCTTTCTCTATCCAGTCGGGAAAAATCGAATGCGCAATATTCGGAAGGATGCCATCCACAAAATTGAAAAGGGAAACGATCACATACACTGTAATGCCGATGGGAACGAGTACGACCATGCCCTGTAAAAAATATTGAAGGGCTTTTCTGAGGTAGTTTCTGTAAATGAGGTTGAACCTGCTCTTGTTCATGGTGCAAAGTTTACGATAAAGTAGCGACAATTGAAAGAATTACCGGGGAGACGCAGATCCCGAAGTTTCGGGAAGGGAGAAACAGGGAGTCATATTTAACTCTGCGAGCCTCCCCGCCTCTCTGTCTCTGCGGTGTTCCTTCGCCGTTCATCAAAAAATAACAAAAATATTTCATGGAAACTTTGGTTACGAAAAAAGTTTCCGTAGTTTTGCGCTCTCAAAAACAAGAATCGTGCAGGAAAGAATATTAGCAAAAAGCCATGAACTGTTTATGCGTTATGGCATTCGCAGCATCAGCATGGACGAGATAGCCGCCCACCTGGGTATCTCCAAAAAGACCATTTACCAGTTCTACGCAGACAAGGACGCGCTGGTGGAAGGCGCCGTGGGCATAGAGATCAATTCTACAGAAAAAGAATGCCGCTCACACCGCGAGAAAAGCGAGAATGCTGTTCACGAGATATTCCTGGCCATGGACATGATGAAGGAAATGTTCAAAATGATGAACCCTTCCGTGATCTACGACCTGGAAAAATATCACCCCAAAGCTTTTAAAAAATTCAACGAACACAAGAGCCGCTTCATGTATGATGTGATGAAAGACAATATTGAAAGAGGTAAAAAGGAAGAGCTCTACCGCGAAGAAGCGCACAGCGATATCCTTGCCAAATTCAGGCTGTCGAGCATGTTCGTGGTATTCAACACCGATCTTTTTCCCCCCTCCAAATACGGCCTGTTTGATACTTCCCTTGAAATACTGGAACATTTCCTGTTTGGGCTGACAACAGCAAAAGGGCAAAAATTAATTCATAAATACAAATTACAAAGACAAAAAAAATAGGTTTATGACGAAAAGAAGAAGCGTTGGAATAGTGTTACTCTTATGCACCCTTGTAACAAGTGTATCTCTCACTGCGCAAACCCAGACAAAACATGATTTTTCTATCCAGCAGGCAGTTGACTATGCTAAGAAAAATAATGTGCAGGTAAAAAATGCATTGCTGGGCGTACTCATTCAAAAGCAAACCAACAGGAGCATCACAGCTGGTGCATTGCCAACTCTTAGTGGCAGCGGCGGAATGACAGATTACCTGAACATCCCCACCACATTGGTTCCTGCGCAGTTCTTTGGTGGCCCTCCGGGATCATTCGCTCCCGTGCAGTTTGGTACAAAGTATATCAGCACCGCAAGCCTTCAATTGCAACAGACATTGTTTGACGGGCAGGTTTTTGTTGGATTAAAAGCAAGATCCACGGCGATGGACTACCAGCAGAAGAATGTGGAAGTGACAGAAGAAGCGGTCAAAACAAATATTTACAAAGTTTATTATCAACTGGTGCTGAGCAAAACACAGATCGAATTATTGGATGCAAACATCGCGCGACTGGAAAAATTAAAACATGATATCTCTGAAATGTTCAAGAATGGTTTTGCTGAAAAATTAGACATAGATAAAATATCGGTACAACTTTCCAATCTTCAAACAGAAAAACAGAAAGCGCTGAACACTATCGACATTGGCTATTATGGTTTGAAATTTTTGATGGGCATGCCAATAAAAGACACACTGGTGCTGACAGACAAGATCACTGAAGATGAAATAAAGACAGGCATCCTTGCCGATGCTTCCTATCAGTATACAGACAGAAAAGATTTTCAATACCTCGGGCTCCTGAAAAGGCTGAATGAGTTCAATGTGAAAAGATACCAGCTTGGTTACCTGCCCGTACTTTCTCTTAACGGCACATACAGCAAACAGGCGCAGCGCAACACATTCGACTTCACAAGCAGCAAGGGCGACTGGTACACGACCTCTTTTATTGGATTGAATCTTTCAATTCCCATTTTTGACGGGTTCAACAAAGACTCCAAGATCAAGCAATCAAGGCTGGAAGTGCAGCAGATACAAAACTCAATGGACAACCTGAAAAGTTCTATTGATAATGAAGTGCAGCAAGCTACGTTGAGTTTCAAAACAGCCATCATCACAATGGATTATCAAAAGAAGAACATGCAACTGGCGGAGAATGTTTATGAACAGACGAGAAAGAAATTTGAGGCAGGTACAGGTTCCAACACAGAGATCAACACAGCGCAAACAGACTTTAAAACGGCACAGACAAATTATATCAATGCCATGTATGATGCCATCATTTCTAAAGTAGATTATTTAAAAGCAACAGGAAAACTTCAATAATTAAATCCAAAATTTAAAACACGATATATGCGAACATTAGTACGGGCAGCATTTCTTGTAACCATCATCACACTGGCATCTTGCGCGCCAAAAGACAAGAATGCTGAGTTAACAGAAAAGAAAGCAAAACTGGAAGCACTGAAAAAGCAGCAGACAGATGTTGCGGGTGATATCACCAAGCTGGAAGCAGAGATCGCCAAACTTGATACTTCTGCGAAGAAGGAAGAAAAACCAAAGCTGGTAACGCTGGGCACCATCGCACCGGAAACCTTTACGCATTATATTGACCTGCAGGGAAAGATCGATGCGGTGAATATTTCTTATATCACTCCACGTGGTGCGGGCGGACAAGTAAGAGCCTTGTATATTAAAAAAGGACAATCAGTTTCCAAAGGGCAATTGGTATTGAAACTGGATGATGCCATGTCAAACCAAAGTGTTGTAGCCGCAAAACAAGGATTGGAAACGATCAAGACACAGCTTGGCTATGCGCAGGACATGTACAACCGCCAGAACAATCTCTGGAAACAAGGTATTGGAACGGAAGTGCAACTGATCACCGATAAGAACAATGTTGAATTGTTGCAGAACCAGTTAAAGAGTGCACAGGAACAAGTAAAATTAAATGAGCAGCAGCAGAGCTTTACTTCAGTATATAGCGATGTGAGTGGCGTGGCAGAAGATGTGAATGTTCGTGAAGGTGAATTGTTTGCAGGTGCGGGTCAGATCAAGATCGTGAATAACACGAACCTGAAAGTAGTAACACAGATCCCGGAAAATTATTTGGGCAAAGTAAATGTGGGCAGCCATATTAAAGTAACACTCCCCGACCAGAATAAAACATTGGATGCAACAGTAACTGCGGGCGGGCAAATGATCGATCCCAACAGTCATTCATTCTGGGTAGAAGCACAATTACCTGCGGACAAAGATCTTCGTCCTAACCAGGTGGCATTGGTGAGGATACAGGATTACTCCGCACCCAATGCCATCACGATTCCTGTGAATGTTTTACAGAATGATGAGAAAGGAAAATTTGTGATAGTAGCTGTTACAGAAAATGGTAAAACGATCGCAAGAAAAAGATCTGTGGCCATTGGCGAATTGTATGGCGATAAACTGGAAATAAAAAGCGGTTTGGTGGCAGGTGATAAGATCATCGTTGATGGGTTCCAGGGTGTGTATGACGGCCAGTTACTTACCACTGTCAGGCTATGATTGCAGAGTGATTTTTATGATTACTATGATTTGGTATAATATTTAAACTAACTGTATGAGTGTAATAGATAACATAAGACATAAATTCAAAGAGTTCGGGCCAACCAGCTGGAGCATCAAAAACAAAACATCTGTTTATTTGGTGATGGTGTTTGTGAGCCTGGTAGGTATTGTGCAATTCATCACACTGCCCAAAGAGCAGTTTCCGGAAATTGTGATCCCAACCATTTATGTATCTACTGTATATGTAGGTAACTCGCCCAAAGACATTGAGAACCTGGTGACGAGGCCTATTGAAAAACAGGTCAAAAGCATTACTGGCGCCAAGATCAAAAAATTCACGAGTACTTCACAGCAGGATTTTTCGGCCATTGTGGTTGAGTTTGATACGGATGTAAAGACGGATGTGGCACTTCAAAAAGTAAAGGATGCGGTAGACAAGGCAAAGCAGGACCTGCCCAATGATCTTACCCAGCAACCTGTGGCACAGGAAGTGAATTTAAGTGAACAACCGATCATGTATGTAAACCTGAGCGGTGATTTTGATATGCAGCATTTGAAAAAATTTGCTGATGACCTGAAAGACAAGCTCGAAGACCTTTCGCAGATCAACCGCGTGGATATTGTGGGTGCTCCAGAGCGCGAATTCCAGATCAATGTAGATAATTACCGCATGCAAAATTCAGGTATCACTTTTGATGATATCAGCAACGCCGTTCAGCGCGAAAACATGGACATTACCGGAGGTTTACTGGATGTGGGTAATATGAAACGTACCCTGCAATTAAAGGGGCAATTAAAATCAGCGTTCGACATACAAAAGATCATCGTCCGCAATTCAAATGGTGCTCCTGTTTACCTGAAAGATATTGCCAGCATTATAGACACTACCAAAGCCACAGAAAGCTATGCACGCCTGGATGGTAAAAATGTGGTGACACTGAATATCATCAAGAGAAGTGGCGAGAACCTGATTGAAACAAGTGATGGTGTAAAAAAGACAGTAGAAGAAGCTAAAGGTGTCCTGTTTCCAAGTACCCTGAAAGCCGTGATCACGGGCGATCAAAGCATTAAGACAAGGACCTCATTCAACGACCTGGTGAATTCGATCGTGATCGGTTTTATTTTGGTGTTGATCGTGCTAATGTTTTTTATGGGAGTAACGAATGCTTTCTTTGTGGCGTTGTCTGTACCATTAAGTATGTTCGTTGCGTTTGTATTTCTTCCCGGCGCCGATCTTATTGTAGGATCGCATGTTACACTTAACATGATCGTATTGTTTGCGCTATTGTTTGGCTTAGGAATTATTGTGGATGATGCTATCGTAGTAATTGAAAATACACACAGAATATTTGTACAGGGCAAAGGAAAAATTTCCGCTCCGCTTGCCGCAAGGATGGCTGCGGGCGAGGTCTTCGTTCCTGTACTCTCCGGAACTTTAACTACACTTGCGCCGTTCTTCCCATTATTATTCTGGCCGGGACTCATTGGTAAATTCATGGTGTACCTGCCTACCATGCTCATCTTCACATTGGCTGCATCATTGGTAGTGGCATTTATCATGAACCCTGTGTTCGCGGTTGATTTCATGAATCACCCTGAAAGCGAAAAGAAAGAACCTAAAAATGCCATCTTTAAAAAACCCGGATTCTGGATCGCGATTGCAATAGGAGTGTTATTGGATCTTGCCCATCTTCCATTCGCCGGCAACCTGCTGATCTTTTTCATGCTGTTGATTTTATTGAATAGATACGTTTTGGAAGGAGCTATTCATGGATTCCAGAACAGGGCGCTTCCATGGATCATGGGACATTATGAAAGATTATTACGATGGGCGCTTCATGGATGGAGGCCTGTGTATTTACTATTAAGCACTATTGCTTTGCTTTTTGTATCTGTTGTGGTATTTATTATGGCCATTAAATCAAACAGGATTGGCGTTTCCTTTTTTCCTAAGGCCGACCCCAACCAGGTATATGTATATCTTAAATTACCTGTAGGAACAAGTGTGGATTATACCGATTCAATCACCCGCGTGCTGGAGAAAAAAGTGAATAAAGTGTTAGGCCTTGATAGCGGTAAAACAAATCCATTAGTGGAAAGTGTGATCAGTAATGTAGCTATTGGCGCAGCCGATCCTATGAGTAATGACAGGAGCACCAAAAGTGAATTGGGAAGAGTGCAGGTTTCTTTTGTGGAATTTGAAAAACGCCATGGTGTTTCTACAAGAACTTATTTAGATAATATCCGCGCTGCCATCAAAGGCATACCCGGCGCAGAGATCAGTGTTGACCAGGAAGGTGGCGGCCCTCCTACTGATCCGCCCATCAATATAGAAATCGCCAGCGAAGATTTTGATAACCTGATAAAGACAGCAGTCAACCTGAAAAATTATCTCGACTCCATACAAGTGCCGGGCGTGGAAGAATTAAAGATGGATGTGGACCTGCAAAATCCGGAGATCACTTTAACTGTCGACAGGCAGCGAGCATTGATCGCGGGTATTTCAACAGGGCAGATCGGCCAGCAAATACGCACCGCTTTATTTGGAAAGGAAGTTTCTAAAATAAAAGAAGGAAAAGACGAATATAAAATTCAATTGCGCAATAATCAATTGCAGAGAAAAAGCCTTGTTGACCTGTTGAGCATGAATGTAACATTCCGCGACATAGCAGATAGGGGCGCTATAAAATCTGTTCCTATCAGTTCGGTCGTTACCGTTGAGCCTACCAATACCCTGGGCAGTGTAAAAAGAAAAAATGAAAAACGCCAGATCACGCTGCGCTCGAATGTACTGACCACGAAAGGATTTAACGCAACAGCAGTGAACCAGGTGATCGCGAAACATATTGAGAACTTTACCAAAAAAGCTGGCGATGCAACGATCAAACAGACTGGCGAAGGCGAACAACAGGCAGAGACCGGCGCTTTCTTAGGAAAAGCTTTACTTATCGCATTGATGACGATCTTGTTTGTACTCGTGTTACAGTTTAACAGTGTGAGCAAATCGGTGATCATCTTAACAGAAATTATTTTTAGTGTAATAGGTGTATTGCTTGGCTTTGCGATCACGGGAATGGAAGTATCTGTATTAATGACAGGATTGGGTATTGTTGGATTAGCAGGTATCGTGGTAAAGAATGGAATATTGGTAATAGAATTTACTGATGAGCTACGCAGCCGGGGTTTAAAAACAAGAGAAGCCGTTGTACAGGCAGGCAAAACACGTATCATTCCTGTATTACTCACAGCATTAGCAGCGATACTTGGTTTTATTCCTATAGCAATTGGTTTCAATATCAATTTTATTTCCCTGTTCTCTACCCTCAACCCGCATATTTTCTTAGGTGGTGATAACGTAGCATTCTGGAAACCATTGAGCTGGACGATCATTTTTGGATTGGCATTTGCATTCTTTATGACACTGATCATTGTCCCAAGCATGTACCTGATAGCTGAGCGTTTGAGAAGGCCGATGCGCAGGATGTTTGGTGGCAAGTGGATCAGCATGATGGGAATACCGCCATTGATCTTCCTCTTTATGCCATTGATGATAGTGGTAATGATCGGTCACTGGATCACAAGGGCAAGGCGTGCAAGAAAATTACAAGGACAAAAAGTAAATGATGCCTTTATTGGCAGTTGGTTCTAAATAAAAATTACAGTTGGTTTTTAGTGAAGAGCTGTTGGGAAACCGGCAGCTCTTTTTTTCACGCTCGTCCGAATGGCATAGCCGGGCGGGCAAAGACGCTAAGTTTAATACAAAGGCGCAAAGAGTTTATCGAATTAGAATTTTTCTTTGCGTCTTTTTTAACTTGGCGTCTTTGCGTGAAATTTTAAATAAAAAGGGCACACAAGTTTGTGCACCCTTTCATTAAATAATATTTAGAAGTTGACTCTACAACGTCCCCATCTTATTCCCATCAGCATCCAACTCAATGATCTCATACCCCAGTCTCTTCAATCCTGGTAAGATCAATTGCTTATCGCCCACCAAAAGAATATTCATCTTGTTCACATCTAAATATTTTTTAGCCAGCGCATCCATTTCAGGTTTTGAAATGGAGTTAAGGATCGCGCTTTGTTTACTGATAAAATCATTCGGCAGATTATACTGCAGTATGCGCCCAATGAACGCCGCTTTCTGTACACTTGTTTCATAATTGCGCGCATCACTTTGCCCGATAGAGTTTCTCATAAATGCGATCTCATCTGCCGTAACTCCATTCGCAGCAAATCCTTTTATTTCCCTGATCGTTTCATACAATGCGCTGTCGGTGGCATTTGCCCTGATACCGCTGCTGAATGCAAAACCGCCTGTGTATTTGTTTCCGCTGAAGCTGCTGCGTGCACCGTATGTCCAGCCTTTGTTTTCACGAAGGTTCATATTCAGTCGACTGTTGAATGCCGCACCCAAATTATAATTAGTGAGTACTGCGCGGTAGAATTCACCGGTAGCATCATATTTTAATCCCGTTACTTCACCCACACGGAATTCTGTTTGTGCAGCTTTGGGTATATCAACAAGGTATATTCTTGTTTTTTCAATTACAGGTGCCGGCCCAGGTACAGGCATGGTAATTGGTTTTGCAGGAAGCCTGTTTAAGAAAGCAAGTTTAGGAAGTATCTCTGATTCTTTGATATCACCCACAACAATTACTTTGCCTTCATCTGAACTGATATAAGTGTCATAGTATTTCTGTATATCAGCGAACTTGATATTGTCAAGCGTTGCGAGAGTACCATTCTCAGGTATTCCTAAAATATTATTGCCACCATAGCTGAGCTTTGCATACACACTGGTAGCAACGCCTGCAGCTTGTGTCTTGGCACTCTTCATGCGCTCGCTCAACTGGCGTTTCACGCGGTCGAATCCACTCTCACTGAATTTAGGGCCCATCATTCTTTCTCTCAGCAATTCCAATGTCCTGTCAATATTTTTCTTGAGCGATGTAACAGTAAACACGATCGCATCGTCTGAGTTATTAATGCCGATGGAGCTTCCCAATTTTGCAAGTTCCACAGATATTTCTTCACCTGTATATTTTTGTGTGTCCCCATTCATCATATCGGCAAAAAGATTCGCCCATCCTGCTTTGGAAAGGTCATTGGCTTCTACAAAACGTCCGCCCTTTAATGAAATGCTTACTGTTACCACAGGTATTTCTGTATTCTCTGTGCCAATCACTTTCATTTTGTTTTGCAAAGTGCTTGCCCAGAAATCAGGAACTTTTACAACCGGGTTGGGGCCACTTGGCGGAACCTTGCTCCTGTCGAAATTATCTTTTGCTTTTGTATATTTTAAAGAAGCATATCCATATTCCGGTTTCTTGTAATGAGATTGGTCAACTGTATAATTATCCGCAGCTGCTTTTAAATTTTCCTGGCCTTTGGTAAGAATGCTCAGCACTACACGGTGTTTCCCTTTGACATATTTTTCATACACACGCAATACATCCTCTTTTGTAACATCATGATACATCTTTAATAATGTGGGAAGCATATTTGCATTGCCAGCAAAAGTTTGAAACGCCGCTAATTGATTTACTTTACCTGATATGCTTGCAAGCCCGTTAATGGTCCTGCTTTCAAACCCACTTTTAAATTTCTCGATATCATCATCTGTTACTCCTTTCTTTTCAAATGCAGCCATTGCTTCGCTGATCAGCTGTTCCATATCTGCCAGTGATTTACCGGGATATGGTGTGATGGAAAATGAAAACTCGCCTGCCAATTCGCTCAAACTGCTGTTGGCGCTTGCCTGTAATGCCTTCTGTGTTTTTACCAATGTCTGATACAGGATGGAACTACTTTCTCCGCCACCTCCTCCACCGCCGCCTCTTCCACCACGTCCGCCACCTCCTCCACCGCCGCCGAATACCTGTGCAAGGCATGCCAGTGCTGCCATATCAGGATTATATTCTGCTACGGTGGGATATACAATTCTTAATTGCGGTGTTCTTGCATAATTGTCTGTATAACTTGCATACCTGTCTTTATCCAGCACAACAGGATCAAGTTGTACACGCGATACAGCCGGGCAACGGGGAATGCTGCCAAAATATTTTTCTACCATCTTCACCACATCTTCTGTTTTTACATCGCCACCAATGGTCAGTGTTGCATTGTTTGGGCCATACCAGCGCAGGAAGAAATGTTTCAGGTCGTCCACACTTACACTATTCAGCTCTTCTACATACCCGATCGTTAACCAGGAATAAGGATGTCCATAGGGATATAAATTTTTTGCAGACACTTCTCCTGCCAGTCCATAAGGCTGGTTATCATAATTCTGTCCGCGTTCATTTTTTACAGTAGAGCGCTGTACTTCAAATTTTCTTTGTGTTACTGCATCCAGTAAGAAGCCCATGCGGTCTGCTTCCAGCCACAACATTTTTTCGAGTTGATTATTGGGAACCGTTTCATAATAATTGGTACGGTCGCGGTTGGTAGATCCATTCAGTGTACCTCCGGCTTCTGTCACCAGTTTAAAATGTTGCTGGTCTGTAACATGGTCGCTTCCTTCAAACATCATGTGTTCAAAGAAATGCGCGAAACCGCTTTTTCCTATTTCTTCACGTGCAGAGCCAACGTGGTAGGTTACATCCACATGCACAATCGGATCACTGTGGTCTTCACTCACAACTAATGTAAGTCCGTTGGGCAACACATACTTTTCATAGGGGATGATCAGTTCATCTCCTTTCTTGGTGATCTTTTCTACTAATTTGGCCTGGCTGAAAAGTGAACTGTTCATTGCAAAGCATACAAGCAGGAACAGGAATAGTTTTGGTTTCATGGTGAGAGGTTTTTTTGAGGAATGAAAAATTACCGGATAAAATGAATATGACAAAATCTTTCTCTCTTTCAGTAACTTCGAAAACAAAGCCCACCCGATGAGACACACTCCTTACATCAGGATTTTTTTTACTTTGATTATCGCAGCGCTGATCTGCCCTTCTGTTTTTTCACAGAATTGCACTGTTGAAAAAGCATCGTTGAAAGGTACCTATACCGGCGATTGTAAAAGGGGAAAAGCAAGTGGGAAGGGCAAAGCTATTGGTACCGATACCTATGAAGGCGAATTCAAAGCCGGGATGCCCGACGGGCAAGGAACCTATACCTGGAGCAATGGCGATTCTTACACAGGCAAATTTTCAAAAGGGCAGCGTGAAGGAAAAGGTATCATGACCGTTAAAAACCAGGATGGCGCAGCAAGCTACCTGGATGGGTTTTGGGAAAAGGATGAATTTATTGGCAAGAACGAACACCCATATATTGTTCATTATACCAGTAGGCTGGTGGTTACTGTAGATGTGAAATTCAAAAGGGATGCTTTTAAGCAGATCAATTTTCTTGTGTCAAATACTTTAGGAGGTGCCGGGATCATGCGAACAGATAGTGCGAGGCGGGCAGGTGGTGGCAACCCCAATAATGCACTATTTGGCGGACAAGCCAATGGTGTTACAAAGATGAAGATCGATGATATTGCCTTGACCCTGGGTAATTATACAAGGATGACACAAAACCAGGATCATGCAAAAAAGAGTGAAACCATTTTATATGATGTGGCATATCCTGCACGGATGAAATTAACTATCAGCTCAGAACTGGTAGAGATCGAATTCCTTGAAGCAGGGAGTTATGAAGTGAGTATAGAGATTAACGGGTAATTTTTACCGGGGAGGCGGGGATCCCGAAGTTTCGGGAGGAGAGGTTCGCAGAGTTAAAGTATTATTATCTCATTTAATCTAATCCAATTTATCTCTGCGTTTCTCCCCGTCTCTGCGGCTCTGCGGTAATTCTATTGTTCAATAACAGATTTTATCTTCTCCAAAAACTCTGTCATTCCACCCAAAGAATGCTGGTAACCTTCTTCTGAACCAAACCCCTTTTGTGTCCAGGTAAAATTGGTGGTGCCGTTGCCATTATCTGCTACTGTAAGAGTTACCAATGAATAATTTTCAAGTGTATCTTCCAAACCGGAGAAGCCCGACCAGTAAGTATAGCTGATTATTTTATTTACAACAAACTCCTGGATAATACCCTTGTCGCGGTATGTCTGCCCGTTATATTCTCCAGAGAAGACTATCTCGCTTCCCGGTTGCCAGTCTGTGGTGGTATTGGTTCCGAACAACCATTCTTTGATGATAGCCGGATTGGTAAGCCCTTCCCAAACTTTGGAAACTGGTGCGTTAATGTCTATGGATTGTGATACGGTGAGGTCGTGGCGCATGGCTATAATTTTTTTTCTATTTCGATTTGTATTTTATCAATTAATATTTCAGTACCGTTATAGAACTTTGTTTTGTAAGGTTCTTTTAATAAAGTCAAATCTGGTGTGCCAAAGTGATGCTCGATTTCATGAAATATAATATTCTTTATTTCATTTCTACTCTTATTAGCATATGCTGCACTTAATAGTTTGCCTGTCAGGCAGTCGTATTCATCTTCAGGAGCGCCACCGTGTATCAATCCACACGGATCGAATTCATTTACAAAGATGCTTATTTTATGAAAGTGATCTTTATATTTAAGCTTGAGTTCAGAGTTTGAATGATGCATTAACTTGTCTTAAAGTTTTCAGTCTTATCAAAAATTATTTATAAAGTACTACCCCAAAATTGCTCTACAATTTATCCAATATAATTTTCAATGTCTCTTCTTTTTTGAAATAATTTTTGTATTACGTTTATTGGCTTCTTTTGCTTTTTGAATAATTATGCTCAATTCTGTTAATTCAGATTTTGACCAGGGTGTAGATTGTATAACGAGGTCAACATTTTTGGGTTCTTTTACTAATCCCATAGTTTATTATTTATAATCAAAAAATCATCCCACCCTCAACCCCACCAACTTCTCCAACGCTCTCTTCAACGTCTCTTCTTTCTTAGCAAAACAAAAACGCAATACTTTATCATCCTTGCCGCTCTGGTAAAAAACAGATACAGGTATGGTAGCAATGCCATATTCTTTTGTTAAACGAATTGCCAGTTCTTTATCGGGTTCGTTGGTGAAATGCCCATAGCTGTAACACTCAAAATAACTACCATGTGAAGTGATGCGCCGGAATGGAGTGGCGTCCATCAGCTCCCTGAAATAATCTCTTTTCTTTTGCAGGAAAGATCCGAGCGTTAGATATGCTTCTTCATTTTGTATGTATTCTGCCAATGCCACCTGCTTGGGTGTATCGCAACTAAAACAATTGAACTGGTGCACTTTCCTGAACTCTTTCATCAACTCTGCCGAAGTAATGCAGTAACCGATCTTCCATCCGGTACAGTGATAGGTCTTGCCAAAAGAAAAACAGGCAAAACTTCTGTCGCGCAGGCCCGGGTAACGCAACACGCTCTGGTGACTGATCCCGTCAAATACCAAATGCTCGTATACTTCATCACTGAGAATTAAAATATTTGTTCCTTCAACGATCATACTCAGCTCCAGCATATCCGCTTCACTCAACACACTACCAGTTGGGTTGTGCGGCGAGTTGATCATGATCATTCTTGTCTTTGCAGTTATCTTTTCCCTCACCATATTCCATGGCACAGAATAATCAGGGTACTGCAATGGAATTAAAACCGGAACAGCACCATTGATCACGATGTTTGGAATATAACTATCATAAGCAGGTTCAAATACGATCACTTCATCGCCCGGTTGTAAGACAGTGGTAAGTGCCGTATAGATCGCATAGGTACCGCCGGGTGTAATAGTAATTTGTGTATCGGGGTTGATCTTTGCCTGGTATAATTTTTCTACTTTCTCAGCCAACCGCTCACGCAGCAATGGCAACCCATTCATGTGTGTGTATTGATTAAAACCTTTGTTCATTGCTTCACTTACCAATGAAGTGAGTTCTTCACTCATCATAAAATCAGGAAAGCCTTGTCCTAAGTTTACGGCACCGTGTTCAATGGCCAACTGGCTCATCACAGTAAAGATGGTAGTTCCTACATCCGGGAGTTTGGATCGCAAATACATGCAGGCAAGTTAGAAACTTAATTGGTTCGACAGTTTTTTTAACTGTATCTCGGCAATTTTCGCGGCATAAGCTATATTGACAAGCGAGTAAGCTGCATTTTCAAATGTCTGTTGCGCCAGGTTCAGGTCAAGGATGGTCGCCTGTCTTAACTGAAAGCGTTGCAACACCAGGTCAAGCAACTGAACAGAGAGATCATAATTTTTTTGCTGCGTTTCCAATTGCTTCAGGTTATTATTATATGCTTCCCAGTTCTTTACTGCAGCAGAAGTAAATGAAATGACTATAGTATCTCTTAATAGTTTGGAATTCGCAGTATTGATGCCGGCGATCTTTGATTGTCTTTTATAGTTCCCGCCATTAAATATCGGCACAGAAAAATTCAGGCCTACATAAGGGCCATAGCTTTGGTTAAACAATACATTACCCGCCTGGTTTTGCGTTCTTCCAAAGGTATATCCAGCCGTAGCGCTCACAGCAGGAGCGCGCAAGGCATCTGTTTCTGTTTGCAGTAATTCATTAATACGGATCTGCTGATCTGCAACAAGCAGATCAGGATTGATCGCCAAATGTTTTAAAACAGAATCCAGTTTTACATTCCTGTCAACAATAATGGTATCACTGATCGTAACGGTAGAATCGGGGCGCAGGTTCAATAAAGTAAGCAGGTCTGTTTTGTCCTGGTCAATTACTAATTGCTGCGCCTGTAATAATTGTAACTGTGCATTCAGGTCAAGTTGCGCCTGGAAGAGGTCTGAATTATTTGCCAATCCAACCGACTGCTGTGTTTTTACGATCTCTAATTTTTTCTTCGATGCATCAATTGATTGCAATAATGTTTTTGCCAGGCCCTGCTGGCGAATGATATCATAATACCTCACCATCACATTACTCACCACTGTAAGTCCTCTTGAAGTGTATTGGTCATGCGTTTGTGCTTCTACTATATCCAGTCTTTTTTTCTCAGTCACCACTTTGCCTCCATTAAATACTAATACACTGCCCGCCACTCCCAATGCAGCGGAATTGCTGGCGCTGCCCGACCTGTCGATCTCGGTACCTGTATTTAATTTTTGATTGAGGTTGGTGACCTGTTCATTATCAGAACCTGTTCCAAGAACCACCGGGAGCCCGCCGGCAAAACCATACGTATTGCCAATATTACTGATAGCAATATTATTATTGGCGATCTTAAGTCCCGGATTGTTTTTTAAAGCAATATTAATGGCATCGGGCAGCGTGAGGCGCTGTTGAGAAAAAGAAAATGTTCCAATAAACAGTAATAAAGCCGTGATAACAGTTTTCATAGAATAGGTTACCAATTGATTGATGTTATTCTCATATGGATCAGCTTACCAATGTTCCAACATTCATTCCCTGTACTACATCTAATAAATTACCCGGTGTATTCATATCAGATACAATGATAGGCAGTTTATTTTCCATACACAAAGTGAATGCTGTCATATCCATCACTTTTAAATTCTGTTTGATACATTCGTCAAAACTGATCTTCTCAAATCTTTTTGCATCAGGGTCTTTCTCCGGATCAGCACTGTAGATACCATCTACTCTTGTTCCTTTTAAGATCACATCTGCTTTCATTTCAATGGCACGCAAGCTACCTGCTGTATCTGTTGTGAAATAAGGGTTCCCTGTTCCCGCACCAAAGATCACTACACGCCCTTTTTCCAAATGACGCATGGCTTTGCGGCGGATATAAGGTTCAGCCACCTGTTCCATATTGATAGCGCTTTGCAATCTTGTATACACACCAATTTTTTCCAGCATCGCCTGCATTGCCATTCCATTGATCACTGTTGCAAGCATCCCCATATAATCACCATGTGCTCTTTCAATTCCGCTTTCTGCCTCATTCATTCCGCGATAAATATTTCCCCCACCAATTACTATCGCCACTTGTACTCCCAGGTCCGTAACCAATTTAATATCATTGGCATATTGTTCAATGATCTTGGCATCAAATGGATCAGGGCTGTTTGCGTTATCGCCTAACAAAGCTTCGCCAGATAATTTGAGAAGGATACGTTTGTATTTTGGGAGCATGGGGTGTTTTTATTTCGATTGCAAAGAACCTGTTTTTTTAGCAATAATGACGAGGATTTTTTACTAGGATTTTTAGGATTTGATGATTAATAGGATTCTAACCTTGTAACCCCCGATTGATAGCCATATGACTATTATTCGGAGGATTAGATATATCGTCCCGCATTAAAAGCCAATTAGAAATTACCCTTCCATCAACCCAATAAAAAAGGGGAACATGCCATGCACATTCCCCTTCCACTGATGTATTAAAAATTATCCTAAAGCCACCCTTTTGAATTCTGTCACCTCCAGGCCTGCATCTACACTTTTCAGGTAGTCGGCCACACTCTTGCTGCCATCCTTTACAAACGCCTGTGCCAGTAAGGTCTGTTCTTTGAAGAACACATTCAGCTTGCCTTCAGCGATCTTGGAGATCATCTCATCTGGCTTGCCGGCCATTTTAGGATCAGCTTTCATGGTTTCTACCACGATAGCTCTTTCCCTGTCGATAGCTTCTGCAGGAATGCTCTTTGCATCAACTGCCAATGGGTTCATTGCTGCGATCTGCATGGCAACATCTTTACCCGCTTCAGCAGCTTCTTTATTTAATCCTACCAAAACACCCATACGGTTTGAATGGTGGATATAAGAGGCAACATAAGGCGCTTCCACTCTTTCGAATCTTACGATACCGATCTTTTCACCGATAGCCGCTAATTTATCATTGATAAGGTCTGATACTTTAGCACCGTTAACGGTTACTTCGTTCAGTTCTTCTATGCTCTTTACATTATTGGTAATGGCTGCGTCGGTAATGCTTTGTGCAAATGCAACAAAGTCTGCATTCTTGGAAACGAAATCAGTTTCACAACTTACCCAAACGATCAATCCTGTTTTGTGGTCTGCTGTTGTCTTTGCAAGGATCACTCCTTCTTTCGCTTCACGGTCGCTGCGTTTAGCCGCTACTTTCTGTCCCTGTTTACGCAACCAGTCGATGGCGCCTTCAAAATCGCCACCCGCTTCTGTTAATGCTTTACGGCAGTCCATCATACCTGCCCCCGTAGCCTGTCTCAATTTATTGATATCGGCTGCTGTTATTGCTACAACTGTACTCATAAAAAAAGTTTTAAAATTTGCAATGTGTTTTGCTAAGATTGTGCCGCAAAATTATCTGCTGCATTTTGTCAGTCTCATTATCAAATGATTAAAAATGGATACAAAAGGGAAACATGATCCATTATCTCTGTAACTGACAGCAATCAAAGCGATTGTGTTTTATAAAAAAGGGCCAATGATCAAATCAGTATTAGGGATGATCAATGGCCCGAATGATTTGCATGACAAGTTTACCTTCCTGCAGGGCGGCGATTACCCGGAACACGGCGTTTTGGCGCACCTCCCGGAGCATTGTCGCTGCTTCCGCCACGACGACGGCCACGGCCACCTTCAGCTTGTGCTTCGGCTTCTAACCTGCGCGCTTTTGCTTCGTTCTCATTATTGTCTTCACTTGATTCTTCTTCGTCTTTGCTTGCCTGGCGTTCTGCCAATCCTTCTGCAATAGCGGCTGCTATATAATTGGTGATGATAGCAATTGACTTGGTAGCATCATCATTAGAAGGTATCGCGAAATCAACTTTATTCGGATCGCAGTTGGTATCTACCATTCCAAAAGTTGTGATGCCAAGGCGTTTTGCTTCTGCCAGTGCAATATGTTCGTGGCCTATATCAACCAGGAAAAGCGCTGCAGGCAAACGGCCCAGCTGGGAAATTCCACCCAATACTTTTTCCATTTTTTCTTTATCACGGCTAAGCGTCAGGCGTTCTTTTTTTGTAAGGCTTTCTGCACTTCCATCACCCAGCATCTTTTCAATGCTCTGCATTTTCTTCACACTCTTACGAACTGTGTTGAAGTTGGTAAGCATACCACCCAGCCAGCGTTCTGTGGCATAAGGCATGTTCACTCTCTTAGCACATTCTGTTACGATCTCTTTCGCTTGCTTCTTTGTAGCCACGAACATGATCTTCTTACCACTCTTTGCGATCTGCTTCAAAGCAGCTGCAGTTTCCTGCAGGTGGTCAACAGTTTTGTTCAGGTCAATGATATGGATACCTTTCTTCTCAGCAAAGATGTAAGGTAACATCTTAGGATTCCACTTCTTACGCAGGTGGCCAAAGTGAACACCGGCTTCCAAAAGTTGCTGTTGCAATGAAGTGTTATTTTCCATCTTATTTTCTTATTATATTTTTTTATGATGATACCGGTTGCAAGCGCGAGCCTGCCTCCTGTATTTTGTTTGATACGATTAACGTTTGCTGAACTGGAAGCTTCTGCGCGCTTTCTTATGGCCGAACTTCTTACGTTCAACACCGCGTGGGTCACGTTTCAGGTGGCCTGCAGCTTTTAAGATAGGGCGGAACTCAGGGTTCACTTCCAATAAAACACGGGCGATACCCAGTTTGATCGCTTCGGCCTGGCCTTTTAAGCCACCACCCTGCGCATTCACGAGTATATCAAATTTGCCCAATACTTCAGTGGACTTTAAAGGCGCTTCTACCTGGTTCTGTAAATACACCAGTGGGAAATACGCTTTGTAATCTTTGTCATTCACCGTGATCTTACCATCACCCTTGCTTAAGAATACGCGGGTAACGGCTTCTTTACGGCGACCAACTGCATTTTTTTGCTTTTCCATTTATTTGAATTTGGAATTTAAAATTTTAATTCTTTTGGTTGCTGTGCTGAATGCGGATGTGCCGCACCAACATATACAAACAATTTCTTGTACATCTTACGGCCGAGGCGATTTTTAGGAAGCATCCCTTTTACAGCCCTTTCCACAACCACTTCCGGACGGCGTTTCAGCAGGTCAACAGCTGCTTCTTCTTTTTTACCACCTGGGTAACCAGAGTAATTGATATACATTTTGTCTTCGCCTTTGTTGCCTGTTAAAACAACTTTTTCTGCATTGATGACGATCACATAATCGCCGCAATCAACGTGAGGAGTGTAATATGCTTTGTTCTTGCCGCGAAGTACTGCTGCAATCTTAGCGCATACACGTCCTACGGTTTGATTAGTACCGTCCACAACATACCAGTTGTGTTTAACGGTAGCCGCATTCGCATGCTTGGTGGTGAAATGAAGTTTACTCATAATGATGGTCTGTTTAAGTTTAGCCAGCGCTATCCCGTGGCTTAAATTATCCCGTTTTTTTCGGGAGTGCAAAGGTAGGAGGCTATGGGTTGATTTTCCAAAGATTTGAGGAAGTATTTTTGATTGAATCTTTATAAATGATTGATAATCAATAAATATTTTGACTGATATTTTAAATGATTTGAAATGGAAGGCCGCTCCTCAGCCCATTATTTAAATCTTTCGGCCCTAATAACCCGCCTTTACCAATAAAAAGATTGATTTTTGAAACAAACCGATTTTGTACGTGGATTACAGAAAATTTCAGGCGGACCATCTTTTTACAGGCACCGAAATGCTTGGGAAGGAGTATGCGTTGATTGTTTCAAAAAATGGAACAGTAGAAGAGATTATCAAAGCAACTGATGCTGGTGATGGTATTCAATATTTTAATGGAATGTTGTCGCCGGGTTTTATTAATTGCCACTGCCATCTTGAATTAAGCCACATGAAAAATCTGCTACCTGAAAAAACAGGGTTGGTGGATTTTGTTTTTAATGTGGTAACACAAAGGCATTTCCCCGAAGAAGAAATCCTGGATGCTATTACAAAAGCAGAAGATGAAATGTTTGAAAATGGAATTGTTGCTGTTGGAGATATTTGTAATAATGTTTTGACACTCGCACAAAAATCAAAACGCAGGATACATTATTATAATTTTATTGAAGCTAGTGGCTGGCTGCCAAATGTAGCAGGGCAGCGCTTTACAAGAAGCAAAGAATATTATGATGCATTCATCGCACAATTTCCTTCTACTTCTTTATCACCACACGCACCTTATTCTGTTTCGGATGAATTATGGAATTATCTCATTCCATTTTTCCAAAATAAAACCATCACCATACATAACCAGGAAACTTCTTTTGAAGATGAATTTTTTATTAATGGTACCGGCGATCTTACCCGCATGTACCAAAAGATGAATATGGATATTTCTTTTTTCAATCCAACAAATAAAAGCAGCCTTCAATCAACATTACCAAAATTGTCGAATGCAGAAAATGTTTTGCTGGTGCACAATACTTTTATGAAAGAAGAAGATGTGAAGTTGGTTAACGGGAATGGCTTTTTTCTTTGCCTTTGTTTAAATGCCAATCAATATATAGAAGAGGCTACCCCACCAGTAGAGCTATTCCGCAAACATGGTTGCAAAATGGTGGTTGGGACCGACAGCCTGGCGAGCAACTGGAGCCTGAACATCCTGGATGAAATAAAAACCATCACCAAAAAATTTCCTTCTATCCCTCAAACAGAGATCCTGAAATGGGCCACTCAAAATGGCGCCGAAGCTTTGCAGATGCAAGATCAACTTGGTAGCTTTGAGAAGGGAAAACGGCCCGGAATCGTGTTTATTGAGAAAATAACTAATGAAATGATCGATAAAGACGCTGTTTCCAGGAGAATTTTATAAAGTCGATTTGTTTAATCCAACACCTCCTGCAACACTGCAATGCTTCTCATCTCCCCAAAATCTGAAATATGCAGTGAGATATATTGAAGGAAAGCTTCCAGTAAACGCCTCCGGGTATTCCTGTTCAAATGAATATTTTCCAACGCCTCATAGTTGGTGATAGAATGAATTTCCGAAGCCAGTTTTGCCAGGTCGCCCGTAATGGAGTATGGGTGCCCTGCTTCTTCCTCAACAAAAAATCCCTGCTGCAGATCAAGTACAGGTGTTTGATCAGAATAAACACCCTGTATCCTGAAACCCAGCTCACTTCCCAAATGAAGTGTAAAATAAAGTGGCAGGTTGGCCACCATTCCATTGCTTCCTTTGTCTAATTGTTTTAATGTTTCTTCTGCGAGATAAAATAGATCGGGATTGGCTTCCGGTTGCTTGAGGCTATGGTGCAACAATTCTATAATATACATCGCTGCTGCATTTCGTACTACATCAAAATGTATCTTCTCAAACAAATAACTCCATTCAAATTCTTTAATGAATTGCAGTTGCTTCAACTCATTATGATACGCTTCCATTTCAAGAATAGCGCCCGCCTGGAAATAATTTGCTTTGCCCTGTGATCTTTTGGATGACTGCCTGATGCCCTTTACAATATAACTCTGGATGCCAAACAATTCTGTGTAGACCGTAGTAATGACGCTGGTTTCACCATATTTCAGGGTGCGGAGAACAATGCCTTTGGTCTTGTGTGTCATGGTGAAAGATATCAGACAGCACCGGTAAATTGTTTCAGGAAACGAATATCATTTTGAGAGTAAAGACGCAAATCATTCACACGGTATTTCAGCTGGCAGATCCTTTCCACACCCATTCCAAATGCAAAGCCTGTATATTTTTCGGGATCAATATTAAAATTCTCCAGCACTTTTGGATGCACCATTCCGCTTCCTAATATTTCCACCCATCCGGTATGCTTGCAAACATTGCAACCACTGCCACCACAGATCAAACAACTGATATCCATTTCTGCACTTGGCTCTGTGAAAGGAAAATAACTTGGCCTGAAACGGATCTTCACATCCTTTCCAAACATCTCCTGCACAAAAAAGTACAGCGTTTGTTTCAGGTCGGCGAAACTTACATTCTCATCAATATATAAACCCTCTACCTGGTGAAAAAAGCAATGCGCCCTTGCGCTGATGGTCTCATTGCGGTACACACGCCCGGGGCATATCACACGTATCGGCGGTTTCTGTTTTTCCATTACCCTTGCCTGCACACTGCTGGTATGCGTGCGCAATAACCAGGCAGGATCGCGGTTAATATAAAAGGTGTCCTGCATATCACGCGCAGGATGGTCTTCGGGAAGATTCATGGCGCCGAAATTGTGCCAATCGTCTTCTATCTCCGGCCCTTCAGCCACAGCAAAACCCAGCCTGCTGAAAATGGAAACAACCTGGTTGCGGACAATACTCAATGGATGGCGACTACCCACTGGAGTGGGGTCTCCGGGAAGCGACCAGTCAATATCTGATACTCCAGCACCTGCATTTCCCTGGCCAGTCTCTTTTAATGATTCGTATTTTGCTTCAACAAATAATTTGAATTCATTCAGCACCTGCCCAAATTCTTTTCTCTGGTCTGCGGGAACATTTTTCATTTCACTCATCACGGTCTTCACCAAACCTTTTGTTCCGAGCCACTTGATACGGAACTCCTCAGCCGCGTCGGGAGTTGACGCCATAAATGAGGTCACTTCTTCTTTATATCCAGCTATCTGTTTTAACAGTTGTTCCATTAGGCGAAGATAAGCAAGAGCCGGTTACTGGTTGCTAGTTGCCAGTTTCCGGTTCTCAAAGTCAAAAAGCCCAGCAATAGAAAAAGGGTCGAAAAGTGCGGTCTAGCGGGTAATGCTTATATTTGCCTTCATGGCATTCGAGAATATGGAATACAATACGTCGCGGAATTATTTGGGTATGAAGGAGTATGGCCGCCATATCCAGAAGATGGTGGAATACCTTTTGACGGTAGAGGACCGCGATAAACGCAACCAGCAAACAAAGGTGATCATAGAACTGATGGGATTCCTGAACCCGCATCTTCGCAACGTGGAGGATTTCCGCCACATGCTGTGGGATCATCTTTTCTTTATCAGTGATTTTAAGCTGGATGTTGACAGCCCATATCCTATCCCACAAAAAGAAACTTACAAAGCGAAGCCTGATCCATTACCGTATCCGAGGCGCTATCCAAAATATTCTCATTTAGGAAAGAACCTGGAAGTGGTAATTGATAAAGCATTGAAAGAAGAAGATGCAGAAAAGAAAGTGGGCTTTGCAAATGCAATTGCATATTATATGAAGTTGGCATACAGCAACTGGCATAAAGAACTGGTGCATGATGATACCATTCGTACCGAGCTGAACAGCATCACCGGCGGGCAACTTGAATTCAGCGCTACACCATATATTAAACACCGCAACCAGAACTTTGAAAGGGATGAGTACAGCAGGACTGGTAGTGGCGGGCGCAGGCAGAATTTTGGAGGAAGAGGTGGAAGGGATAACCGCAATACAGGTGGTAGCCGCGATAATCGTGGTGGCGGTGGTGGCAACAACAGAAATAATAATGGTGGTGGAAGAGATAACCGCGGCGGCAATACCGGCGGCGCATTCGACACCCGCAACAACAATAACCGCAATTTTAAAAAACGTTATTAGAATAGATCATATTTCTATCAAAAGACATCCTGGACAGGGTGTCTTTTTTGTTTTTAGAATGCCTTAAATAAATCAGTTTTTTATTAGCCACAGATCCCGAAGTTTCGGGAACAGAAACACAGAGGAATACTTTGCGTCCTATATTCGTTGAGTCAAATCATTTCCCATGTCATCTTTTGAAGTCATTGGTGGTAAAAAACTGAAGGGCGAGATCACCCCGCAGGGAGCAAAGAATGAAGCATTGCAGGTACTGTCCGCTGTTTTATTGACTGCTGATAAAATTACTATCACCAATATCCCGGATATTCTTGATGTGAATTTATTGATCGACCTGTTGCAGGAAATGGGTGTGAAAACAGAACGTGTTGACAGGCACACATGTATTTTTCAGGCAGATGATGTGAACATAGATTACCTGGCATCAGAAGCATTCAGAAAAAAAGGGGGTATGCTGCGCGGCAGTGTGATGCTGGCTGGGCCTATGCTGGCAAGGTTTAAAACAGCATATATGCCAAAACCCGGCGGCGATAAGATAGGCCGAAGGAGATTGGATACACATATCATTGGTTTCGAAAAATTAGGAGCGATATCTGAATACAATGATGAACTGCATTTCTTTAAACTCAGTTCCCCACAACTAAAAGGTGCATTTATTTTATTAGATGAGCCTTCTGTTACCGGCACCGCAAATATTGTAATGGCTGCAGTGATGGCCGAAGGAACTACTACTATTTATAATGCCGCCTGCGAACCTTATGTGCAACAGTTATGTAATATGCTTTGCAGAATGGGCGCAAAGATCAGTGGCATTGGCAGCAATCGATTAGTGATTGACGGTGTAGAAAAGTTAAGAGGTACAGAACACAAGCTACTGCCCGATATGATTGAAGTGGGAAGTTTTATCGGTCTCGCTGCCATGACACAGGGAGAGATAACAATTAAGAATGCAGGTGTTCAACACCTGGGTGTGATTCCTGAAAAGTTTGAACAACTGGGTATTCAATTCAAGATACAGGGTGATGATATTTATATTCCTTCACAGGATGTATATGAGATACAATCTTTTTTAGATGGAAGTGTACTCACTATCTATGATCATCCCTGGCCAGGCTTTACCCCCGACCTGCTAAGCATTGTATTGGTAGTTGCTACGCAGGCAAGAGGAAGTGTATTGGTTCACCAGAAAATGTTTGAAAGCCGCTTGTTCTTTGTTGACAAATTGATTGATATGGGCGCGCAGATCATTTTATGTGATCCGCATCGCGCAACAGTCATTGGACTTGGAAGGAAAAATAATTTACGTGGCATTACTATGAGCAGCCCGGATATCCGTGCAGGCGTTGCTTTACTGATTGCTGCATTGAGTGCTGATGGCAAAAGCACGATACAAAATATTGAACAGATAGATAGGGGGTATCAATATATAGATACGCGCTTGAAAGCGCTTGGAGCGGAGATAAAACGCGTATAGTTGTCTGTATTAGGATTCGTAGGATTAAAAAATTTTAGGATTGTAATCACTTTAATACATTTTTTCCTGTTGCCCATTGCTGTTGCCATTCCGGGTACTTATTCAATACTTCCTGCGGAGCATAAGTATACCAGCCATAACCATCCCGCCTTTCCCTGTCTACTTCGGCGAGTGAATACACAACTTTACTGTCGCGGTTACAGAATATGGGCCTGCGGGTTCCCAATTCATAATAGCGTGTCCAGATAGGAGGTGCAAGAGAATCATTTACCACTACCCTGTCTGTTTTTGAAAATCGGAATTTGTATTTGATGGGTTCGGCAGCAATTGTTTTTACGCGAATGCCATGAATTTTAGAATCCTCAAACCATCTTACTGCATTCTGAATAGAATTGATGATCTCTGGCGAAGGCTTGTTAATGCTCATTAAAAACAATACTACACCTGCGCTTTCATTATTACAGATAGATGGCATTTCATAAGCCCTTGCCCAGGCGGGCTGTAGGTTCACTTCATCATATTGCTGGCACCAGGCGGTAAGTTTACCGCCATCGTTCAGTTGCATTTTCATGATACAGGCCATACCATTTTTAAAAGCTGCTTTTATTTTTTCTCGCCTTGCCGCATCAATAAAAGAATATTGGGGTTCGCCATTCAATACATCCATGAAGACTATCATAATGCCTGTCATCACATCATCATTGTAAGTAACATCCCTGCTGTAATTTTTTTCGAGTGGAAAATATTGCGGCCATCCGCCATTTTCATATTGAGAAGCAAGCATAAAATCAATTCCAGCGAGGCAAGCGGTTTTATATTTTTCCAGTTTAGTAACATGATACACATTGGCAAGGCAGGCAACGTGCGAGTGAGTAGTGCTGTTATCGAAAGTGGTATTCGTTGTATTTTTTACAGCCAACAGTTTTTGCTTTTGCTCTTCAGTGAGAATGGCACGCATATCATAATTCTTGGGCCATCCACCATTTGTTTTTTGATAAAGCAATATATTATCGGCGATGTTTGTGAGTTCGGTGGCTTTGTATTTGGGTTGATTGGGAACAGCATTAACAACATTTCCATCATCAAAAATATCATACCAATGGTGGGCACTGTTCTGGAAAGAAGCGGTGTCAATTACTTTATATTCCGTATGCTGATTTTTTTGTGCGTGAGATGCCAGCAGAAAAAATAAACAGACAAGTGTTATACCTGTTTTCATAGTGGGCAAGTTTCGTTGGGTATTATTGCTATAAAGGTAGAAAGGGAATTGATGTATTTGCTATGTGCAATGAGGATTTTACGCAATCGATGGCGCTATGTCATATTCCATTTATAAAAACTAGAAAGCGATAAATACGCAGTATTAATTGATGTTATTTCTTCCTTTTTCAGGTGCCTGAGTAATGTTATTTTGCCAGTTTAAATGAGGCGTACCAGAAATAAATATTATAAATTACTCGATACTATTGGTTCTACCTTGCAAAAAGCAAGAGAGAATGCCGTAAAAGCAATCAATACAGAATTAATAATTGCTAACTGGGAGATTGGCAGGCATATTGTTGAATTTGAGCAACATGGTAATGAGCGCGCTGAATATGGAAGCGAGTTGCTTGCAACGCTCTCTACAGATTTAAAGATGAGATTTGGCAAAGGGTTCAGCCGTTCGAATCTACAATTGATGCGACTGTTTTATATAAAATATCCAAAATTCCAGACAATGTCTGGAAAATTTCAAAAAAGCCAGACACTGTCTGGCAAATCTTTAAGCTGGAGCCATTATGCAGAATTACTGACGGTTTCAGATGATCTGGCTAGAAGCTTCTATGAACAACAAAGTATTAAAGAAAATTGGAGTTTTCGTGAAATGAAACGTCAGATTGATTCCTCATTATTTCATCGTTTAGCGCTCAGTAAAAACAAAAAGGGAATATTGGCCTTATCAGAAAAAGGGCAAAACTCAAGACGTTCGAATGATGTGATCAAAGACCCCTATGTATTTGAGTTCTTAAATATCTCCAACGGCAGCATTATTAAGGAGCATGGCCTGGAAAAAAAACTTATTGACAACCTGCAGCAGTTTTTATTAGAATTAGGCAAGGGATTTTCATTTATTGCACGGCAATATAAAATAACGGTTGATAATGAGCACATGTTCATAGACCTGGTCTTCTATCATCGCATCCTGAAATGTTTTGTTTTGATTGATCTCAAAACAAGTAAAGTAAAACATGGCGATATAGGGCAAATGAATCTATATCTGAATTATTTTAAAGAGGAGGAAAGTTCAGAGAGCGACAACGAGCCTATTGGAATTATTATCGCGGCGGACAAACACGAATTCTTAGTCAGATACGCAACAGGTGGTCTTTCCAATAAAATATTCATCTCGAAGTATCAACTTTATCTGCCAGATAAAAAAATATTAGAAGCCAAGGTCAAAGAGATCGTTGATACAAACAGATCAACACTGTAAAATTATATCAACTTCCTTAAGATTTATTTATACGACGCATCATTCCATTTCAACTCATTTTTGAATTGGTACAGATTTGTGTCTTTGCCAATGAGTAAATATTCTATACCCGCCATTTCAGCAAAGTCCTGCATATGTTCTGTCGTAAGGTTCTGGCTATAACAAGTATGGTGCGCGCCGCCAGCCAGTATCCACGCTGCGCAACCCAGGTGCATATTTGGATATGGTTTCCATAGAACCCTTGCCACAGGCAGCTTTGGCAAAGGCTGCAAAGGAGTTACTGCCAATACTTCATTCACCAGTAAACGGAAACGGTTGCCCATATCCATCATAGCTGCATTGATCGCTGGGCCGGGAGCAGAATTAAATACCAGTCTCACCGGATCAGCTTTGCCGCCAATTCCCAATGGATGAATTTCACAAGATGGTTTTGCATCTGCAATGGATTCGCATATTTCAAGCATGTGTGCGCCAAGCACTAGCCTGTTATTTGGATCAAAATGATAAGTATAATCTTCCATGAAAGAATTGCCGCCTTTTAATCCGCTTCCCATTGTTTTCATTGCCCGCACCAATGCCACTGTTTTCCAATCGCCTTCTCCTGCAAAACCATATCCTTTATTCATGAGGCGTTGTACGGATATACCTGGCAATTGAACCAATCCATGCAGGTCTTCAAAAGTATCTGTGAACCCTTTATAATTTCCATCTTCGAGAAATGCCTGCAAGCCTATCTCGATCTTTGCGGCTTCGCGGAGTGATGCATGTTGTTCTCCTCCTTTTAATAATGATGGCATCAACACATAACTGTCCGCATATTCTTTTACTAACTTATCAATTGAAGCATCGCTTACTGCATTGATCACTTTCACCAGGTCGCCTACACCATACGTGTTTACAGAATATCCAAATTGAATATTAGCTTCTACTTTATCTCCTTCTGTTACTGCTACATTACGCATGTTATCTCCAAAGCGTACAAACTTGGCACCCTGCCAATCGTTCCATCCCGCTGCTGATCTTGCCCAGGCGTTTATTTTTCCTAATGATTCTTCATCCTGCCAATGCCCTACCACTACTTTCCTGTTCAATCTCATGCGGCTCATGATAAATCCAAATTCCCTGTCGCCGTGCGCACTTTGGTTCAGGTTCATAAAGTCCATATCAATGGTGCTCCATGGAATATCGCGGTTGAATTGTGTATGAAAATGTAATAATGGCTTATTTAATATTTTCAATCCGTTGATCCACATTTTTGCAGGAGAAAATGTATGCATCCATGTGATCACACCAATACAATTTGCCGCTCCGTTCGCTTTGCTGAAAAGCGCATAGATCTCTTCTTCTGATGCAGCGATAGGCTGGTGTAATACCTGTACCGGAATTTGCTTTGCTGCATTCAACGACGAAGCGATCTCCTGAGAATGTTCAGCTACCTGTTTCAATGCCTTATCGCCATATAAATGATGGGTACCCGTGATAAACCATACTTCTAATTTTTTGAGATCTGTCATTTTTTATTTATTTATGCTATCCATTAAAAATCTACTGCCCATAATAAGAGTCGGGGCCGTGCTTTCTTTCAAAATGTTTTTTTATGAGTGCTTCCTTTAGTTTCGGCGCGTCGTGCCTGATCTGTTCTGTTAGGTAAGCCATCTCTGCAATGGATTCCAATACAGCACTATTGTAGACTGCTTTTGCAGCGGTAGCGCCCCATGTAAAAGGTGCATGGTTTCCCACCAAAATCATTTCTATATCCTTATGGCTTAATTTTTTTTCTTTCAAACAATCCATGATCTGGAAACCTGTCTGGTATTCATAATCACCTTTGATCATATCATCATGCATAGGCGGTGCACAGGGAATATCAAATGTGGTATGGTCTGCATGCGTGGTTCCATAAACAGGAATATCTCTTAAACTTTGTGCCCAGGCAGTGGCATAAGTGGAATGGGTATGAGAGATACCACCAATATTTTCCCAATGCTTATATAATACGGCATGTGTTTTTGTGTCTGATGAAGGCCGCAGTTTTCCTTCAACGGTGATACCATCAAAATCTATGATCACCATTTTATCGGGCGACAATTCTTTATATGCCACCCCGCTTGGCTTGATGGCGAATACACCAGCATTTCTGTCGGCAGCACTCACATTGCCAAACGTAAAAAGCACGAGGCCTAATTCAGGTAATTGCATGTTAGCATCGTAAGCCTGCTCTTGTATTGCCTCGTATTTACTCATTGATCAGTTTTGTTGTTCGATAAAGTTACCCAACAAAGTATATTGTTCGTAGCGTTTTGCATAGATACTTGCTTTTTCGGCATTGGGTATGTATTCCATGTCAAACCCTTGCCCCATTGCCTGCATCGCATCTTCCACTTTTTTATATACCCCGGATGCAGTTGCTGCAAACATTGCTGCGCCCAGAGCACAGGTCTGTTCGCTTTTATGGATCCGTATTTTCATATTCATAATATCTGCCATCATCTGCATAATGAAAGGCGATTTTCTTGCCACTCCTCCCAAACCTATCAATCCTTTTACTGGAATCCCTTCGTCATTAAACCTGTCCACTATTTTCTTTGCCCCAAAGCAAGTGGCTTCCACCAAAGCCTTGAACATTTTGGGCGCGTCAGTTCCCAGGCTCAGTCCGGTAAATCCTCCTTTTAATAATTGGTTGGCATCGGGCGTTCTTCTTCCATTCAACCAGTCAACTGCTAATTCATCTTTTTCATCAATGGGCAAAAGAGCAGCATGAGAAGATAACTGAGAAATGATCTTATCTGTTATTTCTTTTTGAAGCGATGGATCCTGTAAAATATTTTGCAGTGGCCATGCAAGTATATCCCTGAACCATGCATAAGCATCGCCAAAAGCAGATTGCCCTGCTTCCATTCCCATCATTCCCGGAATAATAGAACCGGGAACCTGGCCGCAGATACCTTTTACTAATTTTCCTTTTACTTCTGCAAGTGGCGCCACCAGCATATCGCAGGTGGAAGTGCCCATCACTTTACTTAAATGATAGGGCTCAATTTGTCCACCTACTGCACCCATGTGCGCATCGAATGCGCCAACACCTACAATTACTTGTTCAGTCAAACCCAAACGCTCTGACCATTCTTTTGATAAATAACCTGCAGGCTGATCAGAAGTATAAGTATGTGTAAATAATTTTTTTGTGAAGCCTTTCAGCAATACATCCCATGAACTGAAAAAATCATCTGGTGGCAATCCGTCAAATTCTTCTGCCCATAATGATTTATGCCCGGCAGAACAAACACCGCGTTTCATAGAATGGACATCTGTTCCGCCTGTCAGCAAAAATGGGATCCAATCACAATGCTCTACCCATGAAGCACATGCATTTCTTACTGTAGTATCTTCTCTCAACACATGCAAAAGTTTTGCCCAAAACCATTCGGAAGAATAGATGCCTCCAACGAATTGTAAATGATTGATCTTTTGTTTAGCGGCATGTGCATTGAGTTCCATGGCCTCATTTACAGAGCTATGGTCCTTCCATAAAACAAACATGGCATTGGGGTTGTGTTCAAACCCCGGTAACAATGCCAGCGGCGTTCCTGAAGCATCTACAGCTACCGGCGTTGAGCCTGTTGTATCAACCGATATTCCTTTTACCTGTTTGGCGATGGTTGTTCCCACTTTATGCAAGCATTCTTTAATAGTATGTTCCAATCCTTCTACATAATCCAATGGATGCTGGCGAAACTGGTTGCGCGAGGCATTACAATACAATCCATCTTTCCAGCGGGGATAATAAAATATGGAGGAGGCAACTTCGTATCCATCGGCGGTGTTGACAAGTATGGAGCGGACAGAATCAGTTCCATAATCAACTCCTATCACATAAGATGGTTCAGCGATCATTCACAGAAAATTTTAGCCAACCAAGATACGGAATTTAAAAAAGTGTTAGCTATGCATTTATTCTCTTGTCAGTTCATAGCTTTTACCTTTTTCAGAAGAGAAGGTTAGTGTGAAGCCAATATTTGATCTGACACATCTTATATTGATCCCTTTTACAGTAAATGGCTGGTTATTCCTGACAGTACAAAGCCCACCATTTCTAGAAAGTAAATGAGCAATTGTCATTCTACCTGCTTTCCATTCAATATCCACTACAAAATTTCCTCTTGCCACCAAACCCTTTACAGCGCCACTTTCCCAGGCATCTGGCAACGCAGGTAATTGATCTACCCTATTATCAAAACCCTCGGGGTTTGGTGGCAATTACAACTTTCTATTTTGTTGCAGCAACTCAATCTTTAATAGGCGAGGAAAGGCTTTCCCCTGCTGCATTCCCCATTGTTGCAAAGGAATTTTTATAGACTGTATGCCTTTCTTTAAAGATTTGTGTTTCATTTTTATTTCTTATTTTTTCACATACACTCGTCAATATGAAAAAAAGAACCCTGTTTACAAAAGCAGTTTGTGCCCTTCTGATGCTGTTTGTTTCATTCTCCGCGAAAGCTGACATCAAATTGCCAACCTTAGTTAGCGATGGAATGGTATTGCAAAGAGATATCAAATTAAAAATATGGGGATGGGCAGATCCTAATGAAAAAGTAAACGTCAACTTCAACAATCAAAAAGCAAACACTGTTACCGGTGCCGATGGCAAGTGGATGGTGACCCTCCCGGCAATGAGCGCCGGCGGGCCTTTCACGATGACGATCAAAGGCAACAACGAAATAACCATTAAAGATATATTGATAGGTGATGTATGGTTTTGCTCAGGCCAATCCAATATGGTAATCAATATGGAAAGGGTGAAGGAAAAATATCCTGATGATATTGGCTCAGCCAATTATCCGCAGATAAGAAATTTTTTTATTCCCACTCTTGCTGATGCAACAAAAATTCATGATGATCTTCCACCGGGAAAATGGATAGCTGCAAACCCTGAGAATGTGTTAACCTTTGGAGCCGCCTCTTATTTTTTTGCAAGACAGATCTACCAGAAATACCATATTCCCATTGGCCTTATTAACTCAAGTGTTGGCGGAACACCTATTGAAGCATGGATCAGTGAAGATGGCATCAAACCATTTCCTCAATATGAAAGTGTTGTGGAAAGATTCAGGGATACTGCTTTTCTGAATAGGATGAACCGCAGGCCACCCCCAAACCCTGGTGCAGCAAGGCCTGCAGCCAATCCCGACATGGGCGTTAGCGGGCCGAAAACATGGTTTGATGTGGATTATGTTCCTGAAGGATGGCATAAATTCTGGCTGCCGGGCTACTGGGCCGACCAGGGTGTAAAAGGATTGAATGGCACTGTTTGGTTTAGAAAAGAAATTGATGTGCCCGCTTCCATGACAGGCATCCCCGCCAAAATATTTATGGGAAGAATTGTTGATGCTGATTTTGTTTATGTGAATGGTGTACTTGCAGGAAATATCACTTATCAATATCCACCAAGAAGATATGATCTGCCGATAGGAAGATTAAAGCCCGGTAAAAATATCATCGTTGTAAAAGTTGTCAATACCGCAGGCAAAGGAGGATTCGTTCCCGACAAACCTTATTTCATATTAGCCGGCGGAGAAAAAATTGACCTGCGTGGCGACTGGCAATATAAAGTGGGGCAAGTGCTGCAACGCGGTGGTGGCCCGCCGGGAGGCGGAGGCGGTGGTGGAGTTCCATCACAACAAAATTCTCCAACAGGTTTATATAATACCATGGTGGCACCTGCTATTAATTATGGTGTGAAAGGTTTTCTCTGGTACCAGGGCGAAACCAACTCAGGCAAGGCTGATGAGTATCAATATTTATTGCCTGCATTGATCAACGACTGGAGGGCCAAATGGCAGCAAGGCGTATTGCCTTTCTTATATGTTCAGTTGCCAAATTTTATGGAAGTGGATTATTCTCCGTCTGAAAGCCAGTGGGCGCAATTACGTGATGGACAGAGAAAATCTCTTTCAGTTCCCAATACTGCAATGGCTGTTGTAATAGATGCAGGTGAATGGAATGATATTCATCCATTAAATAAAAAAGATGTGGGCGAGCGTCTCGCATTGGGTGGAAGGCACCTGGCTTATGGAGAAAATATTGTGTACTCAGGGCCTCTCTATCAATCCCAAAAAATTGACGGCAATAAAATTATTCTCAGCTTCACCAATATTGGTAGCGGACTGATGATAAAAGGCACTGGTGATTTGTATTATTTTTCTATTGCCGGTGCAGATAAAAAATTTGTATGGGCAAAAGCAACCATTGATGGCGATAAGGTAATTGTTTGGGCTGATGGAATTGATCACCCGCAATTTGTTCGCTATGCCTGGGCCGATAATCCCGAAGGCGCGAATTTGTATAATAAAGAAGGATTGCCCGCATCACCATTTGAAAGTTCTGATAAATAAAATAAGACCATAATGAAAAAGATCCTCAGTGTATTATTTGTATTGATATCTGCGCAAATGAATGCGCAACAGGGAAAAGCCCCTGTAACTTTTACCGCCGAACAGGACCACCAGAATATGATGGACCAGTTAGGAGTTAAAAAACTTCGTCCCGGGCCGAGTGGAGATGAGAAGGCACCCAATCATGCCAACTATGATGAATCATTGGCCAATCCGTTTCCCAATCTTCCTGATGTGATGACTTTAAAAAACGGAACCAAAGTAACCACACCCGATATGTGGTGGAAACAACGCCGCCCCGAAATTGTAGAAGATATGGAACGCGAAGTCTACGGACGACTTCCAAAAAGTATTCCGAAAGTTACCTGGACAGTTCTTGTAACTGATAAAGAATTTGTTGGCAGAACACCTGTCATTGCAAAACAATTGAAAGGGCATGTCGACAATTCAGGTGCACCATCTATCAATGTTGATATTAACATGACAGTGGTAGTTCCTGCAAATGCAAAAGGGCCGGTGCCTGTATTAATGATGTTTGGAAGAGCCGCCTTACCCGCTCCCGCACAACCAAATGCAGAAGGTTTCGATAAGATCAATGCTGCATTAAAAGAGATGCTTATTAAAAGTGACCCTGCAGTAAAAGAAGTGTTTGACCAGTACCCAGCTTATGAGATCGTAGTTAGGCCAACTCCCACTTTTCCTGGATTTGGTGCACCCGCCGCAGCGGGCGATCCGCCCACTCCACAACAATTATTGGCTGATGGATGGGGTTATGTATTGATAGACCCGGCAAGCATACAAGCAGATAACGGCGCTGGCTTAACAAAAGGAATTATTGGCTTGGTAAATAAAGGGCAACCGCGCAAACCAGATGATTGGGGCGCATTGCGTGCATGGGCCTGGGGTGCTGCAAGAGGGTTGGATTATTTAGAAACTGATCCTTCTATTGATGCCAAAAATGTTGGGATTGAAGGTGTATCGCGTTATGGAAAAGCGGCTTTGGTAACAATGGCTTTTGAACAAAGATTTAAAATGGTATTGATTGGTTCATCAGGTGAAGGCGGTGCAAAATTAAATCGCAGGAACTGGGGCGAAGCTGTTGAAAGCCTTACCGGTGGCGAGTATTACTGGATGGCAGGAAATTTTATAAAGTATGGTGCATCAGAAGCAAGCTTTGGATCAAAGAATGCAAATGATATTCCTGTTGACTCACATGAACTCATTGCCATGTGTGCGCCGCGATTAACTTTTGTTAGTTATGGTGTTCCTGAAAAAGGTGATGCGAAATGGTTAGACCACCAGGGATCATATATGGCTGCGATAGCTGCAGGCCCCGTGTTTAAATTACTCGGTGCAAAAGACCTGGGTGTTTCCAATGATTATAAAACAGAAAAAATGCCTGCAGTAAATGTTGGGATGTTAGATGGTGAACTCGCCTGGCGCCAGCATGATGGCGGGCATACGGATGCCCCTAACGTAAAATATTTTATTCAATGGGCCGATAAATTTATCAAACCGTCATCCAAGTAATATGAAAACACTGCTCTTTTTTTGCTGCGCGATATTGGCTGTTTCGTTTACAAAAGCGCAAACACCGCTGACATGGAATAACAAATCATGTGCTGTTGTGTTAACGTATGATGATGCAATAGATATTGATATTGACCATGTAGCGCCAGCGTTGGATTCATTTGGGCTGAAGGGAACTTTTTATATTATCGGTTCATCGCCTGTATTAAGCAAGCGCATGAGTGAATGGAGAAAGATGGCAGCGAATGGACATGAATTAGGCAACCACGCATTAATGCATCCCTGTGATGGAAGTAGGCCCGGCCGGGGTTTTGTAACTCCCGATAATGATCTCAGTAAATACACTGTAGCGCGTGCAGAGAATGAAGCAAGGCTCAACAATACTTTATTAAGAGCGATAGATGGCAAGGACAAAAGAACATTTGCTTATCCATGCGGTGATCTCAAAATTGGTGACTCTCTTTTTTATAATGGATTGAGAAAAGATTTCTCCGGCGCAAGAGGCGTGGGCGCTGGCATGCCCACCATTGATAAAGTGAACCTGGATAATATTAATTGTTATATGATCAGCGGACAGAACGGCGATTACATGATCAACCTGGTTAAGAAAGCCATGGAAACACATACACTCTTAGTGTTTTTATTTCATGGTGTAGGTGGCGGGCATAATATTAATGTAAGCTCCGGTGCACATAGTGAATTGATACATTATCTCGCAGAGCATCAAAAAGATATATGGATTGCGCCGATGGTAACGGTAGCGGATTATGTGAAGAAGTATCAGGATGGGATGGGGAAGTGATTACGTTTGCCCGTCATTTCGCCTGCCCCGCAAGTGCGGGGAATCCCCGAAAGGATAAACATGATATCATGTACGAATTATTCTTGAGGGGTGAGAAATCTTAACGGCATCATGAAATTGTGATTACTTTCTTTTCGTATATTTAAGAGCTGGCGTACTATCTATAAATCAGAAAATCAATCATGTTTAAGCAACTATTATCGACAATTTCGTTTGTTGTCATCTCAATTTTTTCATTTGCACAAAATATTGATAGTTTAAAACTGGCTGACAATGAAATTCCTGCCGGTTATTCTAAATCTGAAGAATTACTTTGCGTAACTCCTCATGCCTCTTCATTTTATAACATGACAAACTCATATGAATCTTTTTTAGGTAAAGTGGTAAAAAAGAGTTTTCAATCATTTGGCAAGAAAGGTGATCAGGGTTCTATTCTTTATTTTGAGTATGAGAATGATTTTAAAGGTTCAGGATTCCTTGACGGACTTTTATGGGGACAAGATTTAAAACCGAGCAAGTCCGAGCCTGATGATTATTATGCCTATGGTAAATTTTTAGTTATCTGGAGTTTTAATCTTAAGAGTGAAATCAAAAAGATTTCAAAAACTAAAGTGATAGCAACTCTCGCGTTGAAAAATTAGTATATATTTATACGTTGTCATCATCAAGTTAAGATTTCTCACCCCTCAATAAAAACCCGTAACAGATATCATGTTTATTCATTCGGGGATTCGAAATGACGGAGCAAATCATCACAGGGCGTAGTTAGCGCAAACCCCGAGGGGTTTGACTATTCATCACCATGCGCCTTCATATAAACACTAACAATACAATTTTGAAGAGATTGGTGTTTCTTTGGTTTGTATGCTTTACTTGCAATGGGATCTTTTAAAATTTTTTGGGCGAACTCATTTGCCCTGGTGAATTTTTCTCTACATTTGATCTGCGCTGCAGAAGGAATAATACCACTCATATCCGGGAGCTTGCTGAGAATCGTTTGACCCCGCCATTGCTTGTATACAACTTGACCTCCCAGCGCACCACTTAGGCCAAGAAGCAGCATATTGTTATTAACTTTTGCCATAGTTTTTAAGCAAAACTAAAACGAGGGAAAATGCAGGCTGCTCGATTTATCTAAGTATTTATCACAAGTATTTTCTACACGTCTTACGCCCATCCTTCGGTCATCCTTCGCTCGTCCTTCGCTGTTCCCGTATAGTAACGCCTACCTAACGCCATGGCAAAGCCATAGTAACCTTATGGCAAACCCATCCCAACCCCATCTTCACCCCTCCTTAACAAATTCTTACCGAATAAGCGATACTCATATTAGAAGAATTAATAAATTTGGCCACTGCCATCTGAAATACCTGTTGTTACCCTATACTATCAAACCAAACCATTATCAATGAAATTATTTTCATGCCTGATCGCCGTATTACTGCTCACAAGCCTCAGCAGTACACATGCTTCACCAAAACCAAAAAAATCCACTCACCTCTACGTTTCTCGATTTGAGAATGTATTAGGCACTTCAATGGAAATTAAGGCTTCTGCCTTCTCAGAAAAGGATGCCAATGTTGCCGAAGCAGCTGCTAAACAAGAGATCACAAGAATGGCAAAGATCCTGAGCGCGTATGATGCCAACAGTGAATTCAGCAAATGGTTCCGCACCTCCGGCCAGGCTGTTCATGTATCTACTGAATTATTTGAAGTACTGAACATGTTCGACCAATGGCGTACACGCAGCAATGGTGCATTGGACGCATCTGCAGAAGTAGTCAGCAAACTCTGGAAACAATCCGCTGCCAAGGGACGCATCCCTACCACCGAAGAAATAAATACCGCTGTTGCACAGGTGCAGCAGATACATTGGAAGCTGGATGCAGCCAATCAAACCGCTACACATCTCAGCACTGCGCCATTAATGCTGAATTCTTTTGTGAAGACTTATATTATTAAACATGCAGTAGAGATCGCCATGCAGGCGGGAAAGCTGAACGCTATTGTGATCAATATCGGTGGCGATATGGTAATATCCGGCAACCTGGACGAGACCATACAGATCAGCGATCCAAAAGCGGATGCAGAAAATGATGCGCCCATGGACCAACTGCTGGTAAGCAATAAAGCAGTGGCAACAAGTGGCAACTATCGCCGTGGTGAACTGATCAATGGCAACTGGTATTCTCATATTGTTGATCCACGTAGCGGACAGCCTGCAGATAATATTCTCAGCGCAACAGTGGTAGCGCCCAATGCAACAGATGCCGGCGCATTAGCAACTGCTTTTAATGTGATGAGCCCTTCTGAAAGTGTAAAGCTGGCGGCTACTGTACCCGGGGCAGAATACCTGATCATCACCAGAAGCGGCGAACGGATCGCAAGCAAGGGATGGGCTGCTTTAGAAACCCCTCTTACAAAAACAAATTCTTCCAAAAAAGTAACGACAGGCAAAGCAAATGATTTTGAATTGGTGATCAACCTGGAGATCAGCGCACAGCAACAGAATTTTGCCAAAAGGCCTTATGTGGCTGTATGGGTGGAAGACGAAAACCATACGCCTGTTCGCGCCATCTCACTCTGGCATGAAAAAGAACGTTATATGAACGAACTGAAATCATGGTACCTGAAATACCGGGATCTTTTTACCGGCGATAAAGAGTTTCATAAATCCATCACCAGCGCCACACGTTCTGCCGGAAAATATTCTGTGAAATGGGATGGTAAAGATGATAAAGGGAATATGGTAAAGCCCGGTAAATACACCATTAAGATAGAAGCCTCCCGTGAGCATGGTACTTATCAATTGATGAGGCAGGATATAGAGTGGGATGAAAAAACACCACAACAAATCAATATTACAGGAAACATTGAAATAGCATCAGCATCCCTTGACTACAGAAAAAAGAGCAACTAAACCTGCCATAGCAAAAGATAATTCCGGTAAACAGCATCGCTTCTTCGTATGGAAACGCAAGAGTTCCATGCTTATACGCTGGTTGCATATCTACCTGTCGATGATCAGCTTTGCGATCGTTTTCTTTTTTGCTGTGACGGGGTTAACACTAAATCACGCAGAAAAGTTTGGCGGGCAGCCCCACACTACAATAGAAAAAGGGAAACTGAATACCGGCTGGACAAATACTCCTGACACTAACAAGATCGCCAAACTGGAGATAGTTGAGTTTCTGCGAAAAACAAATGGTATCAAAGCGGCGGTAAGCGATTTCAGGATAGATGATTCGCAGTTGGGTATTTCTTTTAAAGGCCCCGGCTATGCAGCAGATGCATTCATCGACCGCAGTACCGGCGCGTATGAGGTCACTAAAATAAGTGCGGGTTTTATTGGACTGATCAATGACCTGCACAAAGGCCGTGATACAGGCGCAGGTTGGTCTGTGTTCATAGATGTTTCGGCCATACTGCTTACACTTGTTTCACTGAGTGGAATATTGCTGCTGCTTTATATTAAGCGCAAGAGAGCAAGTGGTTTGATAGTGGCTGCACTGGGCTTACTGCTTTCGTATCTTGTTTATATTATTTGGATAAAATAAATTACCATGAAAATTTTTCACATATTTCCTGCCCGCCTGGTCAAAGTATTGATGATCTCTTTCTTTCTCTTCAATGTTTTTAATGTACAGCTCCTGCATGCGCAGGCAGAAGAAAAACCGGCCGCACAACTAACCCCTGAACAATTAAAAGCTGTTGAAGGATATTTCCAAAATCCAGATAACAAAGAAATGTACCTGCAATTCACAGCAAAAGAAAAAATGCTCCAGGGGAAAATGCTATGGAACAATAGGGAGATCATCTTCACCCCGCAATCAGAGTTGGAATTTTTAAGTAAGGATGGAAATGAAGGCAGGCCTATCAGTGCAAAATTCACAAAAGACCCTGCCGGCGCAATTACGGGTGTATCGCTGGGGAATAATGGTGTGTGGGCAAAAGCAAAGGATTATAAACCGTTAGTAAAAGAAGAAATGGCGCATACTCCCGAACAGTTAAAGCCATTTGAAGGTTTATACCAGTTTAAAAGAGATAAGGAAAGTTTTATACAGTTTATGGTAAGGGGAAATACATTGGTGCTGAAACAACATGGGGATGGTGGTGAGATCGTTTTTGTACCACAAACAGAATTGGATTTTTTCAATAAGCAACAACTGTTGCAGACCGTATCTTTTATAAAAGATGAAAAGGGAAATATTACCAAAGCATTTGCTATGCGAAGGGACAGTCTTATTAGGATCAATAAAATACATCCTACCACTTCTGAGCTAAAAATATTTGAAGGGAAGTACCAGTCGAAAGACGATGCCGATAATATTATTCAACTCAGTGCAAAAGATAACCGGCTTGTTTTAAAACAACTTTGGGATAACAAAGAGATCAACCTTGAACCACAGACAGATACTTATTTTTTCAACCAGGAAAAATTCTATTCTCTGGGTATCATCAAAGACAAAGATGGAAAAATAGTGCAGGTGAAATTATTGGGGATGGATGTGTTTAATAAGTTGTAGACATTAAAGGCCTGCCTGCGGCAAATGGGTTTAGCCACAGAGCCCGAAGCTTCGGGCACAGAAACACAGAGTTAATTTCTTAATTCCAGCCTTTTCTCTGTGCTTCTGTGTTTCTGTGGCAAAGAATAACATTGGGGATTTCGTGAAACCTGTATTAACTTTTTTTTGCCCTTCCTTTTTCTATCTTTCCCTATGCATTTCAGCCGCAACCGTTTTTTTCTTCTATTAGCTCTACTATTCGTCCTTCCCTTTGTAGTGCCAAAACTGGTATGGATGGCCGGCACAAAAACAACCATTGGCAGAATGTGGTTCGATAGCCGCACCATTGAAGTGCAGGGCGTAAGCCGTCACCCCGTTTACCGCTTTAAGGCAGGCGCAGATTCTGTGTGGTTTGATGGCATTATGAATATCGGTTATAACCGCGGCGACCTGGTGCCTGTGCGCTACAATGCAAGCGATCCATATGACGCACGCGTCAATACCTTTTTGGGCCTTTGGATAGATACATTATTATACCTCATCTTTCCCTCACTGGTCTTACTCATCTTATATATCAAACCCGATATCATACCCAGGAAGGCAAGGGTGCGGCTGGGCAGAAAGCCCTTGGTACAGATCATTCACGATGAACATTAATGCATTGTCACTTTAACTATGCCTGAACAATTAGGTGAAACCCATGCAAAACTTCCCCGTTTGCAACACCGTTTCGGTTTTTTTGTTCTAAGTTTACTGCCATAAGACACTATTTTGCTCAGGTCCGCTTACATATCAAGGTTTCTGGCCGGCTTCATGCTGATCGTTTTCTCATTTGGCATCATGCCAAAAAGGGTGTTGCATGATATTTTTGCAATCCATACCGATAAAAGAGCAGGCACAACAAGTACCGCTCCTGATCAGGTAACAACAGCAGGTTATAATTGTGATTGCGATAACCTGGTGGCCGAATCTGCTTTTATACACGCACAGGATGTATTGGCCTTTCCTGTATTCACTTCTTTTGCTTCTTATACCTGTAAGAATATTTCTTTTACTTCTATTTCCGGGAACTACTCTTCTCTTCGCGGCCCTCCGGCTATTGCTTAATGTAACACTTGGCTTTTGCCGGCACCCTTTTTTTCAAAAAAGAAACTATTCCCGTGAACTTAATATTTATATACAAAAAAATAATTCCTGTCATTCTCTTATTCACCGCCGTTCTTTTCAGTAATGAGATCATCGCGCAGAAAAAAATCGACAGCACCGCCATAGCAGATTCTATTCTTCAGAAAAAAATAGAGCAGCAATTATTGCAATCTGCCAATCAACCTATGCAACCCGCACAACCTGCACCGCAAACAACCCGGTCGGGTATTTCTGCCAATCCTGATATTGGTGTGGTAGCTGATTTCCGTTCGTCGTATCTCAGTTCAGGAAAAAGAAATTTTGATGCATACCTGGATGAGACCGAAATGTCGTTTCAATCTGTTGTTGACCCGTATATCAGGGCCGATTTCTTTGTTTCATTTGGAAGGGACCCTATTACCCACCAGTATGGCGCATCTGTTGAAGAAGGTTATCTCACTACGCTTGCGCTGCCCGCCAAACTGCAATTGAAAGTGGGGAAGTTCAGGGAAGCCTTTGGCAAGATCAATCCAACTCATCCGCATGCACTGCCATTCATCGACCTGCCCAATGCGATCGTGAATTATTTTGGTGAAGATGAAGGATTAAATGATGAAGGTTTTTCAGTGAGCTGGCTAACGCCTACCAAAGGTTTTTACCAGGAACTTGTTTTCCAGGCAACTTCCGGTGCACAAGCTTCGCCTACTTTTTTTCGCGGAGATAATAATCGCTTTGTTTATCTCGGCCATCTAAAAAACTTCTTTACATTATCTGATAATGCAACACTTGAATTTGGATTGTCGGGTGTTACTGGCCCCAATGATTCTTCCAATGTTACAAATATGGCTGGCGTTGATCTTACTTATAAATGGAAACCCGTTCAGTTAAATACTTACAAATCCCTTACCTGGCAAACAGAATTATTGTACAGCAATGCAAAGTATTCTGCCAGCAAATCATCCAATTCATTTGGTATGTATTCTTTTGTGGAATCACAGGTTGGCAAACGCACATTCCTGACAGGCCGCTACGATTATGCACAGAAGCCTTACGACAGAAGCATTGTAGAGCAGGCATTTTCATTAAGCCTGGGATGGCTGGCAACAGAGTTTCAGAAAATAGAGTTCGAAGGAAAATATACAACAGTAAACGTGTTACCCGATTTCAATCAGTTCTGGCTACGCTGGATATTTGTGATCGGTGCACATGGGGCGCATCAATATTGAAATGCATAAACAGGGTTATGGTATTTTTTTAGTAAAGAAGAAAAATTTACCGCAGAGCCGCTGAGACGGAGAGAAACGCAGAGATAGTTATGATTGGGCTGATAGAGTACTGAAGTTTAACTCAGCGAACCTCTCCGTCTCCCTGTCTCCGCGGTGAACTTAACTATAAAAGTCATGTAATTAAAATATGAATAACGAAATATCTTACATTATAATTTAACCATTATAGAATACTTATATTATGAAAAATATCATTTCAATTTTCACATCATTACTCATCATTTCAAATTTACAGGCAGGTACTATTAAAATAGTAACCACGACTATGGACCTGAGAAGCATTGCAGAAATGGTGGGTGGTAATAAAGTATCTGTTCAATCTATTGCCACCGGTTACCAGAATCCGCATTTTGTTGATCCCAAGCCCAGTTATATTATCAGCCTTTCCAATGCAGATCTTTTTGTTACGGTTGGACTTGATCTTGAAACGGGCTGGTCGCCACAGTTGCTTTCCAGTTCAAGAAATGCAAAGATCCAGAAAGGTTCTCCAGGTTATGTAGATGCATCAGAAGGAGTTGGTTTGTTACAAGTGCCGTCTTCATTGAACAGGGGTGAGGGCGATATACATATTTATGGTAACCCGCATTACTGGCTTGATCCATTGAATGGAAAAGTAATCGCACGAAATATTGCCGAAGGTTTGGAAAGAGTAGATCCCGCCAACAAAGCATATTATGAAGCAAACCTTTCTGCCTTCTTTGGAAAAGTGGATGCAAAATTAAAAGAGCTCGAAGCAAAGATGGCGCCGTATAAAGGAACCAAGATCATTGCTTATCATAATGAGTGGGTATATTTTGAAAGAAGGTTTGGTTTGGTGATCGTTGATTTCATGGAACCTAAGCCGGGCATTCCACCATCACCTTCTCAATTAGTAAAAGTGATCAGGGAAGTAAAGGCGGATAAAATAAAAGTGATCATCTCATCACCTTATTTTACTACCTCTTCGTCTGAAGTGGTGTCTAAAGAAACAGGTGTAAAGGTTTTATCGCTTGCTACTTCTGCCGGCGCCTTTCCTACTGTAAAAAATTATTTTGATGTGTTTGATTATGATATTGAGCAGTTGGTGAATGCGCTTAAATAAGGACGATCTCATAGCCCTCTCCCCCGGAGAGCCCGTCCGAATGGCGCAGCCGGGCGGAGGTTGGGTGAGGTCTATTTATTAAATTTAAAACCGTTTGTTATGTTCGAAATGTTTCAGTTACCCTTTATGGTGCAGGCCTTTGCGGCAGCAGTGATCACCGGGATACTACTCTCCTACATGGGTGTTCACGTAGTAGGCCGTGGAATTGTTTTTGTTGACCTGGCGCTGGGGCAGATATCCTCACTGGGAGTAGCTTTTGCAGCATTCATTGGTACCGGGGTAACTTCTATTCCATTGATATTTACTTTATCGGGCGCATTGCTTATGTCGTTCATCAATATCCGCGACAAGCGCTTGAAGCAGGAGGCGATCATTGGTATCTTCTATGCGTTTGCTTCTGCATTGACGGTCTTACTTATTTCGAAAACTGCGCATGGCGATTCTGATATACAGGAAGTATTGTTTGGAAATATTTTATCTGTGAGCTGGTCACAGATCTCTTCGTTGGGAATTGTCTTCGGCGCCATCCTTGTTGTTCAGCTCGTATTCTTTAAAAAGTTTTTCGCTCTCACCGAATCATTTGAACATGGCGTCAACCACATGATAGGCATATTCAATGTCTGGAATTTCTTATTTTATATTTCTATTGGACTTGCCATTGTATTTGCGGTGAAGATCAATGGTGTGATCCCTGTTTTTTCTTATTTGATCATTCCTGCGGTATCTGCCATCATGCTAACAAAAAATAAAGCTGGTGTTCTGATCATTGCGATGGTGATCAGTGTGCTGGGTGGCTTTTTTGGATTGAACTTTTCTTTCAAGTATGATTTCCCTGCGGGATCTTCTATTGTTGCTGTGCTGGGTGGTATCTTTCTTATTGCATCTGTTTACAGGATCATTAAGGGGATCGTTAGTAAGAAAGCGGTGGTTGAGTCGCATTAGAATATTTCCCTCTCACAATAAAATGTGAAAATAAAGCTCGTTCGCTGCATAGCTGACGGGCTTTTGTACTTTTAAAGGTTGGCGGAAATTTTTTAGGCACTCCTAAAATAAAAAGTATGCTGATCTTTACACATCGTTTTTATAAGATCATTTGTATTTCATTCTTACTGCTTTGTAACACACTACCGGTATCATCTCAAACCGAATACCTGGTAATTGTTGACCCATCCAGCGGAAATTACACCAAGCTCGATAGTATCCCCGGGGTAAAGTATATCCTCCTGTTTGAATTAACTACCATTGACGAAAAAAACAAGCGTTTTATTTTTACCGGTGGCCCTGATCAAACCAATTTTAATCTTATTGCCTTGGATGAGGTAACTGGTAATACACTTACCAAATTCGCGTTACCCAATTCCAGTATAGCTGGATTGTCATATTCCAAATCCGCCGACATCTTATATGGCTTAATTGTCAATGCCGGAGTTTATTCGCTGATATCTGTTAATACCCAGTCCGGTGCCTATTCAATAATAAAAACTTTCCAGGGAATAACCAGTATACCCAATTTGATTTTGGACGATAATGGTCACCGCTTTTTTATCCAGGGTGTTAATAATAATGGCGACCTGGTCTTAATTACTATGGATATCCCTACAAGCAACATCACCTCACAAACTCCTTTCTCAAATTCTATCATCGATATATGTTACGTTTTTCATTTTAAAAGCGGCATTATATTCATGTATATCAAAGCCGTTTTTACTAAAATCGGGGAAGCCATTTATTATATAAAAATCTTTGTGTGGCAACATTTTAAATTTACAGTTGGCCCTGAAAAAGGGTTAGCATTTAATTTGTGGTCATGATGTTTGAAAAATGATTGATAAAGATCATACTTAAACGCGAGTATCTATAACCTCTCATAATCGGTTTGCCGCGTTTGTACTTTATTAACACTAATTAACTTTGCTTTTTAAAAACATGCATACTGTAAAAAAGACTATTATATCAATATAAAGCGACGATCTACGCCTCTGCCGCTCAGTTGCCCGATAGGAGGAATCATTTTACTTCCAATTTTTTTGCCAATGCCCACCAAAGAAAAAAGGCTTCAGCGAATCCGCTAAAACCTTTCCTTCCATTCTGTGACCCCTCAGGGACTCGAACCCTGGACCTACTGATTAAGAGTCAGTAGCTCTAACCAGCTGAGCTAAGGAGTCAAAAATGAGCGGCAAAAATAGGGGTTTCACGCCAATCCCGAAACTTCGGGAGCAAAGTTGAATAAGGCGCCAAGTTAGTTTGAATTAGGCCTCTTAAATGATAGAGCCCGATAAACAAAGGAGGGGTCACTAAGAAATTACTTTGCCCCCGATACTTATCGGGGTTGGCTCCTTTGCCTCTTTGCCTGCCCGACTAGTCATTCAGGCGGGCGTGAAACAGAAAAGGTTGCTAATTTTGTGTGCCGTCCACCCCTCAACCAAAACCCTGCGCCATGGAAAACACACTCATCCCCTCCATTATGGTCTCTGCACTTTGTGTGCTATGTATGATCATTTTTTTATTGGGGCTTCAACAATCATTATTAAAAACAGGATGGGAGAAAAATAAAATGGCTTCGTATCTAAGCAAAGCTGTTTTTTTTATTGCGGCATGGTCAACCTTTATTGGCGTTCTTTCTGCCGAAGGTTTCTTTTCCGATTTTATGGCGATCCCGCCGAGGATCGGAATGGCAATGATAGTTCCTTTTCCTTTTATAATATTGTTGAGTTTTTCAAGATCATTCTCCACTATTTTAAAAGTGACACCCGTTTCCTGGTTAGTTGCTTTTCAATCGTTCAGAATTTTTGTAGAGATTCTTCTGCTGATCTGCGTTATCAAAAAATTACTACCGGTACAAATGAGTTTTGAAGGATATAATTTTGATATACTGAGCGGGTTGTTTGCGATACCTGTTGCAAAATACTTAGCAAAGCATCCGGCGTCAAATGCGGTATTGGTATATAATATTGTAGGATTGCTATTGCTGGCGAATATTGTTGTGATCGCGATGTTATCTGCCCCCACGCCTTTCAGGTATTTTATGAATGAACCGGCGAATACTTTGGTGGCGAGGTTTCCGTTTATCTATATCCCGGGTGTTCTTGTTGTGGCGGCGTATAGTTTTCATATTTTTTCTTTGAGACAGTATTGGTTGCTGAGAAAAGCATAACCGCAGAGCCGCGGAGGCGGAGAGAGGCGCAGAGAATTCCTCTGCGGAACTCTCTGTCTCTCCGTCTCTGCGGTAAAAATTCTTCATTATTACAACTTTCTATTTTAGTGTACCTTGGGGCATGCCCCTCTCTCTCTCATACCAGATCTACCCGCTTGGCGAGAGCGCCATCACCATTGAATTTGGAAAAAAGATAGATGCAGGCATTAACAATATTGTATTATCCCTCTTCCACTACTTGCAGGAAAAAAAGATAACCGGGGTAACAGATATTATCCCCGCTTACTCTTCGCTTAGCGTTATTTATGATGCCATATTAATAAGAGCACAACCTGGTATCTCATCCGCCTTTCTATTCATAAAACAACAAATAGAAAAAGCTGTTGCAGAATGTGATGGAGTAGCCACAACAAATACAGGAATATTGGAGATACCCGTTTGCTATGATGTTTCATTTGGAATGGACCTAGATGAACTGGCGCAACAAAAAAATATGAGCACCGATGCAGTGATTCAAATGCATTGCAGTAAAACATACCGTGTATATATGATCGGTTTTTTACCGGGCTTTGCATATATGGGATCGGTGGATGAAAGCATTGCCACCCCGCGCAGAGCGCAGCCTCGTACGCGTGTGCCTGCGGGAAGTGTAGGGATTGCAGGTGAACAAACAGGTATCTACCCGCTTGATTCTCCGGGTGGGTGGAATATCATTGGCCGTACACCGGTAAAAATGTTTGATGCAAAAAGAGATAATCCAGTGTTGTTGAAACCAGGAGATGAGGTAAGATTTGTGGCGGTGGATATGGAAGAATTTCTGAGAATGGGTTGATTATTTTTTCACCGCAGAGCCCGAAGTTTCGGGCGGGGAGACGGAGAGTTTCGCAGAGATTAAATAGTTTTCTCTGCGTTTCTCCCCGCCTCTGCGACTCTGCGGTAAAATTAAAACAATGAGCCTTCGGATAATTAAACACGGCATCGCCGACACCATCCAGGATACCGGCCGCTACGGTTTCCAGCACCTGGGCATTAACCCCGGCGGTGCAATGGATACTATTGCCGCGCAAACAGCAAACATTCTTGTGGGCAATGATGTGAATGATGCAGTGATCGAAATTCATTTTCCCGCTTCAGTTGTTTTATTCACCGAAGATGCACTGATCGCGTTAAGCGGCGCGGATCTTGGTGCAATGGTGAATGATATATATGTCCCTATCAACACTCCTGTTGTTATAGAAAAAAATTGCGTTCTTCAGTTTAAGAAAATAGTAAGTGGCGCAAGATGTTACCTCTCTGTAAGAGGCGGCTTTGATCTTCCCCAATGGTTAAACAGTTATAGTACCAATACAAAAGCAGCGGCAGGTGGATTTGAAGGAAGTCGATTACAAAAAGAAGATGAACTTAGTTTCCGCTCCTCAAAAAAATATTGCCCTGCACTTTGTAAAAATGACTCTGCCATATTAAACTGGAAAGCAGATACAAAAGAGTTTTATCCATCAACAAATACTTATCGTGTTCTTGCCGGGGCAGAATACAACTGGCTGGAAGAGCCTTCAAAGAAATTATTTACCGGTTCACAGTTTGTTATCAGTCCGCAGAGCGACCGCATGGGATATCGCATGAAAGGTGAGGCTTTGTCCACTCATCATTCAGAAGAACTCATTTCTTCTGCCGTTACAAAAGGAACGATACAATTATTACCGGATGGGCAGATCATTATTCTGATGGCAGATCATCAAACTACCGGTGGCTATCCAAAGATCGGGCATGTGATCGCAGCAGAGATGGCTGGACTGGCACAGTTAAACGCCCATCAATCCATACAATTTGAACTTACCGATCATGCAACTGCGGAAAATCTTTTATTACAACAGCACCAACATTTGCACCAACTGCAAAATGCCTGTACCTTTCGTTTGAAAGAATATTTATCCCAACATGGCATGGATTGACCTGAACTGCGATATGGGCGAAGGCCTTGATAACGATGCATTGCTGATGCCCTTTATCAGCAGCGCAAATATTGCCTGCGGATACCATGCAGGGGATCCTGATACCATGAAACGTACCATCGGGCTGGCTTTGCAAAATCATGTTACCATTGGTGCGCACCCGGGCTTTGCCGACAAAGAAAATTTTGGAAGAAAGGAAATGGATTTATCAAATGAACTGGTGTATGATATGGTACTTGTACAAATCCTGATGCTGCAAGACCTTTGTCATTCTTTCCATACCCACTTACATCATGTAAAACCACACGGCGCTTTATATAATATGGCTGCAAAAGACCCTTCCCTTGCAAATACTATCGTGAAAGCAGTAAAGCATGCAGATAAAAATTTAATATTATATGGATTGAGTGGATCCTATTTGATCAGCGAAGCAAAAAAACTGGGACTTGCCACTGCATCAGAAGTATTTGCAGACAGGTCTTACCAAAACGATGGCAGCCTTACTCCCCGTTCACAACCGGGCGCATTGATAGAAGATGAAAAAACATCATTACAACAAGTAATGCAAATGGTGAAGGAACAAACGGCAACAAGTATCAACAAAAAAATAATTCCCATTAGCGCAGAAACAATTTGTATTCATGGTGACGGGAAACACGCAGTTGCTTTTGCAAAGACCATTCATCAATCACTAAAAGAAAATAAGATTGAGATCAAAGCTGTTTAAAAATTTCTCTTCCATTCGCCATATCGGGGGACCGGTACTGGGCGCAGCGTTTTTAATGGCGAACTCATCTATCGGGCCGGGCTTTCTCACGCAGACAACAGTGTTCACGCAACAACTGATGACGAGCTTTGGCTTTGTGATCTTGTTTTCACTTTTGATTGATATTGGTGCGCAATTAAATACCTGGCGCATTTTATCTGTAAGTGAATTGCGTGCGCAGGACCTCTCGAATAAATTATTACCTGGCGCAGGATATTTTTTGGCGGTACTTGTCATACTAGGTGGTTTTGCTTTTAATATTGGAAACATTGCAGGATGTGGATTGGGATTGAATGTGCTGACGGGTATTTCATTCCGCGAAGGAGCCATCATCAGTTGCGTAGTAGCATTGATCCTTTTCTGGATAAAAGAAATTGTAAAGATGCTGGATGGTTTTACCAAGCTATTTGGCACAATTAAAATATTGCTGACATTATTTATTGCATTCAGTGCGCACCCGCCATTGTTACAAGCTATTCATCACACATTTATTCCGGAGCATATCAGCACCGCGGCTATTCTTACGATCGTTGGTGGAACTGTTGGTGGATATATTACTTTCTCCGGTGCACACCGTTTACTCGATGCGGGAATCAAAGGAAAAGAAAGCCTCCCGCAAGTAAATCGCAGCGCGATAAGTGGCATTGTTATTTCAGGATTGATGCGTTGCATTTTATTTCTTGCAGTGGTAGGCGCACTTTCACATGGTGCTGTGTTAGATCATGATAATCCTGCGGGAAGTGTGTTTCAGTTTGCTGCCGGAAATATTGGCTTCCGTATTTTTGGTGTAGTGTTATGGAGCGCGGCGATATCTTCTGTGGTAGGTGCAGCGTACACTTCTGTTTCTTTCTTCAAAACATTCCATCCCATATTCGCGAAATATGAAAGGCTGTGTATCTCAATCTTTATTATATTATCTACCTGCATTTTTGTTTTTATAGGAAAACCGCGGCAGTTACTCATCTTCGCGGGCGCTTTGAATGGATTGATATTACCGATTGCATTGGCTATCGTATTAATTGCAGCTACCCGCACACGTTTGATGAAAGGCTATAAACACCCGCTGTGGATGCAAGTTGCGGGATGGGTGGTGGTTGGTGTAATGGGATGGATGAGTGTGGTAGCTGTGTATGATTGGATGAAGTAGGTCAATGTACGATGTTAGATTTACGATGTACGATTTTTCAAAGTCGAAAACTCTGCGCTTTTCTTGGGTTAGCCGATGCGTTTAAACTGTCTAAAGAATTACCGGGGAGACAGGGAGGCGGAGAGGAACGCAGAGAATTGACTCACCGAACCTCTGCGTCTCTGCGGTAAAAAACAGACTAAGAAAATTCTTTGCGCCTTTGCTCCTTGGCGTCTTTGCGTGAAACCCTTAGATTTATCCCTCCAAAACCATCAATCCATGAGAACATTTTTATTATTGTTATTTGTATCCCTTAGCTGCTGCGCTTCATCGCAGACACTGACCGTTGAAAAGATCATGCAGGACCAGAAATGGATCGGCACATCGCCAAGCAATCTATCCTGGTCAACTGACAGTAAAACAGTTTTCTTTAACTGGAACCCCGAACAAAAAACGGCTGACTCTGTCTATTCTTTTATGCTGAATGGTAAGGAGCCATCAAAAGCAAACCCAACAGAAGTGCAATTGATGAATGCTATTAATAATGGCACGCCGAACAGCACGAACACAAAAGTGGTGTATGCGTATCGTGGTGATATTTTTTTACTGGACCTGAAGACAAATAAAACAACACGTGTTACCCGCACCGAAGATTTTGAAAGCAATCCAAGATTCGTGGAAAAAAATAACTGGGTCGTTTATTCGCGCAGCCAGAATTTATATGCATGGGATATGGAAACGGGCATTACTGACCAACTGACCAATTTCCGCGCAGAAGCAGCGGCAGCAGCTCCTGCAGCCGGTGGCCCGGCAGCATTTGGTGGTGGTGGTGGCAATCGCGGCGGTGGTGGAAACCGTGGTGGTGGTGGCGGTGGCGGACAAGCAGCAGGTGGCAACGGTGGAGGCGGTGGAGGCGGCGGAAATCAACAGGAACAATGGCTTCGTCAAAATCAATTGGCAACATCTGATATATTAACACAAAGAAAAAATAAAAGAGAGTTACGTGATGCTTATAATAAAACACATAGGGATGCAGATACTTTAAAAACAATTGGCATCGGCGATAAAACCTTACAGGGAGCACAGATCAGCCCGGATGGAAGGTTTGTAACCTACCGTTTATTCCAGGCGCCAACAGCGGCATCAAAATCAACAATCGTTCCGGATTATGTTACAGAAAGTGGATTCACGACAGATATCCCGGGAAGGACAAAAGTGGGCAATACAATAGGCCGCTTTGAATTTTATGTGTACGATATGGAAACGGGTACGGTGACAATGGTGCCAACAGATTCTATCCCAGGTATTACAGATGCCCCTGATTATACAAAAGATTATCCAGCAAAATTTGCGAATAGAAGAGTTGTTCCCCGTCCTGTAACTTTTGGCAATGCCATTTGGAATGAAAGTGGAACAGCTGCTGTAATTGATGTTCGCTCACAGGATAATAAAGACAGGTGGATCATGCAATTGGATGCTGCTAATGGAAGATTAAAACCAATCGACCGCCAGCGTGATGAAGCCTGGATAGATGGCCCGGGCATCCGCGGCAGGATGGGATGGGTGAATGAGAACACTGTTTATTTTCAGAGCGAAGCAAGTGGCTACTCGCATCTCTATACTTATAATATTAACACAGGCACAAAATCACAACTCACACAAGGCAAGTATGAAGTGCAGGATTGTATTTTAAGCAAGAACAAACAAAACTTCTACCTGCTAACGAATGAAGAACATCCCGGCAAACAAAACTGGTACCGCATTAAAACAGATGGCAGCGGTAAAGAAAAGATCACGAACATGACCGGTGGTTATGAAGTATCGCTTTCGCCTGATGAAAAATATATTGCTTACCGTTATTCTTATATTAATAAACCGGTAGAGCTTTTTGTGCAGGAAAATGCAGCCGGTAAAAAACCGGTACAGGTAACGAACAAAGCAATGAGCGATGCATTCAAAGCTTATCCATGGAGGGATACAAAAATATTTACGATCACTGCAAGAGATGGCCAACCGATCTACTCCCGCGTTTTTGAACCCGCCCCCGGCAAGAAGAATGGAGCTGCTGTGATCTTTGTTCATGGCGCCGGTTATCTGCAGAATGTAGATTATTGGTGGAGCAACAACTACCCGCGCGAATACATGTTCAATAATTTATTGGCCGATAAAGGCTATACTGTTATTGATATTGATTACCGTGGCAGCGCAGGTTATGGGCGCGATTGGCGTACAGGCATCTATCGTTTTATGGGTGGAAAAGATTTGGATGATGAAGTAGATGCTGCACATTATCTCGTAAAAGAAATGGGTATAGATCCGGGTCGTATTGGAATGTATGGTGGCAGTTATGGTGGCTTCATGACATTGATGGCGATGTTCACTCAACCCGATGTAATTAAAGCCGGCGCTGCATTGCGGCCCGTTACCGACTGGGCACATTATAATCATGGTTATACTGCCAACATTCTCAATGAACCATTTAATGATAGCCTGGCGTATGCACGTTCTTCTCCTATTAATTTTGCCAGCGGACTAAAAAATCATTTACTCATCTGCCATGGTATGGTGGATGTGAATGTAAATTTCCAGGATGCTGTTCGTTTGAATCAGCGATTAATTGAGTTGGGAAAAGACAACTGGGACCTGGCAGTGTTTCCTGTAGAAGATCATGGCTTTGTTGAGCCGAGTAGCTGGACAGATGAGTATAAGAGAATATTGAAGTTGTTTGATACGTGGTTGAAGTAATTTTTTCACCGCAGAGACGGGGAGACGGAGAGCCACGCAGAGAAAGTTTCCTCTGCGAAACTCCCCGCCTCTGCGACTCTGCGGTAATTCTTTGGCCCAATAAAAAATCCCCCGATTAAGTCGGGGGATTTTTGTTTTATTAATTCTTTGCGTCTTTCTTTTCTTTGCCTCTTTGCTGCCTGCCCCGCAATATGCGGGGTGAAACTCCTACCTGTTCATGCTCGCCAGAAACTCCTCATTATCTTTTGTACCTCTCATACGTTTCAGCAATTCATTCATTGCTTCTTCGGTATTCATATCATTGATGTACAAACGCAGAATATTCATTCTTTGTAAAACTTCTTTGTCTAATAACAAATCATCACGACGTGTAGAAGAACCCACCAGGTCAATGGCTGGGAATACCCTACGGTTCGCGAGGCGCCTGTCGAGCACCAATTCCATATTACCTGTTCCCTTGAACTCTTCAAAGATCACTTCATCCATCTTGGATCCTGTTTCGATAAGGGCTGTTGCAAGGATGGTCAATGATCCGCCAAATTCTATTTTTCTTGCTGCACCAAAGAATTGTTTTGGTTTCTGCATGGCATTTGCTTCCACACCACCACTCAATACTTTACCGCTTGCCGGGGCAACGGTATTATGTGCACGTGCGAGACGCGTAATGGAATCGAGTAAGATCACCACATCATGCCCGCACTCGACCAGTCTTTTTGCTTTCTGTAAAGCGATGGTTGAAACCTTCACATGTTTTTCTGCAGGTTCATCAAATGTGGAAGCGATCACTTCCGCACGAACACTGCGTTCCATATCGGTAACTTCTTCGGGGCGTTCATCAATCAGCACCACCATCAAATAACATTCTGGGTGATTGGCTGCAATAGCGTTCGCTACTTCCTTCAATAAAACCGTCTTACCCACTTTTGGTTGCGCCACGATCAATCCGCGCTGCCCCTTTCCTATTGGAGTGAACAGGTCGATGATACGTGTGCTGAAATTGGTTGGGCTATTAAATAAATTCAGTTTCTGGAATGGGAAAAGCGGTGTGAGGTAATCGAACGGAACGCGGTCGCGCACTTCATCGGGCCTCTTGCCATTGATCGCATCCACTTTTAATAAAGCAAAATATTTTTCACCTTCTTTTGGCGGGCGTACATATCCTGAAACGGTATCACCCGTTTTCAATCCAAATAATTTTATTTGAGATGGAGAAACATATACATCATCCGGTGAGCTTAAATAATTATAATCTGAAGAACGTAAGAAACCATAACCATCGGGCATCATTTCCAAAACTCCTTCGCCGGAGATCACGCCATCAAATTCAATATTAAATGCCGGTTCGCGGCGGGGATTGGGGCGCTGCTGGTTCTGTTGTTCTCCCTGTTGTGCGCCTTCGTTATTTGGTGGAGTAGCTTCTTCTGTATTTGTGTTGCCATCTTTTTCAGTGGCCTGCAACATCTGCTGTGCGAGTTGCTCAATTTTTGCTTCCGGCTCTTCTACTGTTTTTACAGGTTTGCGGCCTTTCAGTTTTGATCCGGCTTTTTCCTGTTGTGGCGCCGGCGTCATTATTTCTGCTTCTTCGGTGCCATTGGCCGTGGAAGTTTTTACGGTAGCCGGTTTGCGGCCGCGCGTTTTCTTCGCGTCTTTGCCGTCGCCCGATGCCGCCTGGCTATCCAGTATCTTATAGATCAAACCCTGCTTGTCGGTTTTCTTTGGATTAGGAATACTCAGTTGCTCGGCTATGTCCAGCAACTCAGGCATTAGCATGTCGTTCAATTGCGAAATGTCGTACATAAGATCAATTAAATAAGAGAAATTTCAAAGTTTGTTTGAGTTTAATCCGGGTCTAAGAGGTTGAAAACTTAAATCTTCCTGGTCTTGTTGGTATTGCGGAAAAGAGATAATTGGTGTGTTTGTGAGATTGATCCCGAAACTTCGGGAGCCAAACCAATTTTGTTTCCACTGCAATGTTACAGCAGATTTTCTGAAAAAAAGAAAAATTTGTGCTTTTTAGGCTTTTTGAAGGGAATGCACTGCGCGGCCTTCCTGCTTTTCACTCCCAGTATGCCTTTCAGAAGGGGCATTGGCTTATCTTTGCAAGCCTTCCCAGGGCATTGGGAAGAGGAAAATAAAGCAACCATGTTTAACAAAAGGACCAGGATCAAAGAACTGCTTCAGGCAGGGCAAGCAGTCAATGAAGTGACCGTGATGGGTTGGGTGCGCAGTTTCCGCAACAACCAATTTATAGCATTGAATGATGGCAGTACCAATCATAATATTCAGGTAGTGGCCGAGCTAGGTTTACTGGATGATGCCACTATTAAACGCATCACTACCGGCGCATCATTAAAAGTGATTGGCGCTGTGGTGGAGTCATTAGGCAAGGGACAAAAATTAGAGATCAAAGCAAAGACCGTTGAAATATTAGGTGATAGCGATGGAGAAAAATATCCGCTTCAGCCTAAAAAACACAGCCTTGAATTTTTAAGAGAGATCGCACACCTGCGCATGCGCACGAATACTTTTGGCGCTGTGTTCCGCGTTCGTCATTCACTGGCATTTGCTACGCATAAATTTTTTAACGATAAAGGATTTGTCTATTTGCATACGCCCATCATTTCTGCCAGTGATGCAGAAGGTGCGGGTGAAATGTTTCGTGTAACAACATTGCCATTGAACGATGCGCCAAAGAATGATGACGGCAGTATTAATTTTAAAGAAGATTTTTTTGGGAAGAGCACCAACCTCACTGTGAGCGGACAGCTGGAAGGTGAGTTAGGTGCGATGGCATTTAGTGATGTCTATACATTTGGCCCAACATTCCGCGCTGAGAATTCCAATACCACACGCCATTTGGCAGAGTTCTGGATGATAGAGCCCGAAGTGGCATTCAATGATCTCGAAGACAATATGAATCTTGCCGAATCGTATATGAAATATTTAATTCAGTACGTGATGGACAATAACCGCGAGGACATTGATTTTCTTGACCAGCGTTTGGCAGAAGAAGAAAAGCAATTGCCGCAAGACAAGCGCAATGAATTGGGGCTGATAGAAAAACTCAACTTTGTTTTGGAGAATGCGTTTGAGCGCATTACTTATACCGAAGCCATTTCTATTTTATTGGAGAGCAATCATTATAAAAAGAAAAAGTTCAAGTATGATGTTGCCTGGGGAATTGATTTGCAGAGCGAACATGAAAGATACCTGGTAGAGAAACATTTTAAAAAGCCGGTGATCGTAACGGGATATCCAAAACAGATCAAGGCATTTTATATGCGGCAGAATGATGATGGAAAGACGGTAGCCGCCATGGATATTTTAGCGCCGGGAATAGGTGAGATCGTAGGTGGCTCACAGCGTGAAGAGAGATTGCATTTATTGGAAGAAAGGATGAAGGAAATGCATATCCCTGCCGATGAGATGAGCTGGTACCTGGATACCCGCCGTTTTGGAACGGTGCCGCATGCCGGGTTTGGATTGGGATTTGAGCGGATGGTACAGTTTGTAGCGGGGATGACCAATATCCGTGATGTGATAGCGTTTGCGCGTACGCCGGGGAATTGCGAATTTTGATTTCAGGGATACGCCCCCGGTTCTTATATTTGCAGCCCTTTAAGGGATGGTGCGGTAGCTCAGTTGGTAGAGCAAAGGACTGAAAATCCTTGTGTCGGCGGTTCAATCCCGCCCCACACCACGGAAGACCCCGACAGTGATGTTGGGGTTTTTTTGTGGGTTGATACTACTCTTTCAGAATGTGATCAAGTATTTCCTGAGTAAGCCCTTTTGCTTTCATTCCGACCCTCAACTCATTTAAAAATGGTAAAATATCTATTTCCTCACCTTGATCTAAAATGATCTCAATATATTTATTTATCGAGCTCTCGATTTCGCTTTTCAATTTAACTGAAATAGTGCGCCATTTAGCTGCCAAAGCATCATCAACTTCAATTTCAATTTGTGCCATAAGATAATATTTAACCTATTCCCAAATATACCAAATAGCTCCTAAGTTGATTGAGCCAAGTACTGTAAATCATTATGCCGAAGTACGGAAGGCCTTAACAGTGATGTTGGGGTTTTTTTGTGGGGGAAGTGATCTCTTTTTCGGTTCATGCGGACACGAACCGAGGCGAAGAGTTGCAGAAAGTGAAGGTTGCCGCGCCGGAGAAAAGAACACTTCAAGCATTATGAACTTTAAGGCTTCGCCAATGATATTTGGAGGGCGGAGATGAGGACAGAAAAATGAAATGACTTTTATTATCTACTTTAAATTCGCTTTTTGAAATCCTTCTCCCATTCTCTTTTCAAATTTTACAGATAGTTCGTTTAATCTCTCATTTTCTTGGTCATTGATCATTGCCTTATCTAGCAGGCGTATAATTTCTTCTTTTTCTAAATTGAGTACAATAAACGCAACTATTGCCAGGCGAAGCATATCCAGTAATGACACAAGAAATTGAGAATCCTTAGTATACTCTGTTTTCTCTTTAATTTTTAATATGGATCCATGCGAAAATTTGCTTCGAATATCATATCCCTTTTTTAGAAGTTCAGCCATTTGCAAAGCGGGTTTATCAAAAACAGAAAGAAATTTTGCTACGCGAAGCCTAAGTTTATATGCTATTTCTACGCCGTCAGTCGAAAATAATGCTTCTAAACCCATCATTATATTAGTAATTTTTCGTTCAAGTGAGCCTGCTTCACAAGCAGCTTCAGTATATCTATCAAGGGCAATCGTTATTGATGATTCATTTTTTTTACTTCCATACATATTTAATGGGAGTATAGCAAATAATACATTAAAAAAGGATTTAAATTCGCGTTCTTTATTGGAAGGAACTAAATAACTTAATTCGCTTGACTGTTTATAAGCATTATTAATTCCGTGTTGAAGTCGTTCGCCAACAACTCGATCTCCAGAAATTGTATACCGCAAAAAATCAATGTTACCACTACTCCAAAGGCGCAGTACTATCAATAATTTATCTATGTCTTCTTGAAGTTCTTGAGGATTAATATGTTCGTTATGCAGCAATCCTTCAAGAATTGCTGTTGGCCATTTAAAGTTGTTTTGATATATGCTAGTAGCTCTACTTGTTATATCTACAGGTACTTCAATATCTTCTCGGATTGGCTTTCTAAGCAAATAAGTTTCACTTATTAAAATGCTATCAGGTTCAAGTATAATTCCTGTCAATTCTATTTTAATGGCGATTGTTTGAGGGCCTCCTTCTAAATCTCTAATGAATCGCTGAACAATTTGGTTATATGCCGCTTCTCGTTTTTCAGGAATTGAATAGAAATAGGCGCCGGCTATTTGCCAATAAACGGATAATACAATTTTTTGTGGGTCTTCTTCTCCTGAGCGAAGATTCGCAAGTGCATCTTCAAGCTGAAAGGCTTTATCCCAACCCCGTATTAGCTTGCTTATGTAATGTTGAATTACCAACCAATTTTGTCTTGTTTCAATAATACCCTCTCCTGAGTCAGAGACCAATCCACGATTGGTGTACTTCAAATTTTCATGCTTCCAATAAAATACGTCTTCGCTAGCTGGCAATAAGGATTTTGAAGATACCTCATGTTCAATTAGTTGTTCAACATTCTTAATAAATTCCCAAATTATAATGTCGCTTTGCATTGATATAATTTCTGTTTTCTAGAGGCCACATTCCGACAAATTCTGGCGGTACAAAAGGCACAAAAACATACTTATTATTCTTGATAATGAATGCACGTCCTCTTTAACTCTTATCGTGATTAATTTGCCGTGATTTCACTTTGTGAATAGGAATAGAGTATTAATACTTAGAGAGAAACTTTGATAAATACTCTTTTAATAGTGCCGTTTTGATCTAGCGCTTTTACTGATAGTTTTAATTTATCTGCACCGGCATCATAAAATATTTTACTGTGATATTTTTTAATATATCCCACAAATTTTTCATTCTTAAATACTTTTACAGCATACCTGTCCTTCTCATTTTGTGGCTCTTTTTCGAAGGTCAAGGTGTCTCCTATTTGTAATAACCCTTTTTCCAGTTGTCTTTTAGACAACCCGGCAAGCTCTGTAAGAAAATGAATGCCTGGCTGCATTTTATACTCAGCTAAAAATTCAAAGTTATCCGTAGGAACCAATCCCTGAGTTTTACCCAAGAGATAAAATTTATCATTTGCTTTATCAGCATCTACTTCCCAAAATTTATAAAAAGAATCCACATCAGGGCGATCTGATTTGGTAAGTCTTTGTCCAAAAACTTCAGCCACATTTCCGTTATAAGACCTGTTTAAATCCTGAAATTCGGTATATGGCGTAAATCCTTCTGTTTTCTGTAACTCAATTGCTGCCGGCAAATAAGAAAAAAAATGTCTGCCATCCACCTGTTTCTCAAGTGTACCAACAGCATGACGGTTGTTGCCGCTGCCCTTTCGCCAAACCAGATATATTTTATCGAATTCCATCAGTGTAATAATCCCTGTAATTTTTTAGCCCGCAAAAATATAAGTTTTGAAATCAAATCCTTTCTTTGTTGTGGTATTTTATAGCGAGACCAATCTTGCGGTACCGAAGCATCTATATTATTCACAATTTCAATAATGGCATTTTCATTCCAATTATCCAGAAAATCAGCTGCCTTTTTTACCTCTTGAAGATACTGTGATTTTAGCAGATTCTTGATTAAATCAAAATGACTTAACTTTTCCTTGTTCCAATGTACCTCGCATAATCCCTTTTCAATATACCTAGCCAACTGACCTTCATCATACAATAACTGTTCCACTCTTTCGTCTGCCAGCTCTCTGGCCAGGGAAGGGAACTGCCATTGTCATAAATTGGTGCCATCCTCAAAATATTCGTGACTTGTAACCTCATTTCCTTGAATTCCTTTTTCAATTCATTCTTATCTCTTTCGACATAACGCAGATATATTTTTTTAAGCATCGAAGGCCCTTTATTAAATTCTTTTGCTTGAGATTCAAGTTGATCCAAAACATTCGATAAAAAGGATGTTTTGCCAATAAAGGCCCAATTTTCCTGGTGCCTGTCTGTGTTACCAATGATCACATCAAACAAAAGTGTTTGAAAAAATAAATGCATGAACTTTGAAAGCTCAAAGTGCTTCAGCGTATCGTCCAACAATTGAAATGTATACTGATTTCGGGTTTGATTAATCTCCGGGGAAAACTCATCATTGATTGCTGTCATAAACCGGCCAACCTCTATCAACTGTTCTTTATCCGTCACAATCATGTTTTCGCTAATACAGCCAATTTGATCAGCATATATAGCGGCATCATATCTTAAAACATCTAATTTTAGTAGCTCCCCTAATTGGTATGCTAGTATTTCAGACCAAAACTCAAAGCGATAATATTTTGCAGGCTTGCCGTCTTTTGCTTCTTTCTTTTCAGAGCATTTGAAAAACCATTCCTTATTATCAGGGGATTGTAGCACTCTTTTTGCCCTAGTACCTCCACTATTATACCAAGAAAGTTCATTCCAACCAGTCGCATCAATGAATTTTACATCGCTCATCCTGACACCTTTAAATAAAAGTACTGAATTGATATCTTAAAGACACCCCTGCTTTCTTCAATCCATAGCCTCAGATTCCCTCGTTCTATACTCATCCTTCGCTCATCGTTCACTCAAGGTATACTCAACCTATACTCAAAACACGAAAATCCGGATAGCAAAATTGCCTGTTTTTTAGCCGTTCGTTCACAGCAGACCCGGTTTCGTTCACAGTAAACCCCGTTTCGTTCCAGCTCCCTTAACTCTTCGTTACATTTTCAAATTTATTGCTTCCCGGCGATAGTATATTGCACCTGTGCTCAAGTTCTGCGTTCAGGCAGGCCCGTCCACCTCCTGAAGCAACAACGAGCCTTTCATGAGGCTCTCATGACGCCTTGATGAGGCTTTGATGACTATAGAAACAAGCAAGAATGAGCATACTTTGAGCATACAATGAAGCAAGGATGAGCATACAACGAAGCTACTTTGAAGCAACAATGAGCATAGAACATGGAATCCACAGAGTCCCTTCGGCTATTTGCAAAAGATCATGTTGTCTTAAAAAATGATAGCTCTTATTTACAAAGCTGCTTGTTGAGCCGAAGGAGACTCTGTGTGAACACAGATTGCCGCCCCCCTTTCCGCTATTCAGCGGATGGGCTCGCAATAAATTTGCGTAGCTAAGTAACTACACATATATTTGTAGTCAAATAGCTACACAATGAACCTAAGACGAGATGTATTCCAGGCCATAGCAGACCCCACCAGAAGGGCCATCCTCCTGCTGGTGGCCACACAATCAATGACAGCAGGCGCCATCGCCTCCAACTTCGACACAGCCAGGCCAACCGTTTCAAAACACCTGCAAATACTCACCGAGTGCGAACTGCTGGAACAAAAGCAGGACGGCAGGGAGATCTATTACCACCTCAATCCAAAAAAAATGAAAAAAGTAGCCGAGTTCATTGAACCCTTCCGCAAGATGTGGGATGACCGGTTCAACAGACTGGAATCCGTAATGAAAAAATATAAAACCAAATAACATGGAACAGAAAACAAAGATCCATGCCGAAGACGGCAAACAGGAAATTACGATCACTCGGGAATTTGACCTGCCAGTAGAATTGGTTTTTAAAGCCTACACAGAACCGGAGTTATTGGAACAATGGATGGGAACAAAAGTGCTGAAACTAGAAAATAAAAACCACGGCAGTTACGCATTTGAAACAAAGAATGCCGAAGGAAAAGTAGTGTTTAAAGCCAATGGTGTGATACATGAAACTATTCCGGACCAAAAGATCACCCGAACATTTGAAATGGAGAATTCTCCGTTTGAAGTGCAGATAGAGTTCCTGGAATTTGAAAAGCTCACCAACGATACCAGCAAACTGACGATACATACCATATACAGATCAATACCATTGAGGGACCAAATGCTGCAATTGCCTTTTGCCAAGGGTATTAATTGGGCACATAACAGGTTGCAGGATGTTGCAAGTAAACTGAAATAAAATGAAAAAAGAATTATCCTCCAAACAACAGCAAGAGCTCCTCAGCACATTAAAAGCGCGTTTTGAGAAAAACACAACCCGCCATAAAAATATTGAATGGGCTAAAGTAGAAGCAAAGATGAAATCAAATAATCAAAAGCTGTGGTCACTCAATGAAATGGAAACAACCGGCGGTGAGCCGGATGTGGTTACCCATGATAAAAAAACAGGCGAATTCATTTTTTATGATTGTTCAGCTGAAAGCCCCGCAGGCCGCAGAAGCTTTTGCTACGACCGCGCGTCACTGGATGCAAGAAAAGAAAATAAACCAAAAAACAGCGCTATGGATATGGCTGCTTCCATGGGTATTGAAATTTTAACGGAAGAAGAATACAGGCAACTCCAGGAACTTGGAAATTTTGATACAAAAACATCAAGCTGGATAAAAACACCGGAGGCTATCAGGAAACTGGGTGGCGCTATTTTTTGTGACCGCCGCTATGATCATATTTTTGTTTACCACAACGGTGCAGAATCGTATTATGCAGCAAGAGGATTTCGGGGATCATTAAGAGTTTAAGTAAGAATAAATATTAATTATTAATAGCCACAGAGGCACAGAAACACAGAGAAAAGTCAGAGGCTAAGAAATAATTTCTGTGTTTCTGTGCCTCTGTGGCCAAAAAAAATTACTATGACAAAAGCTATTCTAAATCCAAAAGTTGATTTTTATTTTAAAGCCGGTAAGTGGCAGAAAGAGATCAACCTACTAAGAATGATCGTTCTTGGTTGCGGGCTCACAGAAGTACTGAAGTGGGGATGCCCTTGTTATACCCTGCCCGCCTCGTCGGGTAAAGATAAAAACAACATTGTTCTAATACACGTGTTCAAAGACTATTGCGGGGTTTTATTTTTTAAAGGGGCTTTATTAAAAGATCCAAAACATATTCTTGTTCAGCAAACAAAGAATGTACAGGCAGCACGACAGGCGCGGTTCACGAATGTGAGTGAAGTAATTAAAAAAGAACCCGCACTGAAAGCCTGTATTAAAGAAGCCATTGCAGTAGAAAAAGCAGGATTAAAAGTGGAATTGAAAAAGCCTGGGGAATTCACGATCGTTGAAGAGTTCAAAAAGAAAATATCCGGCAAAGGCGGGGCTGCATTGAAAGCAGCTTTTGATGCACTAACACCGGGACGGCAAAGAGGATACTATCTTTATTTTTCTGCACCGAAACAATCGAAGACACGGGAGGCAAGGATTGAAAAAAGTATAGCGCTGATTTTTAAGGGAAAGGGATTGAATGATTAGTTTTTTCACCGGGGAGGCGGAGAGACAGAGAGGTACGGAGAGAACAATCTCTGCGAAACTCCCCCTCTCTGCGCCTCTGCGGTAATTCTTTTAAAGCACACTACAATTTTTTCATCTCTCCTCTCTGCTCATTATTCACAAACCATATCTTCACCACTTTACCTGCAGCATCCAGTTCAAAATCAAGCTGGCGGTTGCTATCATCGGCATAGAAGAATTTGGTGTTTGATTCGGGCTTGAGTTCAATATCGGTACTACCATCACGGTGGCGGTACAATTTATCTCCTTTCCTGATCACTTCCAGCGTAAGCCCTGCATTGTATTTGCCAACAAACTTATCGAGCAGCGAAGGGTCTATCGGAACTTCTTTATGTATATATGGTGTTTCAACAGGCAGATCAAAAAGAATACTTGCCAACCCTTCGGCGATGACATCTGTAATAGGCAGTGTATTGTTTTGTAACACCAGGGTATTTGCCAGCACTACCACACATACCTGGTCTGCAGGATAACCATTGAGGCTGCCTGAAAATCCATTAATGATGCCATTATGCCAGATATGTGGATGCTTTTCGAGCGAGTCTATGATCAACCCATAACCATAATTATTTTTTCCGGGCGTGGTCATCTTTGTTTTGGATGCAGCCGTTAAAACAGTTGTTCCATATAAAGCACGCTCCCATTGGTAGAGATCATCAACGGTTGAGTACAATGAACCCGCGCTGAATGGCCATTCCATGGTTATATAATCTGCATTGACCACTTTCTTTTTATTCATTCCATAACCATGTGCACGCATGGGTAAAATGCTATCGAGTTTGTTTACGCCGGAATTCGTCATGCCTGCTTTTGCGAAAATATTTTTTGCGAGGTAATCACTATAATTCATGCCGCTTGCTTTTTCAATAACAATCCCTAATAAAAAATATCCTGAATTGGAATACTGGTAACGTGTACCCGGTGAAAAAGCATACCCACCAGCAGCAATGAATGCGATCATGGAATCTTTACTGGGCGAAAGTGTTTCCTTTCCTGCAAACTGCGGCAGTGCGGTAAAGTTGGCAACACCTGATGTATGGTTGAGTAACATGTGAATAGTAACGCTGTCGCCCTTTGGAAAATTGGGAAGATACTTGCTGAGCTTATCCTCCACACTTAATTTTCCCTGTTCTGCTAATTGCAAAATACTGGCAGCGGTGAACTGCTTGGTGATAGAGCCTATTTGGAATTTTGTCTCGGGGGTATTAGGCGTGTTCCATTCCCTGTCGGCCATGCCGTAGGCTTTACGCAAAACTACTTTTCCTTTTTGCATGACGAGTACTGTGCCGGTAAACCCTTTGACATTTTGCTCGGCAATCATGTATTGATCTAATAGTTGCGGGTAATTTTTTTGTGCAGAAGCGGCTAACGGGAAAAGCAATAATAATAAGATGAATTTTCTCATGGCAGTTTTTATTGGGGTTTAGGTTTGCCACAGAGCCCGAAACTTCGGGCACAGAAACACAGAGAAATGCGTGATTATAGCTCCGTGTTTCGGTGGCTCAATGGCTATTTAAAACAAATCTACAGAATTGTTTCACGCAAAGGGGAAAAGCCGCAAAGAGTTCACAATAATAGGATCCAACAAATCGTAAATCCAAAATCGTATATCGTAAATTATCCATTTCCCACTCTCTGCATCTCCTCATTCGCGCTGCCCTCAGAACGCTTCGTGGTTTTGTATGCCTTACCAAAACGGTAAGTAAATGAAAGTGCGAAGACCCTGCTTTCGCGGAAGAGTTTGAAATATTCTGTAGCATTGGGGAATTGTGTGAGGCCCTCCATTGCATTAGTATAAAAAATATCGCGGACATTGAATTTAAGTGTACCCTTCTTTTTTAAGATCGGCTTTGCAAAACCAAACGACAATTGCCCGGTGGGATATAATAATTCCTGCAGGTCGTTGCGCGCGCGCGTGGTGTATGATCCGTTTACTTCGGCGGTATATCCTTTCCCTAAATTGAACTGGTTGCTGCTGCTCATGTTCAGCTGGTTGATCTCTGACGTATAATCATTGCCATTAAACCCAACCAGTAATTTGTGATTGTAAACAGCTGTTATATTCAGCGTCCACCATTTAGCGGGCGATGCGATCAAAGTAGTAGATACTCCTACATTATATGTATGCCCCACATTTCCCTGTGAATATAAAAGAATGCCTTTTGCTGTATCGGTAAGAAATAGCTGTGAAAAATAATTACTGATGATACTGTATGATACAGTTGTTGTTAACAGGTTTTTATATTGATGTGTTAACTGCATGTTCCAGCTATACTGTGGCAGGATAAACGGATTGCCTGTTTGATAAGTGTATTTATTAATGATAAAATAAAAAGGATTGAGTGTTTGATATACCGGCCTGTCTATGCGCCGGCCCGCAGTGATAGTAAAACTATTGGACGAATCGGCATGGTAGCTGATATAACCGCTGGGGAATAATCCGCCATAATCCCTCGAGAACGCAGAATCTTTCTGAAGGATATTACCTAACTGGTGTGCATTGTAACTGGTATGCTCATACCTAAGCCCTGCCTGCATTTCAAAGCGCCCTGTTTTTGCTTCCAGCTGACTGTACACAGCATGAATATTCTCATCGTAAATAAACTGGTTGCTTTTCGTATAATCTTCCTGCCATTGTGTTCCCACTAAATTTTCATAGAACGCGGTATTGTTGGTGCTGCTGGATGATGATTTTGCGCCAGCCTGGAAAGTGGTATTCTTTCCCATCTTTAATGTATAATCTACTTTCCCTGAAACAATTTGAATAGCCGTTGGAATACTTCCGCGCGATAACTGGTGGTATCCGCCGGAAGCGAGCAACTGGTTATCAAAGCTCTGGTTAGTTTGGATAGAATAATGCAACCAGTCAAAGTCGAACCCAATATCCTGTGTAGCAGAAATATTATGCCTTGCATTTAAATTGATAGATTGATTATTGAAAGTGCTGGTACTTTTATTTCCTGTTGAAATAGAAGAATCCACCGTTCCTGAAGGATTTAACCAGGATGCCCTTGCCGTGTTATTGCCATCGCGCTGTACAAAGTTTACACCTAACACAACACCCAGTGTAGTTTTCGGGCTCACATAATAATCTATTCCGGTCTTCACAATGTTATTGATAAAATATCCGGCAAAATATGTAGGCTGATCAAGTGTTGCCGTAAGCACACCACTGGCCGTATAATATTTTCTCAGCGCATAAATATCCGTGAGGTATTTTACCAGGTTGATATTATAGTTTAGAAATGTATTGAATTTACCTGTACGGTAATTCATTACCAGGCTATTGGTATTTTTTGGATACACACCTTGTGCAGCAGTGGTGGTAAAAGATCCGTTGAACCCTATTACTTTATTCTTTTTTGTTTTGATATTGATGATGCCCGCATTGCCACTGGCATCATATTTGGCAGACGGGTTAGTAATGAGTTCTATTTGGTCAACCGTTGAAGCGCTCATACTGCTCAGTAAATTATTCAGGTCGGCGGCAGATAAATAAGTAGGCTTATCATCTATCATCACCAGCACTCCTGTTTTTCCCTGCAAGGCAATACCACCATTTCTATCAATCGTTACTCCAGGTGATTTTTCCAGTACTTCCAAAACAGTAGCGCCCACACTGGTAATAGATGCTTCTATATTTAAAATGGTCTTGCCCTGCTTCTGTTCTATAAAAGGCCTCTTTGAAGTAACGCTCACTTCCTGCAGGTTGGTAGCGGCGGGTTGTAATGTGATAGTAGCGGTATGTATGTTTGTTGGAAACTGATAGGCACTTGTTGTTTTCTGTTTGTACCCGGTGAGCACAACCGAAAATGTATAGGCCCCGTCTGCAATTTTTTCAAACCTTGCCAACCCGTTTGCATCGGTAACAGCAGTTTTTACGAGCTTATTATCTTTTAATAATCCAACAGTAGCGCCCTCTGCGGGTTGAGCTTTTTCATTCAAGACTGTCAGCGAAAATGAAGAGGCACTGCTTACCGGTTGCTGGCAATATCCTGCCATGGATAATAGCAGTAATACCCATAAGAAGCTTGTTTTTCGCATGCCTATCATAGCCGCTAAATTAGCCATGGATAAGGTTTCGGCAGATATTTTTATGTTGAGTGGTTTAAAAACAAAGGCAGTGGTAATAGCTGCGTATCAGGATTAAAGGGCTTCCATCAGCCAACCCTTCCATTGGTGTAATTCTTTCCTTCTTCCTGTTTCTTAAGAGTAGTTTAGGTATATGAAAAAATTAAAAACAGCCTGCCTGCTCTTTATATTAATGAGCGTCGGTCATTTCTCGCATGCGCAAACAACTGATCTTCCACCCGAAGCCTCCCAGTTTGATTTTTGGATAGGTAATTGGAATATGTATGTGAACGATAGTTTATTTGGAACCAATTCTGTTTCCAAAGTATTGGATGGCTACGCGATAGAAGATGATTTTATTGAATTCCCACCCGATCCTTTTCATGGAAAAAGTTTGTCGAGCTATAATGCCGATACTAAAAAATGGGAACAGACCATGGTTGATAACAAAGGGCACCACTCTTTGTTTATTGGTGAATTTAAAGATGGTAAAATGATGCTGGTATATAATTACCTGAACAAAAAAGGAGAGAAACGAAAACAACGCACTACATTTTATAATATCACGTCCAATAGTTTCGACTGGTTATTTGAAACTTCTTTCGATGAGGGCAAGACATGGCAGGAGTTATATAAAGTGCATTATAAGAGAAAGTAACCCGCGAATCGATTAAAATTTATTGCACCCTGCAAAGCGCTATTCTAAACCCACGATAGGCGCTTTTTTCAGGTTGTGGATTGCTGGCGCGATTGGCAGAGCGAGAATCATTTGCCCCACTGCCCCAACTTCCACCACGGTTAACACGGCCCTTTCCTGTTAACTGGCCTGGTGGATCGGTGATCTTACCACCACTGTATGGGCCATACCAGTCGCGGCACCATTCCCAAATACCACCGGGCATATCCTGCAGTCCCCATGCATTTGGTTTTTTCTCTCCTGCATTTCTTGGCCCAGCACCCGAATTACCTAATTTTTTTCCCTGGTAATTGATCCCACTGTTTCCCACATACCATGCAACATCATCAAGCAGTGGTGCATTTTTTCCCTGCACAACCAACTGGCCGGTAAATACTGAAGTACTAGTTCCTGCCCGGCAGGCATATTCCCATTGTGCTTCGGTGGGAAGAATATATTCGTATCCTTCGGGTAATTGCTTTTTTTCTTTTTCCAGTGCCGTTAATTTTTTACAGAATTCCATTGCATCATCCCAACTAACAAAATACATAGGAAGGCTATCTGCTTCATTAGCCATGATCTTACCAGGATCGTTCTTGTCGAAGTTCATGAACTCACGCAGTATTTTTTTTGTTCCGCCAAAATCATAAACAGTTTCATCGTTCAGCATTTTAATAACGTGTTCCCGCAAACTCTCTCCCATCAACGCTTTCCATTGCCCCACGGTTACTTCAGTTTTGCCCATCCAGTATCCTTTTGAAAGTGTTACTTCCATTTGCGGGCCTTCATCGGGTTTCCTGCCCGCTTCGGTTGCCGGGCTTCCCATGATAAATGTTCCGGGCGCCACCCATTCCATTGGCAACATCGTTTTTCCCTGCAGCGGAACTTTCCATGGTTTTCCAGTTATTGGTTTTTTATCAACTTGTTTTTGACTCCTTGCACTGCCGCCGATTAATATGATGGTGGCAAAAAAAACAATACGTATGGTAATGTATGGTCTCATAGTATTTAAATAATTATTTGAGGTCTTCAATTGTTGTAAGATGTGTTTCCGGTTTCTGCGTAACAACTTCTATTGATGCTGTTTTGAGCGATGGGGATGTTGCCTCAATATGAATGGTTCCGGGTTTGCTTGCAGGTTGAACAACGGCAAGCGCTAAACCATTGAAAACATTTCGCTTATTACTTTTCATAGAAGTTTGATCTCTTGGGTTGCCATTATCAAAACCAATTAACTCTCCTGTTCCCGTTATATTTAATTGAATGGGGTTGGCTGCATCAGGCACGGTGTATCCATTTTCATCCACCACTTCTACTTTTATATGCGCCACTTCGCTTCTGTCTGCATGAATGGTTGTATGATCAACAGATAAGCGGATGGCAGTTGGTGCACCGGTTGTATGTATCTGCTCTTCATACACAATTTTGCCTCCTCTTCTCCCAACCGCTTTTACTGTTCCGGGTTCATAAGGCACATCCCATATCAAATGCAGGTCGCCGGTTGTTGTATTTATTTGTGGGTGATCGTAAGTATTCCATCCGCCTGAATTTCCCTGTCGTGGAAATTCGAGCGACTTAATTCCGAATGATCTTCCGTTTACAAAAAGTTCTACGCTATCGCAATTGGTGAATGCCATCACCTGTAATACTTTGCCTTCTTTTCCTTTCCAGTTCCAGTGAGGAAACAAATGGATCATTGGCTTTGTTGTCCATTGACTTTGATAAAAATAATATCCATCTTTTGGAAATCCGCAGAGATCAATCACTCCCGAGCTCGCATTTTTTGTTGGCCATCTTGCTTCGCCGAGGTAATCAATCCCTGTCCACATAAAATCACCGATCACGTAATCGTGTATGGAAACATATTTCCAAAGTTGTTCTGCGCGAATAACACCCGCCATATTTGCGGGCTTTATCACAGAGGAATCGATCCCTCCAAAACCACCGCCATAATAATTGCCACGGATACCCGGAATAGAAACGCTTTCAGTGCCTACCACCTTCCAGTCGGGATGATCTTGTTTGTCGATGCTATAAAATAATTCCCTGCGCTCATGCCAGCGGTCAACATAATTATACCCAACAATATCCAGCTTTTGAAGGAAAGGAAGTTTTGCCGAACCATTGTCTGCTGCAATATTATCATTGCCTGTGGTAACAGGCCTGGTAGGATCTTCCCTGTGAAATGCATCGAGCAGGGGTTTTAATATTTCATGTCCTTTCTCTTGTTTTTGTTCGCCAATTTCATTGCCCGCACTCCACATCACGACAGAAGGATGGTTACGATCTCGGTGAATAAAATTAACGACATCATGCTGCGACCATTGATCAAAATAATTACTGTATCCATATTTCACTTTGCCAGATTTCCATTCGTCGAAGATCTCATCCATCACTAAAAATCCCATGCGGTCGCAGAGGTCTAAGAACTCAGGAGCTACCGGGTTGTGTGATGTTCTGATGGCATTGCAGCCCATCTCCTTTAATATTTGCAAACGGCGTACCCACATGGCTTCGGGTACCGCAGCGCCAACACTTCCCGCATCGTGATGTACACACACGCCATTCATTTTTACATGTTTCCCATTTAAAAGAAATCCTTTGTTGTTATCATATTCTATTTTTCTTATGCCGAAGAGAGTGGTTGTTTCATCGAGCTCTTTTCCATTGTCTATAATAATTGAATGAAGGCTGTACATATTTGGGGTTTCCAGCGACCATAATGATGGTGAGGGGGTATTTATTCTTTGTTCTATTTCTGATCCGCCTTTTAATTGAACGGAGAAATGTGATTCGGTGCGACCAACCTCATTTCCTTTTGGATCCAGTACAACAGAGCGCAATACAGCATCTTTTGAGATGGCTCCAGCATTTTCAATTTTAGTTTTTATGGAAACAGTTGCTGATGTTGTCTCTATGTTTGGCGTAGTAATATACACTCCCCATTGTGCAATATGCACCGACTCGGCAATATCTAACCACACATGCCGATAGATACCAGAGCCTGAGTAGAAGCGGGTGTTAGGCTGAAGGGAATTATCAACCCGCACAGTAATAATATTTTCATCTGCTTTTATATATGCCGTGAGGTCATAATAAAAACTCATATAGCCACTGGGATAATGGCCCAGGTGATGGCCGTTGATCCACACATCGCTGTTCTGGTAAACACCATCAAACTCGATCCATATATTTTTTGTGGTCGCATTTTTTGGAAGGATGAAATGTTTGCGGTACCAGCCTACTCCTGTTGGCAAATAACCGCCACCGCCGCCCGTTGGTGCTGTTTGTATAAATGCGTTTTCAATACTCCAGTCGTGCGGAAGATCCAGGGTTCTCCATTTGCTGTCATTAAAAGATGATTGATCAGCACCTGTTGTATCGGTCAAAGAAAATTTCCAACCGAGATCCATGGAAACTCTTTGCCGGCTATTACCCGGAGCAGCATAACATACATTGATCTCCTGGATAAAAAGAGTGACGAGTAAAAGGAAGTATAATTTTTTCATGGCAACAATTTTGGGGCAGCGGTGGAAGTATTACATAAATATCTGAAAAGTATTTTATTGTGCAAACGATTACACAAATGGGCAAAAGTAAAGGGCTATGATAAGCCCTATGCCTGCTAATCCTCGTCTTGTTCTTTTTCTTTGACCAACAGGTAGTTTTTTAATAATTCCGTTACATTCTTTTCATCATAAGGCGCCCCTGTATAAATACCTGTAATATCATTCACGGGTTTCATTTTCATCCCTCCCATATCATACCCACCTGCAATTCCAAGGTATGCAGTTTCACTATCGCCATCAACAGTTACCTTATAAAGAAAAAAATCATATTTATGGCCCTTGTATGTCATCGTCTTTTTTGACAAGAATATGATCTTTCCTATTTCAATGTCGCCGTCCTCATTACTGTTATATAATGCTAAAACTAACTACTGCCCTTTTTGCGGTCTTACTATACTTTTATGCCCATCCCCAGGATAATTACCGGTTTATTTCATATACGGTTAATGAAGGATTGCCTCAAAGCAGTATAGATGACATCATACAGGATAAAGACGGGTTTTTATGGGTAGGCACGGCGGGCGGGCTCTGCCGTTTTGATGGCTACAACTTCAAAGTATATAAGCACAATACCAAAGACGCCAGTTCTATCAACAGCGACAGAGGCTATCATTTCTTTGTAGATAAAAGCGGCCTTTTGTGGATCGTATCCTATCACGGTATCAGTATATACAATTCGGGCAAGGACAATTTTACCAACCTGCTTGTGTATGAGCCTGCAACAGTAGTTACCAGCGAGAATCATTTTTACGGAGAAGATGACCAGTTTATCTGGGTGGGGATGAATAATTATGGTATGGTGAGGGTTGATAAACAAACCCACCATATAGATAAGGTTAATATCCCGGGAATGAGGCCGCAAAATGAACACACTTCCTGGTACCGGGGTTTCCTGGAAAAAGGGAAATTGTGGATCGTATCTAAAAATGATTTTATTATTTATGATATTAAAAGCAAAGCCGTTCAGAAAATAAATATTCCTATTGTTGGTATTACCAATATCAATGATTCTTTAGCGGTTGGGATGAATCCCAAATTTGCCGTACTTGTCAACAAAAAAAATTTTACCTACAGGCCAATCAGCATTACCACTGATGGTTCGGAGCCGAATATCAATTCTATTTACAAGGCATCTGATAGCATTGCGCTTTTATGTTCCACTACGCGGGGGCTATTCTATCTCAACATCTTTACTCATATCATCACCAAACATATTTCACATGCAGATGCGGGTGATAATAAAAAATATCTTTCGGCTGCCTGCGCTTTCACAGATCATTCTGGCAATTTATGGGTCGGTTCTTCCGGTGACGGGGTTCGTGAAATTCCCTATCGCTTTAAAAAATTCAATACTTACCGTTCTGATACCAGTAAAACCAATTCGATCAACAGTATTTATGCAGATAGCAATAATATATATGTAAGCAGTTCGCGAAATGGGATGGATATTTTTTCAAAGACCAGTGGGTTTAAAAAAAATATACCCTTCAACAAACAATTGCATTCTATCATCAACACTGCTACCATCACTTCATTGATAAATAAAGACAAATTATTACTGATCGGTTACAGCTCGCAAACCAATGGGCATAATACGCCATTCACTTATAGTTTATCTACAGGGCGATTAGAGTTATTGAATAACGAGGTTCAAAAAATATTTACTGACCACTGGGGGCAGGGAAACTTCCGCCAGTTTGCTTTCAGGTATAATGACAGTACGCTCTTAACGAATGTGGGCGAATACCTCGTGGCGCTGAAGTCCCGAAAGAATGGCGAATTATTTTCTGAACTATTTCATCGTTTCCCCGGTGAAATGCTTTCCTGCTGTTTCCTCGACAGGATGAACCGTCTGTGGATGGGAAGTTACAAAGGCGCTTTTGTTTTACTGAATGGCGAGTGGAGAAAAATAGATCTCCCAAGGCCAATAGAGATCAAAACCATCAACCAGGATTATGATGGCAATATGTGGCTTGGCACAGGGAATGGAATTTATATCCTCAATAACAACCTACAGGTCATTGAATCCTATACCGAAGAAAATAATTTATTGAATGAACATGTATATGGTATACTGCGCGATGATGATGGCAATATGTGGTTCAGTCATAACAAAGGATTAAGCGTTTACAAATGGAAAGAAAAAAAATTCAGGCATTATACCAATAACGACGGACTGCAATCATCTGAATTCAATTCATCCGCCTATTTTAAAGCTCCTAATGGAGAATTATTTTTTGGGGGGATAGATGGCGCCAACTCCTTTTACCCGCGCGAAATATTAGATAACCCTAATACTCCGCCCGTAAAAATCACCAGCGTTAAATTATTTGATGAGCCTTATAAGACAGATGCTTCATACTGGGACCTTCATTCCATTGAATTGCCCTATACAGATAACAGCCTTAGTTTTGAATTCGCACTCCCGGAGTTCAACGAGCCAGGCAAGAACCAGTATGCCTATATCATGGAGAACCTTGATAAAACCTGGATCAATTCGGGCGATAAACGGTTTGCTCGTTATGCCGGCCTGCGCCCGGGAAAATATATTTTTAAAGTAAAGGCCTCCAACAATGATGGCGTTTGGGGAAATGATTTTGCTTCCATATCCATCACCATCCTTGCTCCATTCTGGCAACGCACCTGGTTCATTATATTAAGTTCCCTTCTTTTCATTTCACTCGTAGCGTTTGTTGTATCGCAGGTGCAACGCCAGCGTTTTAAAAAGAAATTACATGAATTAGAGGTTTTACAAAAAATACAATTGGAAAGAGAGCGCATTTCGCGTGACCTGCATGATAATGTAGGCACACAGCTGAGCATGATCAATAAAAATATTAAAGAAATGATGTCGCCGCTGAAAGCAGTAACTGAAGCTGAGAGGACAAAAAGGCTGCAATCTGCCGGGCAAAGCTCCATTGAAGTGATCGATACGCTCAGGGAAACGATCTGGGCATTGAATAAAAAAGAAATATCTCTGGAAGAGTTTTCAGACAAGCTAAAAACTTTTATTCAAAAGCAGCTGGCGCATTATGATTCTATTACTCTTCATATCAAAGAAGACGATAATAATCATCTTGTAAAACTTAGTCCTACCGAAGCGCTTAATCTTTTTAGGATCTGCCAGGAAGCAATTACCAATGCCATCAAATATGCAGAAGCTTCTGTGCTGGAAATTTCTTTGCTAAATACGGATGGGGATTATTGTATCAGGATAGCAGATAATGGCAGGGGCTTTGAACCCGGCAAGGTCAACTCCTCACTTCATTATGGAGTAGAGAATATGAAATACCGGGCCAAAGAGATCCTGTGTAAACTTTCCCTTGATACTATGCCGGAACAAGGTACCATCATTACCCTTTCAAAAAAATAGCGCAAATGCATCAATCTTTTTTCACTATAAAAAACAATCTTACAGCATGTTATACAGGATCGCTATAGGAGATGACAAGCAGCAGGTGATAACAAGTTTATCTGAGGAGTTAATTTCCACCGGGCAGGTTGAGGTGGTGTTAACTGCCCATAATGGAGAAGAATATTTAGACCGGCTAAACCAACTTCCCGAAAACAAGCGTCCACAAGTGGTCTTAATGGATCTGGATATGCCTGTGATGAACGGGATTGAGGCTGTCAGGATAGGCAGTGCCTTATACGAGAATGTCCAGTATATCATGTTTACAGTATTTGACAGTGACGACAACCTTTTTGAAGCACTGAAAGCAGGCGCAGATGGATATTTATTAAAAGAAGAAACAGCCGAAGATATTCTTGAAGCGATCATAGAAGTAGTAGAAAAAAAAGGCGCACCTATGTCCTCCAGTATCGCGCGCAAAACATTGAATATGCTTATCAGCAATGCTGCCAAATCAGCACCCGAGCCAGTAGTAGCCAGTAATTTATCGGATCGCGAGATTGAAATATTAAAAAGTATGGTGCATGGACTTGACTATAAACAAACTGCCAAACAATTGTTTCTAAGCCCGCATACAGTACGAAACCACATCTCCTCGATCTACCAAAAACTGCATATCAGTTCTAAAATAGAAGCAGTAAAAATGGCGATCAAGAACCGTTGGGTATAAGGCTATGTTTATTGCAGGGGAATGGTTAATTTCAGTTCTTAAGTTCCCCGAAATGAAAAAAATCATCAGCAGCATTGCTATCTTCTTTCTTGCCTGCCATGCAAATGCACAGGAGTTCCCTTATATAAAACCCACCGAGCCTCTCGTTATTCAAAAATTGCAGGATTGGCAGGATTGGAAATTTGGCGTGATCATTCATTGGGGTGCTTACAGCCAATGGGGTGTTGTTGAAAGCTGGAGCCTTTGCCCCGAAGATGAGGGATGGTGTGTGAGAAGAGGCCCGTATGCTTCTGATTATACTGCATATAAAAAAGCGTATGAAAATATCCGCAAAGAATTTAATCCAATAAATTTTAATCCAGATAAATGGGCTGCTGCTGCAAAAGGCGCAGGGATGAAATATGTTGTCTTTACCACCAAGCACCATGATGGGTTTTGCATGTTCGATACAAAATATACAGATTATAAAATAACAGATGCTGGCAGTGCTTTTGGTTCTAATCCAAAAAGCAATGTGGCAAAAGAAGTATTTAGTTCTTTTAACAAACAAGGCTTAGCGATCGGCGCGTATTTCTCAAAACCTGACTGGCACAATGAAAATTATTGGTGGCCTTATTTTCCTTCGATCGACAGAAATGTAAATTATGATCCGAAAAAATATCCTGAGAAATGGAAAAGCTTCCAGGACTTCACTTATAACCAGGTGGAAGAATTGATGAAGGGTTATGGTAAGATCGATATTCTTTGGTTGGATGGCGGCTGGGTGCGCCCGGCGGAATCACTCACTGAAGAATCAAGGCCATGGATCGGAAAAAATCAATGGATACAGGATGTGAATATTCCACGTATAGCAGATATGGCAAGAAAACTTCAGCCCGGCTTATTGATGGTTGATCGCTCTGTGCATGGAGCATATGAAAATTATCGCACACCCGAACAACAGGTTCCCACCACTGTACCCGGTTATCCATGGGAAAGTTGCATTACACTGGGTGATGCCTGGTATAGTACCGGGCCGAACGGGAAATACAAATCTGTTAAACAGGTAATTCAACTGCTAATAAATATTGTTGCCAAGGGCGGAAATTTATTGCTTGGATTAGGGCCTGATAAAACCGGTGATCTTGTTCCTGAGGTATATGAAAGATTAAAAGGAATTGGGGAATGGATGAATACTAACAGCGAAGCGATTTATGCAACAGTTCCTTATCCGCCTTATCAAACAGGCCAATGGCGTTTTACCAAAAGCAGGAAAACAGAAACATTGTATGCCTCTTATCTCGCAGGCGATAATGAGATGTCTCTTCCAAAACAGTTGAGCTTATCAGGTATCCATCCTTCATCAAAAAGTAAAATATTTGTTTTGGGGTATGATGAAGCATTGAGCTGGAATGAAGAAAACGGTGGTCTTGCTATTCATGTTCCAGTATCCGCAATTGAAAAGCTGAAACAGCAACCCGCCTGGGTATTTAAGATCGTAAGCGGAAAGTAGGCAGAATTGGTTTTAAGGCGATATTGACAACTATTTTTTCTCCTCTGTTTTTATTATTCCATCTTTGGAATACAGAAACCGGGGCGCCTCCAACTTCTTACTAAACACCCTTCGATATTCATGAAACCTATCATTTCATCTTTTTTACCGTTGTTACTCATCGCAGAAATGATGCAGCCACTGCATGCGCAATCTTCCCTGCACAAATTGTTGCAACAGGCAGAAGCAAATTATCCTTTATTAAAGTCTAAAGCAATTTCAATTGACGCAGCCAAGAAAAATGTTGAAGTAAGTAATAGCTCTATCATCCCTTCCCTTGATGCATCGTACCAACTTGACTATGCTACTTATAATAATATAACTGGCATGTCATACCCTCAATTTTTAACTCCAATCAGCGGACCTCCTTCTGCAAGTAATAATTTTAGTGGTGTGTTTGGCAGTGCAACCAGTTTACTACTGAATTGGCAACCGGTTACTTTCGGGCAAAGGGAAGCCCAGGTAGCTTATTCACAAGCAGGTGTAAATTATGCTGTGTCAGATGCGCAGAATGAAATACTGCAACACAAAGTACGAGTTGCCAATGCTTATTTAGATGCCATCACTACCGCGGAACTAATAAATATTTTTAAAGAAAATCTAAGCCGTTGTGAAATTAATTTCTCTACCACAAAGACTTTAGTAGATGCCGGGATAAAACCGGGTGTAGATACAACACTATTTGCAGCCGAAATTTCAAAAGCCAGGGTGGACTTGCTGAACAGTAAAAAAAATAGTGAACAGTCGATTATTGCACTATCCGGTTTATTGGCTTCAGCCGAATCTATAACTGTTTCAGACAGTTCTTATTTTAATAAACTCCCCCTTAATTACACTTTAGCAGATACAGTAAAACATCCGCTGCTGGCATTATACAATTCTTCCATTGGGCTTGACAAAGCAAAAGAAAATGAGATCTCTAAAACAACCCGTCCTACCCTTGGTGTTTGGGGAACAACGTATGCAAGGGGCTCCGGCGTACAATCCGATGGCTCAGTGAAAACATTGGATGGCCTGGGTTTGCAAAGAATCAATTATGGTGTTGGCCTGCAGTTAAGCGTTCCGTTACTTCAATCAACCAAAATAAAACCGCAACTGCAGTTACAAGGCCTCAGGGTAAAAGCTGATGAAGAAAAACTCAATGACATCACACTACAACTTAGCAAGCAATTACAAACTGCTGACATCACTTTAAATTATGCCCTGGCTATTGTAAAAGAAAGCCCGTTATTAGTTCAGTCTTCCAGATATGCTTATACTACCATGTTGTCACGATACAGTGCAGGCCTTGCGAATTATGCGGATGTGGTACAGGCGCAATACAATCTGCTCAAAGCACAAACAGATTATAAGATAAATTATATGGCTGTGTGGAAGGCTTTGTTATATAAAGCAACAGTATCGGGTGATCTGAATTTATTCTTAAACCAGGTTAATTAGCGTAGTATGAATATCATTAGAGGCGCGCTGCAAAAACCCGTAACCATCATCGTCTCTGTTTTGGCGATTGTGTTTTTTTCTATAATAGCCATCAACAAAATGAAGATCGATATTTTTCCTAAGATGGGATTGCCCACTATTTATGTGGCACAACCTTATGGTGGATTATCGCCCGAACAAATGGAAGGCTTTGTTACCTCTTATTACGAATATCATTTTTTATATGTAACCGGAGTAAAATTTGTTGAATCAAAATCCATACAAGGTGCCGCACTCATAAAAATAGTTTTTCGCGATGGAACTGATATGAGCCAGGCAATGGGAGAAGTTGTGGGTTATGTAAATCGTTCCAGGGCTTTTATGCCGCCGGGCACAGTCCCTCCTTTTGTTACGCGTTTTGATGCGGGCAGTGTGGCTGTTGGCCAACTCGTATTCAGGTCCGATACAAAATCTTTGAGTGAGATACAGGACCTGGCGCTGTTTAAAGTAAGGCCCATGTTTTCAACTTTACCGGGAGTGTCTGCTCCGCCTCCGTTTGGCGGCAATCAAAAAACAGTCATCATTAAAATAAATCCCGATAAGATCCGTGATTACAATTTGTCGCCAGATGATGTTGTACAGGCATTAGCTAAATCAAATGTTATTAGTCCCGCAGGAAATATGAGGATAGGTGATGAAACAATGATCACCCCGCAAAACACTATCGTTGATAATATAAAAGAATTAGAAAATATTCCACTGAAATTGGGGGCAGGCCCATCGGTGTATGTAAAAGATGTGGGCAATGTTGAATTGGGCGCCGATGTTACTACGGGATATGCATTGATCAATGGTAAGCGTTCTGTTTATATTCCCGTTACCAAACGATCCGACGCGGCTACATGGGATGTAGTACAAAGAGTAAAAGCAGCTTTACCCGATATGCAGGCTGCGGTGCCCGATGATATAAAGATCAGTTACGAGTTTGATCAATCAGGGTATGTGATCAATGCATTAAAAAATCTTTTGTATGAAGGAGGATTGGGTGCTATCCTAACGGGGTTGATGGTATTGCTGTTTTTAAGAGGCCGGCGTAGTGCACTTATTGTTATTCTTACTATTCCATTGGCATTATTGTCGGCAGTGATCTGTTTATTCGCACTGGGGCAAACGATCAATATCATGACACTCGGCGGGCTGGCATTGGCGATTGGCATTTTGGTGGATGAGGCCACAGTGACAATAGAAAATATTCACTCACATCTTGAAACGGGAAAATCAAAGCCACGTGCTATTGCTGATGCCTGCCTCGAAATTGCATTGCCCAAACTATTGATCCTGCTTTGTATTCTTGCAGTTTTTGTGCCCGCGTTTTTTATGTCGGGTATTCCCGCTGCGATGTTCCTTCCTTTATCATTGGCGGTAGGCCTGGCCATGACCGCTTCTTTTATATTATCTCAAACATTTGTTCCCGTTGCCGCTAATTGGTTATTGAAAGATATTATACAGCATAAAGGGCAAGGAGGGTTTGAAAAATTCAAGAGCAATTACAAAAACTGGTTGCAAAGAATTTCTCCCCGGTCAAAATGGCTTGCACCTCTTTTTATTATAGCATCACTTGCGCTGGTAGTGTGGTTGTTTATAAATAGCGGAACTGATATTTTTCCGAAGACAGATACCGGGCAAACACAAATACGTTTGCGATTACCTACAGGTACCCGTGTAGAACGTACCGAAGAAGCAACACAAAAAATATTGGCATTAGCAGATAGTATTACTAATGGAAAAGTTGAGATCAGTTCTGCTTTTGTTGGTACACAACCATCAAGTTATCCTGTTAATTATATTCATTTATGGACAAGCGGACCTAATGAAGCAGTGCTTAAACTCAATCTGAAAAAAAACTCAGAAATAGCAATTGATGATTTCAAAGAAGCAATACGCAAGGCAGTAGAAAAAAATATCCCTGCACTAAAAATCTCTTTCGAACCGGGAGACCTTGCAGAGCAGGTTTTGAATCTTGGTTCTAATAATCCTATTGAGATAGCAGTGCTGGGAAAAAATCTGGCACAGTCGCGCGACATTGCTGTAAAACTGAATCAAAAACTTGCAGCTATTGATTATTTAAGAGATGTGCAAATAGCTACGCCTCTTGATTATCCCAGTCTTAAGATAGATATAGACCGTGTAAAAGCCGGGCAGTTGGGTTTAACCGTTGACCAGGTAAGTAAGTCAACAGTAGCGGCCACTTCTTCCAGCAGATTTACGCAACCCAATTACTGGTTAGATAAAGCTACAGGTACCGCTTACCAGGTACAGGTTGAATATCCACAGTATAAAATGAATTCTCCCGAACAGGTGGAGCTGGTCCCTGTTTCTGGCAATGCCACCAACCCTGTTTATTTAAGAGATGTGGCTTCCTGGAAAAAAACAAGTTCCCCCGGTGAGTATGATCGTATGAACCAGCAACGCTTTATTACCATCACAGCCAATATTCACAAAAAAGATCTCGGCGCTGCTATAAAAAAAGTGAACGAATCCATTGCATCATTAGGTGAGTTGCCAACCGGGGTTAAAATAACAGTGAGGGGGCAATCAGAATTATTAACTCAAACTATGAGCGAGTTACAATCCGGTTTGCTGATTGCGTTTGTTGTGATATTCATGTTGCTGGCAATTAATTTTCAATCGTTCCGTTTATCATTCACTGTTTTATCCGTCATCCCTGCGGTAGTGGGTGGTTCTTTGCTCTTATTGTTTATCACTGGTAAAACACTCAACATACAATCTTATATGGGCATTATTATGGCAGTGGGCGTTGCAGTAGCCAATGCCATCCTTTATATTACCAATGCTGAGCAATATAGAAAGAAGAAGGATGTGCATGCCTATGCCGCGGGTGCATATAATCGTTTACGCCCAATTTTAATGACAAGCTGCGCGATGATAGCTGGGATGATACCTATGTCGCTGGCACTTGGAGAAGGTGGTGATCAAACTGCACCATTGGCCATTGCAGTGATAGGCGGATTATTCTTTTCTGTTATCAGCACCCTTATATTTTTACCCCTGGTATATTATCAAGCAGAAAATAAAAAAACATACAAAAACAAATCACTTGATCCGGACGACAGCAACAGCAAATATTATGGTATCGTTTAATAAATTCATTTTAATATAAAAGAACCGGTAATGAAAATTTTATCCTTTATACTTTCTGTCGCCCTGCTGGCGGGCGTTGTGTTTCCTGGCTGTAAGCAGGAAAGCAAAGAGCAACCAAAAAAAGTTGCTGCCCCTGATTCGGTAATCGTCTTTGTTTTGCAAAAACAAAAAATAAATAAACAGCTTTCTTTCCCATCTGAATTATCTTCTTATGAAAGAGCGGATATCTCTGCAAAAGTGAATGGCTATATTAAAGATGTAAAAGTGGATATTGGTGATCGCGTTCAAAAAGGACAGGTCCTGGCCAATATAGAAGCACCGGAACTTCTTTCAAATTATGCGCAGGCAACATCGGAAGTGCAGGCTGCGCGATCTAGGTATAAAGGTGAGTTAGATGCATTTCAGCGTATCGCCAATGCGGCTAAAGTAAGCGGCACCATTGCAACAGGGGAATTGGAAAAAAGCAGGAACCAGATGATGGCAGACAGTGCATTGCTGCAAGCTGCACAATCTAAAATGGAAATGTATGCACGATTGAAAGATTACCTGGTGATCCGGTCGCCTTTCAACGGCACGATAACACAGCGTAATGCTGATGCAGGAGCCTTGGTGGGTACAACTTCAGCTAAACCGATATTGACAGTTGAGAATACTTCGCTGCTCAGGTTAAGGGTTCCCGTAGAAGAGGCTTATACAAGTGCTTTACCTGATTCTTCGGCTATCAGTTTTACAGTTGATGCGCAACCTGATAAAACATACAAAGCCAAACTGAGCAGGAAAACAGGCGCCATCAATAAAGACAACAGAACTGAAACATGGGAATTTATTTTTAGTAATGATAAGGGGGAATTAAAGCCCGGCATGTATGCTAACGCCATCATCAAACTTGGCCGCCCAACGCCTTCATTTGCTGTTGCACCATCTGCTGTTGCTACTACGCTTGAAAAGAAGTTTATTATCCGCCTAAAAAATGGTAAAAGTGAATGGGTTGATGTGCGAAGCGGAATAAATGCGAATGATAAAATTGAAATATTCGGCAACCTTACTGAAGGTGATACTTTACTGCAAAAAGCAACAGATGAAATAAAAGCGGGAACAAAACTGAACGCTAAATGGGCGAATAAATGAGGAATACCACCAAGCTAAAACAAGTATTGCTGAAATATAATGTTGACCTATCGATGGATGATGATGAATGCATGCAATTGACGATCATAGATAAGATGACAAGTGAGATGGAAACATTCAGCAACCCCTCTTACAGCCACCTGATCAGTAAGGCTTATTCTTTTATGATGAAGCAGTTGAAAGAATTACCGGGGAGACAGGGAAGCGGGGAGAAACGCAGAGATATTTTGAGTTAAATATTTCTGGGTTTCAACTCTCCGAACCTCCCCGCTTCCCTGTCTCTGCGGTGAACCTTATCCTTAAATGCCTGAGTCTAAATATCAATAATTAACCGCTTTAAAATTGTATATTTATTCTGACAACTTTTTGATATGCATACCAAACTATTTGCACTCCTCATTATCCTGTCTTCCTGCTCCGTTTTCGGACAAATGCAGCCGATAGGAATATTTGATAACCACGAAGATGTTGGCAACCCGAAAATAAAAGGCTCGGCTGTTTATAATAAAGAAGAACAGACCTACCTGCTTTCAGGTGCGGGAAAAAATATATGGACCAATATGGATCAATTCCAATTCATGTGGAAAAAGATCAAGGGAGATTTTATCATCAAAGCCACCGTAAAATTTATTGGCACAGGAAAGGATGGCCATCGCAAGATCGGCATCATGGCAAGGGATAAACTCACTACCGATTCACGTTATGCTGATGCAAGTGTTCATGGCGGGCCGCCATTGCTCACTGCTTTGCAATACAGGTCTTCAGATGGTGATACTACTTCACAGTTGGTGATCTCTTCTTATAATCCTACAGATATTGAGTTTGAACGAATCGGAAATACTTTTACTTTCTCTTCTGCTACCCGTGGCGAAACTTATAAATCTGTTGCCAGAACAATGCAGATCAGCGATGACCCTTATGTGGGATTGTATATCTGTTCGCATTCTGAAGATGTAGTGGAACAGGCTGAGTTCAGCAATGTGCAGATCATTATTCCGGCAGCCGCAGACTTTAGGCCTTACAGGGATTATATCGGCAGCAATTTAGAAGTGATGGATATTGCGACAGGCCATAGAAAAATATTACATACCGCCCCCAACTCTTTACAGGCGCCTAACTGGACACCTGACAATAAAGCATTATTGTATAGTTCTGAAGGTTTGTTGTACAGGTATGAATTAAAAGATGGTTCTATTTCTAAAATAAATACCGGCCCTGTTAATGACCTGAACAACGACCATGTTTTATCTTTTGACGGAAAGATGCTGGGCATCAGCAATCACCTTGGCGACCGTTCCACCATTTATGTATTGCCCGTAGATGGCTCAGAAGCTCCTGAACAGATCACGCAGGAATCATCGGGACCGTCTTACCTGCATGGCTGGTCGCTGGACAGGCAGAACCTGATCTTTACCGGCAAACGCAATGGCGTGTTTAATATCTGGTCGATAAATATTGCTACAAAAAAAGAAACGCCGCTCACTCAAACCTCCACGCTGAACGACGGACCTGAATTTACTCCCGATGGAAAATATATTTATTTTAATTCGGTACGTACCGGCACGATGAAGATCTGGCGGATGAAAGCAGATGGCTCAGAACAGCAGCAGGTAACATTTGATGAATATAATGATTGGTTTGCGCATATCTCACCCGATGGAAAGTGGATCGTGTATGAATCTTTTCCAAAAGATATTGACCCTACCAGCCATCCGTTTTATAAAAGAGTGTACCTGCGTTTGATGCCCGTATCAGGTGGTGTTCCGCGAACGATCGCGTATATCTATGGTGGACAGGGAACGATCAATGTTCCAAGCTGGTCGCCGGATAGCAAAAAAATCGCCTTTGTAAGCAATGGAATCTTCAATTAAAAAATAAATGTCGAGTCAACGGGTTCAATTTTCTTCTTTAAATAATTTCTTTGATCTATTAATTAAAAAACAAAATATTCCCAAG
>CAISDV010000088.1 GCA_903884185.1 uncultured Chitinophagaceae bacterium | reverse complement strand
TTAGGAAGGGTATCGGGACTGGGTGTATCCAAAGACAAAAAATATGTAGTCTATTCAGTTGGTACACCTGATGTGAAAGAAAATAAGATCCCCCGCAAAACATATTTTATTCCATTAGCTGGTGGCAACCCGGTTGAAATATTGAAATTAGATAGTTTATTAGGGAATGATAAAATATCTGCCGATGGAAAATACCTGATAGGCAGTAGCAGCGTGAAAGTGATGAATGTTACTGGTGCGGATTCTTATAAAGACCTTGATAAATCAAATGTATTTATCTACACCTCTTTGAATTTCCGCCATTGGGATACCTGGGAAGATGGAAAATTTGATCATGTGTTTTTAGCACGTATGACTGATGGTAAACCTGGTCAGACAAAAGACATCATGCCCAATGAGCCTTATGATTGCCCGCAAAAACCTTCCGGTGGCGAAGAAGATTATGTTTGGAACCCCGACAGCAAACACATTGTATATGTGACCAAGAAAAAAGCAGGAACGGATTATGCGCTCAGCACCAATACCGATCTCTATGAATACGATATTGAAAAAGGCACTACAAAAAATTTGACCGAATCAAATAAAGGATATGATATATCCCCGGGATATAGCAGCAAGGGCACTCTTGCATGGTTGCAGATGAAACGCGATGGTTATGAAGCAGACAAACAAGACCTGATTGTAGCAAATGGCACAACAGGTAACAATATCACCCAAAGCCGTGACGACTTACATGTAGAAAGTTTTAAATGGAGTGACAATGGCGATGATATTTTCTTTACCGCCCCTGTGAATGGTACGATGCAATTGTTTAAAGTAACCATAGCAACTAAAGTTATTACCCAGGTAACCAAAGGTGATTTTGATGTGAGCGCTATCATCGGACAATCATCCAACACACTGGTGGTTGCAAGAAACGATATGAACCATGCATCTGAATTATACAGTGTGGACATTGCTTCAGGTACCATGAAACAGTTAACGCATGTAAATGATATTGCTTATTATTCATTAGCCACTTGCAAGACTGAAAGAAAATTTGTTACTACTACGGATAACAAACAGATGCTGGTTTGGGTGATCTACCCTCCCAACTTTGATGCAACAAAGAAATACCCTACTCTATTGTATTGCCAGGGTGGGCCACAATCACCGCAAACACAATCATATTCTTTCCGCTGGAATTTTCAGTTGATGGCATCGCAGGGATATATTGTGGTAGCGCCTTGCAGAAGAGGTATGCCGGGCTTTGGTACCAAATGGAATGAGCAGATCAGTAAAGACTGGGGCGGGCAGGTAATGAGAGACCTGTTAAGTTCTATTGATGCCGTTTCTAAAGAGCCTTATGTTGATAAAGACCGCAGGGGCTGTGTAGGTGCCAGTTTTGGTGGCTTTGCAGTATTTGCTTTGGAAGGCATGCACGAAGGCCGTTTCAAAACATTTATTGCGCATGACGGCGTATTTGATTTCAGGAGCATGTATGGTACTACAGATGAAATGTGGTTTGAGAACTGGGAAAAAGGCGGCGCATATTGGGAAACCAATAATGCTGTTGCACAACGCTCCTTCAACCAATCACCCAGCAGTTTTGTCGCTAAATGGAAAACACCCATCATGATCATACAGGGCGGCAGGGATTACCGCGTTCCAATAGAACAAGGCTTGGGCGCATTTAAAGCCGCGCAAATGAAAGGTATCAAAAGCAAGTTATTATACCTGCCGGATGAGAACCATTGGGTGCTGAGCGCACAAAATGCACTGGTATGGCAGAGGGAGTTTTATAAATGGCTGGATGAGACGTTGAAGTAGAAGCATATGGGTTTATTAAGTAAGATTCAGCTAAAACAGGAACTTATGAAAACATTAATAGCCCCTTTTGTTGCAATAATTTTTCTATGTTGTGACACTCAAGGAAATAAAACACCAGTTAAATCCACTCATTTAATAATTAGCAAGATGTCAGATACAGAAAGACTACTTGAAACCACTTTACCATTTGTAGAAGATCTTCTCAAAAAATATGGAGAGTTTTTCCCATTAGCATCTGCTGTTCAAAATAATGACAGTATTTCAGAAGTTACAACCTATGATGGAAATGAAAAGCCATTGTCCAATAAAGTAATTGCAGATTTAAAAAAAACTTTAAAGGAATCAAAGAATAAATATAAAACCGTTGCAATATTTTATGACGTCAAGGCAATAAATCCAAATACCAATATAAAGAGCGAGGCCGTTGCAATATTTATTGAGCAAAAAACAGACTCAACGGCGTATACTCTTTATTATCCATATATCCTAACTACTGACAAAAAAATTAAACTTTTAGATCCTTGGAAAAGCAAAGCTGATAAAGAAATATTTAACTAGCTTTTGTTTGTCTCGCCATCAGTTGAAGACTCTGCAAAAACAAAGTGTAATAAAATCATATCGATTTTTAAAGACCGGAACCGAATGGCATATGGATCTCCCCGAGTATATTGAACGAGGTGGTGCTGCTGTTGATCTTCAAATGGTAGAAGGTGCAGACAAGATGCTGGACATGATGGCTGGAACAGAAAATACCGTTGTATTGAGTATCGCCAAAGAACCGTTTGAAGGAGCGGATGTTCTTATTCTAACTGCCAAAGACGACACACAAAAAGGTGGTGGCTATTACATAATGAAGCAATACCAGGGACAGGAAATTAATCTGAGCATGTGGTTATGCAAGGTTACAGAATTTGTGTTGGGCGAGATCCCTCCGAAAATTTTTGTACGAAGAGAGAAATCATCAATTGTTGAGGGGAACAGGAAGCCACCTACGGGGCTTTAATTCATTTTTGCTGTTTTTCTAGAGACAGGATACTCCTACGGAGTAATAAATTGCAGCTCGAACATCTGTATTTTTTCATAGCCCCAGCGGGGCAACCTGTCTCTAGAATAATTGAGTGAGTTTTATTGGAGCCCCGTAGGTGGCTTCCTATAAATAATACGAGACAATGCTGGTAA
>CAISDV010000087.1 GCA_903884185.1 uncultured Chitinophagaceae bacterium | reverse complement strand
GGTCTTGCCCATGGCAGAGATAATAATAGCAAGGTGTTCTTTTTTGTATTGCTCAGCAATACTGGCTAAGTTTTTGATACGATCTGTACTGTTTACGCTTGCTCCCCCGAATTTGAACACTATCATTTTTAATAAATATTTGTTAAAGATATAGAACTTAACAAGTTGTGATGCTTTGTAACTAATCCTTTGTAGTAATTTTCAGTCTTTAATAAAACAACCTCCATGTTATTACTAGCAAGAAATTTTCTCATCCTTATATTTTCAGTTGCTTCTATTTCCTGCACTCCACATATCGCATCAACAAATGCTTTACCGGCTAAAATACAGTCAGATCCTGCCAGTATGGACGAGAGCATTTTGATCCTGATAAATGAGTACAGAAAATCGCATGGACTCGTCCCGCTCAAAATGCTGGATGCGGCGTCTGCACAGGCAGTAGCGCATAGCAAGGATATGGCCGACCGGCGCACCAGTTTTGGCCATGAAGACTTTGAAAAAAGGGTAAAAAACGTCTCACAATCTACCGGGAATGTGTCCTCTGCCGCTGAGAATGTGGCATTCGGCCAAATGAGCGCCAGGGAAGTGGTGGATGGCTGGCTGCATAGCCCCGGGCATAAAAAAAATATCGAAGGCAATTATACCCACACCGGTATCGGCATTGCAAAAGATAAGGAAGGTGTACTATTCTTTACACAGTTGTTTGTACGCTTATGATGCAGGGCTCCTGCTCCTGTAAATAAAATTCCCACCCCGATAAGTTCGCACTCTTTATCTTTATGGAAATGATCCTTGCGTTATGAGTGTGAACAGGAATATTTTAACCCTCGACGAATTTACGATCCAGCAAATGCGCCAATTTCCCAAAGCTACCGGGGAGTTGAGTAGCCTGCTGCGCGATATTGGACTTGCTTCCAAGCGTGTGAATGTGGAAGTGAATAAAGCCGGCCTTGTAGATATATTGGGTGATGCCGGCACCATGAATGTTCAGGGTGAGGAAGTAAAGAAACTTGACATCTTCGCCAATAACCAGTTTGTGGGTGTGCTCAAACATGGTATTAGTTGTGCGGGCATTGGAAGTGAAGAGCTCGACGATATTGTAATATTTGATGATGAGGTGAGCAATAACAGCAAATATATCTGCATGTTCGACCCTTTGGACGGAAGCGGCAATATTGATGTCAATGTTTCCATCGGTACCATTTTCAGTATTTACAGAAGGGTGAGTGAATTGGGTAAGCCTTGCACGATGGCGGATTTTCTTCAACCGGGTAATAAGCAAGTGGCGGCAGGATATGTTATTTATGGAAGCAGCACGATGTTGGTTTATGCCACAAGGCGAGGAGTGAATGGATTTACATTAGATCCATCTATCGGAGAATTCAGTTTAAGCCATCCGGATATTAAATGCCCGAAAGATGGTAAAATTTATTCCGTGAACCATGGTAATTTTTTCCAGTATACCGAAGGGGTGAAAAAATATATCACAGCCTGCCAGAAAAAAGATAAAACAACAGGAGGCCCATACACACAGCGTTATATAGGAAGCATGGTGGCAGATGTTCACAGGAACCTGATTAAAGGCGGCATTTTTATGTATCCCGCAACAACAGATAAACCCAAAGGGAAACTTCGTTTATTATATGAGTGCAACCCATTCGCATTTATCGTGGAAACGGCAGGTGGAAAAGCGACCAATGGAGAGAAAAGAATATTAGACCTTCAACCAACAGAACTTCACCAGCGTACTTCTTTTTTTATTGGAAGCAGTGATATGATGGCTGAACTGGAAACACATTTGGCAGTATAATTTTTTTTTGAATCATGAATTACAGGAAAATAGTTTTTATCATTTTTATTTGTTTGATGGGAAAAATGATTTCGGCACAGACGAAGATCGATCCCAAAAAAATGACCTACCTCCTCAATCCCAAACCCAACTCTATTTTATATAATGATACATTGTATAGAGGAAGTGCAGAATATAAGGAGCTGTTTTTCCGTAATGGGGATCCTATGTTAAGGAAGCTATTCGAAAAACACCAGTCAAATAAAATATGGGGAACTGTACTGACAACAGTGGGAAGTTTTGCTACCTCATTTGGCATCATCGCCGCTACTTCATCGGGAAATTCCCAAACGGCAGGATGGATAACAGCAGGATCGGGTTTTGCAAGTATGATCCTTGGAACTTATTTAATACTGGAGGGACAAAAAAATTTGGCAACTGCAGTATATTTATTTAACAGCAGGTACAACAAGACCTCTATGATCATTGGTGTTTCGGGTGATCGTGCGGGACTGGCAATCAATTTTTAGTTATGAGTAATACTATCATCCAGGTAAAAAACCTGCACAAAAAATACGGTGAATTTGAAGCGGTAAAAGGAATCAGTTTTGATGTGATGGAAGGAGAAATATTCGGGCTCCTCGGGCCTAATGGTGCAGGTAAATCAACTACACTTGAGATCATTGAAACACTTCGTGAAAAAACAAGCGGAGAGGTAATTGTAAATGGATTGAATCTGGATCATTCACCGAATGAGATCAAGAAGATCATTGGAGTGCAATTGCAGACCAGCGGTTATTATCCCAACCTGAACCTCATCGAACTGATTCGTTTGTTTGCAGGTTTATATAATGAGGAAGCCGATCCAATGGCATTGCTGGATAAAATAAACCTGAAGGATAAAGCCAAAGCAAAATTCAAAGAACTAAGTGGCGGCCAGAAACAACGTTTTTCTATTGCTACTACATTGATCAATCATCCTAAAATTATTTTTTTGGATGAACCCACAACAGGTCTTGATCCGCAGGCAAGAAGAAATTTATGGGATTTGATCAAAGGCATTCGCGATGAAGGAACAACTGTTATTCTTACTACGCATTATATGGATGAAGCGGAAGTTTTGTGCGATAGGGTAGCGATCATAGATAGTGGCAAGATCATCGCCATTGCTTCTCCCGACAAAATGATCGATGACCTGGTGGCTACCGGATTTGAAAGGCCAAAAGAAGTAAAGAAAGCCAACCTGGAAGATGTGTTTATTAATCTTACCGGGCATTCCATTCGCGAAGAATGATCTTAAAATAATCAACTTAAAAAATATGTCAAACGACCCACGTTACCCCATTGGCAAATATGCCCCGCAACCTTATTCAGATGCACAGAAAGAAGAATGGCTGCGAGATCTACAATCTTTACCCGATGAATTAGAAAGGGCAGTACAAAATTTAGATGCACATCAATTAGATACGCCTTACCGTGAGGGCGGGTGGACAGTGAAGCAAGTGGTGCATCATGTTGCGGACAGCCATATGAATGCCTATATCCGTTTTAAACTGGCAGTTACGGCAGATAAGCCCACCATCAATGCCTATGATGAAAATCAATGGGCGAAAATGGCGGATGTAGAAGCTGTTCCTATTAATGTATCGGTTACCCTTCTTCATGCACTCCATCGTCGCTGGCATGCTGCTATCAAAGATTTTGGTGCTGAGCAATGGGATAGAACGGTGATCCACTCTGAACATAAAAGAGAAATGAGTGTATGGTTTTTATTAGGATTGTATGCCTGGCATGGTAAACATCATGTGGCGCATATTACTTCACTCAGGCAAGCAAAAAACTAGTAATGGCAAGGGACCTGCGTTGGAAAAAATTGTCTTCTGAATATTTGTTCCGTGATGGATGGGCTACTCTTCGCGCAGATACCTGCGAAATGCCCAACGGAAAAATTGTCTCACCATATTATGTCTATGAATTTACTGATTGGGTGACTGCTTTTGCCATCACAAAAGAAAATAAAGTGATCATTGAAAGGCAATACCGGCACGCATTAGGTGAAGTTAACTATGAATTACCCGGTGGGTGTGTAGATAAAACAGACACATCTATGGAAATGGCCATTGCGCGTGAATTACTGGAAGAAACCGGTTACAAGTTTAAAAAATTTGATTTCCTCGGAAATACTTCTGCAAACCCCTCTACCAATAATAACCTGATGCATATGTTCCTCGCAACGGGTGGAGAAAGAATAAGCGAACAGGATTTAGACCCGAACGAAGATATAGAACTGCATCTTTTTTCGATTGAAGAAGTGATAGAACTATTACAAACCGGGCAGATCATTCAAAGTATGCATGTGGCTTGTATTGTAAAGGCTTTGGAGAAATTGGGGAGATTGAAAATAAGTTAATTGTTATTCTTCGCACAGGATTAATACATGGTACTAATACTTAGACTATTACTAATCTTAGTTTAGCATCTTTTCTATAGGTTGCGCTCATGCGGCCAGACATCATTCAGCAAAAAATATTTCATGTTAGGGGACAGCCAGTGATGCTTGATTTTGACATCGCTGGTCTATATGAAGTTGGAACGAAGGTGTTAAACCAGGCGGTAAAACGAAATGTTGAGCGGTTTCCTATCGACTTCATGTTCAGGCTTACCAGTACTGAATGGTACGGGATTATGACCAGTGACCCTATGCGGTCACAAATTGTGAACGCATCCCAAAAGAAGCGTAATATCAATGTAACACCATACGCTTTTACAGAGCATGGAATTACCATGCTGGCAAGTGTACTGAGAAGCGAGAAAGCTGTAGAAATGAATATTATTATCGTAAGAGCATTTACTGCACTTCGCCAGTTTGCATTAAATTATCATGGCCTTGCAGTACAAATATTGGAACTGCAACAGATAACCAAGGACAATAACGCCCGTTTTGATGATATCTACCAGGCACTGAATTTACCATTAGAACGCAACCAGGAAAAAGAGAAATGGGAAGAAAGGAACAGGATAGGTTTTGTAAATAGCTGAATCATATTACCACTTCTCCAACAAGAAACACACTTCCACAAATAAGGATCATATCATCTTTATGCGCTTTGATCAATGCCACTTTCAATGCTGTATTTACATCTGAAAAAGAATGGCCTTTTAAATTATGTTTTGCGGCTTGTTCCTGCAAAGTATTTTCATCAAGTGCGCGGGGAATCTGCGCTTTTGTAAAATAATAGTTTGCCTGGTGTGGCAATAATTCTAACACCTTATCTATTTCTTTGTCTTTGACCATGCCGATAATAATATGAAGATGATTGAATGAACTCATCTCTAATTGCTCCGCCATTTGCTTTGCGCCATCTGCATTATGCGCCACATCTAAAATAACTGCCGGGTGCTCATGTACCAGTTCCCATCTTCCATGTAACCCGGTTAATTTCTTTACGTGTTGCAAAGCTTTCTGAACAACAGGAGTGGGGAGACTCCAGCCTTGCAACCTGAGTTGGTGAATGGCTTCCAATACAGTTAAGATATTTTTTGTTTGATAGATGCCGGGAAGATCAAGCAAATAAATATGCCTTTCATCACTGCCATGTTCTGCAATATCCACCTGCAATTGATGATGCGTATATTTAAAATCGGCCAGCCATCTTTTCTCTGAAGAAAAAATGATAGGTGCGCCAATATCGGCAGCCCTCTTTTCAAATACAGGTTTTGTTTCCGTTAATGTTTCGCCTATAATAACGGGAATGTCTTTTTTGATAATACCAGCTTTCTCAAAGGCGATCTCCTGCAAACTATTACCCAATAGGTTCATATGGTCCCAGCCAATATTGGTAATAACAGATAACTCAGGAGTAATGATATTGGTGCTGTCTAACCTGCCACCCAATCCCACTTCTATCACAGCAATATCTACTTCCTGCTGTGCAAAATATTCAAATGCCATGGCAACAGTCACTTCAAAAAAAGAAGGTTCAATTTCACTGATAAGGTTTTCGATGCGTTCTGTAAAATCAACTACAAACTGTTCTTCGCAGACCTGGCCGTTCACTTTTATCCTTTCCCTGAAATCTTTTAAATGCGGGGAAGTGTATAAGCCTGTTTTATAACCAGCGGTTTGTAAAATGGCTGCCAGCATATGGCTGGTGCTGCCTTTGCCATTTGTTCCGGCAACATGAATGCTTTTGAATTTATTTTGAGGATCGCCTAACGCAGAACACAAGCGGATCGTATTAACAAGATCGGCCTTATATGCCGCAGCGCCAATACGGCTGTACATGGGGAGTTTCTGAAAAAGATGGTCCAGTGTCTCGTGGTAATTCATCATTGCAAATATGCAACAAAAATCAACCCTTTAGTTTGAAATCGAATACGATGGTGCCGGTTTGTTCATCTTCTTTACCGGCATTGAGTTTCAGCTGTTTTGCCTTTTTAACGGCGATGCCACGGATATTCTGATTTGTAGTGGTAGTTCCTCTTGGATTTACAACAGCATCGGTTACATTGCCTTCTCTATCCACTGTTATATCTACGGCCACTTTTGCAGGCTCATTAAAATCATCTTCAAAAGACAGATGATTGGTGATATTTCTTCCATTGAGCCCACTTCGTATGGAAACCCCATTTCCACTTGGTGAATTACCGGTATAACTTTTAGAATTAGGATCGCCATTTGGATTGCCCTGGTCCCCTTTGCCTCCTGCAATTCCCTGGTTACGGACTTTATTAAAATCATCTGGGTTATTGCCTCCATTGCCGGTAGTGGTCACCTTTTGCATCAAAGCTTTAGCCACTTGCGGTTTGGGGGTTGGATTGGTTACAACAGGTGCAGGCTTTTTTGCTGGAGTAGCATCGTGAGTAACCGGTGTTGTTTTCACAATGGGTTTTGCCGGTTTATTGATAGCAGGTGCATCCGGATCGTTATTATCATCGGTTTTAATATTCTGTTCCTGCTTTACCACTTTGGCTGAAGCGGGCGGCGATACATTTGTTTGATTTGCTGAAGAGGGTGTTCCGGGTGTAAGTGGTGCAATATCTCCCAATCCTGTTTCACTGTTTCCAAGGTTCACTTCAATACCCTCATCTAAAAGGGGTGCGGGTATTTGTGGCAAGGTCCATTGTAAAAAAAAGAATACGATCACCAGCAGTATGCATATTGCTGAAGTGTAGGCGGTTGCCTTGATATTTTTTTCTGTTTCGAAATTGGCTGTCATGGAAGCGGAATGACTCATACAAACTTACATCAATCGGGTGACTGAATTTGGAATGTTTATTACCATACAAAGAACGTTCATAGCCTTCAACTTGTTGTGTAAAAAAAGGTTAAAGATCAGGGTGCAGAACAGTCAGGTATTTTGTCCAGAGCCCTACTTCTTCGTTGTATTGTTTGGCCATGACCCTTGCCATTTGGTGAATATGCCCCAGGTCGTGCACTACCCATGCAGCCAATAATTTCCGCAGGCTTACTTCCCCAAATTCAGGATGAATGCCTTTTTTATCGAGCAATGCTTCTGTTAAATTTGCTGCTTTTAATTGCTGAATACCTTCTTTTCGCAGATCACTGAATTCAGATAATAATTGTTTGATCGTTTTCCCTTTGCTTTCCCTGAATTGTGCAAACCGGTCGAATGAAATAAAATGTTTATCAGGATTATCGCTCAGGATGAGCTCCATTCTTGGTATCCAGTCTGTTTTTTCTCCGTGGATAAGGTGTCCTACAATATCATACGGGCTCCAGGTATCTGGGCCTTCGTTATTATTTATCCAGTCGTTATCAATGCCATCTAGTAATTTCTCAATAACAGTGGGGGTGCGCTCGAGTATCTGTATTGATTTTTGTAAATTGAATTGCATGAGGTGGATTTGAGAGAAAAGAACTGAATTGTGTGTTCATCAATAGGGTTGAATCAATACGTCTGTTGGAATATTCAGTGTGTCATGTAACTGACGGATCATCTCAAGTGAAAGCTTGCGTTTTTTGTTTAAAATTTCACTAGCCCTGCTTTTTAGCCCGACTACTTTCGCGAGATCAGATTGATTGTATCCAAGTTGCTCCATCCTGAATTTGATTGCTTCAACAGGGTCGGGGAAGCCTATAGAATCGTGTTCGCTTTCGTATTTATCGATCAGAATTCCTAACACTTCAAGTTCATGACCCTGGGGTGTTCCTTTTTTTGCATCAAAAATCACTTCTAGCCTTTCTAAAGCCTGTTGGTGGTCTTTTCTCGTTTTTATTGGTTTGATTGTCATGAGGTTTAAATTTTTGCAGCGTCTATTTTATCATATTGAGCATGTGTTCCAACAAAACGGATCCATATCATCTGGTAATCAAAACTGATTTTTACAATTAACCGGTAATGATTCCCTTTTATATTGAACACGATCCTGTTGTTTTCTAAAATGCTTGCGCTTGGGTATTCAATTTTTATTTCATTTGGATTTTTCCACTTGCTCTTATTGGCTTCATGGAACCACGATTTCAATTGCTGCTCGCAATCAGGATGCCTCTCCCAAAATTCTTTTAATGTTCTCCTGGCTATAATTCTCACTGTCCAATTTTAACAAAGATAAGAAAAGTTCCCAAAATGGGATATTTTATTTGTATTTCTCCGCCAACTTTTTTGGGGCGATGAAACAGTATGCGGTGGTAAGTGCATCTTTAAGCATTGGCTTTTTAACTTTCGACAACTCAATATATGTTGCGCCCTGCAGGCCCCATTTATTGGGAACAGGATAAATGACCGACTTGTCAAATGCTGAAAATACTGACTGATCAACCTTTGACAGTTTTACGCAAACTCTTTTGTTCTCAATATCCATCGTAGCAAATATTTTTTTATTGACCCGAAAAGATATAAGATGAAAATGTGGAAGTTCTACTGCTTCTTCAAATGATAAGGCGAATTGTTTGGCTGTTTCGATGGTAACTATAAGGCATAAAAATACAAAAGTCTTGCTGCTCATTGATATAAAGTACAAGAGTGCGACGCAACAGGCGATGCCATTACTACCACTGCCAGCCCCATAATCATTCATATAGTTAAAAATATCATACAGGCTTTTTAACAAGCCTTTTTATTGCTTACTTTGTAGCATGGCATGGATGCCAGTAAAAGCATATACAAACCTCAATAGAATTGTCTGCCTGCTCATTGCTGGTGCGGGGCTATTTTTCCTGCCTGTTATTAGTAAAGCACAATGCCCCCTGCAAACTCCCGGTGCATTTACAACCAGTAGCGCTGCCGTATGCCAGGGACAATTTAATGTTGCTTATTCTGTTCCTAATGATGCTTCGGCAACTAACTATACCTGGGCATATAGCGGAACGGGAGCGCTCATCACCAATAATGGCAATAACGCCAATATCAGTTTCAGCACTACTGCAACAAGCGGAACATTGAGTGTAACATCGTATAGTACTGCCTGTGGCGCTTCATCTGCAAGGAGTATGGCCATTACTGTTAACCTGCTTCCAGTGATCACAACAAAAATCACGAATACTACGGTGTTGCCAAATGGCAATACGAATTTTACTACTACTGCTACGGGCATTGGATTAGCTTATGGCTGGTCGATTGATGTGGGTAGTGGGTACGTGGGACTTCCCACTCCGGGAATTTATAGTGGCGCAACCACAAATACACTTACTCTTACAAATGTTCCGGCTTCTTATGACGGATACCGTTATACCTGTCTTGTATCGAATGCTTGTGGTACTGCAACAACTAATCAGAATGCAACACTGTATGTAAACACCGCCACTGTATTGATCTCATCACCTCAGGATGTAACGCTTTGCGCTGGAAATAATACAAGTTTTACTGTTGCAGCATCCGGGTTTGGGCCACTCACTTATCAATGGCAGCATGCCGGAGTTGGTGGCGTGTTTGTAGACCTGGCGAATAATCCACCGTACACAGGAGTAACTACACCCACACTTAATGTTACCTCGGTTCCAAACGGTGGCAGTGCTATTCTTCAATGTAAGATCACACAGGCTGGAGTTAACCTGGTGAATTCCAGTTCGGCTCAACTTACGGTTATTTCTACTCCCGCACAGCCGGGCGCTTTTACAATCGGTCCATCCACTGTTTGCCCCAATCAAAGCAATGTGATATATACTGTTCCCAATGATCCTATTGCACAAAGTTATCAATGGTCGTATTCAGGCACAGGTGTAACACTTACAACTGTTGGTAACAATGTTATGCTGGATTTCAGTAGCACAGCTACTAACGGTACTTTAAGCGTTACAGCAAGTAATAGCTGTGGAACTTCTCCTGCAAGAACAATTGCGATCACTGTAAATACATTACCCGCACAACCCGGAGCATTTACTTCAGGCCAGTCCAATGTTTGCCAGGGAAATAATAATCTCATTTATGCTGTTCCCAACGACCCAACCGTAACTTATACCTGGAGCTATTCGGGAACAGGTGCTACTATTACCAACATTGGTGACAGCGCTTCAGTGAATTTTAGTTTTACAGCTACAAGCGGTAACATAAGTGTAACTGCTACCAATGCCTGCGGTGTTTCGACGGCAAGAGTACTGCCCATTACTATGGGACTTTTGCCAACAGCACCGGGTGCTTTTACCGCAGGGCCAAACAGTAATGTATGCCAGGGATTGAGCAGTGTTGTTTATACCATTCCTAATGATCCAACGGTTACATATTCGTGGACCTATTCGGGAACTGGAGTAACGATTGTAGGAAATACCAACAGTGTATTGCTGAATTTTAGTAATACAGCTACAGGCGGACAATTGATCGTTACTGCTGTGAAGACGTGTGGTGCAGCGGCAAGGGTGTTACAAATATCAATGACCAATCTTCCTTCGTTTACTACACAGCCATCTAATGCAGTGATCAATTCCGGCGCAAATACCAGTTTCACTATTGCGGCAACAGGCCCGCCGGTAACACCTTCGGGATTAACGTATCAATGGCAGGTGAATACAGGATCGGGGTTTACCAATCTCTCCAATTCAGGGGTTTATAGTGGTGTTACAACAAGTACTTTATCATTAACTGCAGTTCCCGCAAGTATGAATGGTTATCAATACCAATGTATTGCCAGTGGCTATTGCGGCCCAGTGAATTCTAATACCGCAACACTGACTGTAAATTCGCTCAGTGTCAGTTCCTCGCCTTTGAATAAAACAATTTGCGTTGCAAGTAACACGAGTTTTACTGTTGCTGCAACAAGTACGGGCAATGGAGTAACTTATCAATGGTAGGTAAATACCGGTGCAGGATTTGCGAATGTCTCTAATACAGGAGTATACAGCGGCGCTACTACTGCCACACTTGCAATTACTGCTGCAACTGCGAATATGACCGGGTATATTTATAAATGTATTCTTAGCCAGGCTCCTAATAATACCGCCACTTCGGGTAGTGCAACATTAACGGTAGATAATCCTAAAGCAGGATTTACAGTAAATGCGAATGCAGAATGTTTTAAGAATAATAGTTTCAGTTTTACAAATACCTCAGTTGCTTCTACGGGTACACTTTTATACAGCTGGAATTTTGGAGATGGAAGCAACAGCGTAACTACTAACAATGCTGTGAGGTCTTATGCGGGGGCAGGAGTATATAAAGTTGTGCTGACAGCAGGTTCTTCTGTGGGTTGTATTGACAGCACATTCCAAAATATTACGGTGAATTATATGCCGGTCGTAAATTTTTCTTTGCCCTCGATCTGTTTGCCAAATGGCCTCGGTCAATTTAATGATGCATCAACTATCGGTGATAACACACAAAACCTTTTCAGTTATCTATGGAATTTTGGTGACCCGAATGATGCAACTCCATCCACTATAAAAAATCCTACTCACAAATATTCTGCTACCGGGCCTTACACGGTTAAATTGAAAGTAATTTCCAGCAATGGTTGTGTTGATAGCTTATCGCAACAATTGACAAATATTTTTGCTCAACCCAAAGCTTCTTTCAATTTTGCGCCCGCAACACTTTGTATGGGTGAGTTGGCGCAATTTACAGACCAGAGCAACGGAATGGGAAGCGCTGTAACAACCTGGTCATGGGACCTGGCGAATGGCGACGTTTCTTCTTTGCAAAATCCAACTAAGACATTTGTTGATTCCGGAATTTTCAATATCAGCCTGCATGTGGTGAATGCAAATAATTGTCCGAGTGATACTGCAACACAACAACTAATTGTATATCCGTATCCTAAATTAACAATGGGACCCGGGCTCCTGGTAAAAATTGGTACAACTGTTCCTATCGTACCGCAATATTATTATGGGAATAATTTGCAATTCTCGTGGACGCCATCAACTTATCTTGATAATACTACTGTTGTTAATCCCAATACAACACCTACTAATAATATCACTTATCAATTGACCATTACCGGAATTGGCGGTTGTGCAGTGAGTGATACGATCAATGTTGCCATTCTTGCCGATCCTATTGTGCCCAATGCATTTTCACCCAATGGTGATGGCATCAATGATACATGGAAGATCCAGTATTTGAGCTTTTATCCCGCTGCTACAGTGCAGATATTTAACAGGGGAGGGCAGCCGGTATTCAGTTCTGTGGGTTATTCAAAAGAATGGGATGGCATGTATAATGGGAAGCCTTTGCCGATCGGGACCTATTATTATGTGATAGATATGAAAAATGGAAAACCGCCGTTGAGTGGTTCTATTACAATTGTCAGGTGATAAAACTTGCATTGAATTTATGGCTCCATAGGAGCCCACTGTCTCTAGAAGAATATTGGATTATGTATTCAAGCTCCGTAGGAGCTGCCTGTGCAATTCTTCGGATCAAATAATTATTTTGATTTGAGGCAGCTCCTACGGAGCTTGGGCTCACTTCCTGGGTTCTTTCTAGAGACAGGTAACCCCGATGGGGTTATCCTTATTTCAAATTAGTAATTCTGTTTTAAGTGGTTCTTTTACGGTGATCAGGTGAATAAGAATTGAATTTATAGCTCCATGGGAGCTACCTGTCTCTAGAGAATATTGAATCACGTATTCAAGCTCCATAGGAGCTACCTGCTGTGCTATTATAAGAATTCAAATAATTATTTCTGTTTAGGTGTCCCGATGGGTCTTCCCTGTTTCAAATTCGCGATAGCTAACCCTGTTATCACCACCACACCACTGATGAGATGAATATTCGTGAATGGCTCGCCTAAAATTGCTACAGCTTCAATAGTGCTGAAAATAGGAATGAGGTTAGCAAACAACACCGTTCTTGCCGGGCCAATCTTGGTGATAGAAAGATTCCAGCATAAAAATCCAATGATGGAATTTCCAATGCCGAGATAAGCAATGGTGAGCAACATATTTCCATTCCAGTGTAATGCAGGTGCATTGGATGTTTCAATAATAAATGGTGGCACTAACATTAATGTACCCGTTACAAAGATTGCCATCAAAAAAACAATGGATGAAATAGCAGCAGGTTTCTTTTTTACGAGTGTATTATACACTGCAAAAGAAAATGCACTTGCCAGTATCCACAGATCACCGGTGCCAAACCTGAATTGCGCGAGCCTTTGCCAGCTTCCCTGCGATAATAAAAAAAGAATACCTCCAATACAAAGAACCATTCCTGAGATACGCAAGCCATTCACTTTTTCTTTTAAAAAGATGGTGGCGAGTATGGTGGCAAAGATGGGAGCCGAAGTAGTACCAATCAATGCGAGGTTGATGGCAGATGTATAATGCCCTGCTATGTAAATAAAGCTGTTGAAGAGTGCAATGCCGCTAAGAGATACCCAGAATAAATATTTCCAGTTGAGAAGGATGGCTTTTCTTTCCTGCTGAAATTTTTTCCAGGCAAGTGGAATGATACAAATAGATGCCAATGCCCAACGGTAAAAAGCAAGGCTGATAGGGGGTATCTGTTTGGATATGCCTTTGGCTACAACATAATTGCCCGACCAGATAATGACCGTGATCAATGCAAGCCCAATGCCGGCGTATGTTTCTTTGTCAGTTTTGGAAGTGTTCAAATTGTTTTATTGAGATCTAAAAAATTAGCCACCGATCCCGAAGTTTCGGGAACCGAAACACAGAGTTAATGCCCTGCCTTCTTTTCTGTGTTTCTGTGGTAAATTTTATTTTTAAATTTTCTTTGCGCCTTTTTTTCCTTTGTCCGCCAATTGGCGGATGAAACCTAATGCGCAAAATCAACTTCAAAATTTCCCTTGATCCTTTCTATGGACGGATTGAAATATCCAAACTTCAATTGCGGAAACTCATCATGTATCAATTCCTGCAATTGTTTTACACCCATTGCTTCACCTGTTTCCGTAACACCTATTTGTCCAAGGTACCAATCAGGATCAATATTAAAATTGCGCCACTGGATCATATTCAATCCTGTTTCTTTGATGAGTTTTCTCAATGCTTCATATTCTTCAATACTATCCGTCATTCCCGGGAATACAAAATAGTTGATGCTTGTCCACCCACCATGATCACGCATCACTTTCAAACTTTCAACAATATCTTCAAACTGGTAATTGTTGGGGCGGTAATAAGGAGTGTAAATATGTTTGCGTGCTGAATTGGTACTCACTCGAATGCTGTTCAATCCCGCTTCACATAAAGCTTTTACTGCATCGGGGCGCGAGCCATTTGTATTGATATTTATACTTCCCTTATCTGTGTGTTTGCGAATAGATATGATCGCTTCGCGGATCGTCTCCCACATCAGCAAAGGCTCGCCTTCACAACCTTGTCCAAAGCTAATGATCGGGTAAGGTGCATGCATTAAATGTGGAACGGTAAATTCCACGATCTCTTCTGCTGTTGGGCGAAAAGTTAACCTGTCCTGTGTAGAAACGATCGTTTCTTCTTCAGGCTGAAAAGAAATGCACCCCACACAATTGGCATTGCAGGCGGGTGATGAAGGCACAGGACATTCCCATCGGCTCAAAGAAAAATTCCTTGCAGCCGGGCAATTATATGTCATGCAGCAATTTTCCATCAGGTGTTTTACCAAACGGTTATGTGGGTATGTCTCTAATAAATGTTGTGTACCTGATTTAATTTTTGTATCATCATATCCCGCGCATTCCTGGCGTATATCCTGTTCGATCCGGACAGCAGGAACATAAAATTTATTATCCAGCCATCCTGCTGCCGTATAACAAAAAAGTGGAAGGGTAGGTGCACCTTCCGTTGTTTCATATGCCGCTAAATACAATCCAGTGTGTGCGGGCGGAATAAATGCCGCAACGGCCCATCCCTTTTCACATAAACGCATATTGCCTGTTGCCACGTCAATACCAATGCTGCGCCTGCCGGGCAATTCGTATAAGTTGCCACCATCAGGAAGTTCTATCCATTCGTCAGTAGGAATGGCAAAAGCATCCCAACCCGAGCGGCCTGTGGCATATAAGGAAGTGTCTTCAAAAATAGTTCCCTTACCATCAGAATATAATAAATACGGAGATCGTGTCAGCATGCTTGTTAATATTGAACGGGAACTTAGATAGTTGATTTGCCCAATCTTTCCCTGCAAAAATTATTAAATTCTTTTTCGGTTTCAGGAGATACTTCTGCATCCACTTCCTTTTGAAATACTTTGTTGTTATAAAGATCAATGGTGAGCAACCCGTGTTTCAATATCACGTTACTTACTTCGGACCATAGATATTTTTTTTGAGGAAAGGAATTCAAAACAATTTCTTCCTGGTCAAAAGCTACTTCCGGTAACAATTTTACCGGTTTCTCAATCGCAGCAGCGATCAAATAAGCAGCCGCAAAATATCCGCCTTCAGGTATGGTAAACCAACCCCAGGCGGCTATCATCAGCCCAAAACGGTAAAAAGGCTGCACACCCCTTTTTGACTGGTTATGGCAATAGAACCACCAGCCCAGTACTATCGCGGTAGAAAGCGCACGCATAGCAAGTTTATCTGTAGAAAGCCCGGTTCCTTTGTGCAGGTAAAATGACTGGTAGCTTTCAAACGAAAAAACCGCCAGGGCAATGAAAAACATTAACTGGCTTACCAGGTCAACATACTTATAATAGGAAGGCCTTTCCAGTACAACAATATAATCGTAGGTTTTAACAGGTCTCATAAGCCGCAAAAATAAGCATCCTGCGTTGCTGGCGCTTCAATTCATTTATCAACCACTTTTTTATCAAGAAGCTGTGCAACCATCACTTTCTTAAGAGCATTTGGGCTACTTTTGCAGCGAAAAGAAAGATCATGAAGAAAACACATATTATCCTGCTTGTATTGATCGCAGCAGCCATCACCATCCTGATCAGCTATACCGGTGACCTTACCACCTACGAAACCATTTCTTCGGCGAAGCAAAAACAGGGAAAATTTGTGAACCTCATCGCCAAAATAGATAAGACACAGCCATTGTTGTATGATCCCATCAAAGACCCGAATTACCTTTCGTTTCTTGTAATTGATACTTTGGGAGAATCAGTGAGAGTGATCTATCACAATAGCAAGCCACAGGATATGGAAAAAAGTGAAAGGATCGTTTTAAAGGGAAGGATGCAGGATGATCATTTTGAATGCAAGGATATTTTATTGAAATGCCCTTCAAAATATAAGGACGATGTTAAGCAGGCATCTAAAAATTTAGGCACTGCTTCCGGTCAATAAACTTTACCCACACAGATGAAATACGTTGGCGAACATTTGTTACCCGGGCAGCTCGGGCATTTTTTTACAGTACTTTCTTTAGTAGCATCATTGGTGGCTACCATCACTTATTTCAAAGCCAACCGCACAACTGCATTAGATGAAAAGAAAAGCTGGATCAAATTGGCAAGAACAGCATTCTTAATAGAAACAGTTTCTGTCATTTCTATTTTCGGTATTTTATATTTTCTTGTCGCCAACCATTACCACGAATATTTCTTTGCATGGAACCATTCTTCGCGCTCACTCCAGGCAAAATATTTACTGGCATGTATCTGGGAAGACCAGTCGGGCAGCTTTCTCTTATGGAATATCTGGCATTGTGTATTAGGATGGATACTGATAAAGAAAAGTAAAGATTGGGAAGCGGGTACCATGACGGTGATCAGCTTTGCACAATTCTGCATCGCCACCATGTTATTGGGTATGTATTTTTTTGGGGTGAAGATCGGAAGCGACCCTTTTATTCTCAGTCGCGACTTTATGGTGGGGGCACCTATCTTTTCAACGCCCGATTATTTACAGATACCACAAGTGCTGGAAGGAAATGACCTGAACACTTTATTACAGAATTACTGGATGGTGATACATCCGCCGGTATTATTTCTTGGGTTTGCATCTACGATAGTTCCTTTTGCTTATGCTTATGCAGGATTGGTAAAGAAAGACCATAGCTGGGTGAAGATAGCATTGCCATGGGCAGGATTTTCAGCAGCAGTTTTGGGCACAGGCATTATGATGGGCGCAGCCTGGGCGTATGAAAGTTTATCTTTTGGCGGATTCTGGGCATGGGATCCCGTGGAGAATGCATCGCTGGTGCCCTGGCTCACAATTGTTGCAGGGTTTCATGTTAACCTTGTTAATAAAAGCACAGGTTATTCATTGAGAAGCGCTTACTTTTTTTATATCATCAGTTTTGTATTGGTCTTGTATGCCACATTCCTTACACGAAGCGGAATATTAGGCGATACTTCTGTGCATGCATTTACTGGCGCCGATATGACAATGCAATTATTGTTATTCGTGCTGGTATTTTTTATTCCTGCTATCATACTTTTCTTTAGTCGCTACAAAACGATTCCATCAATCAGAAAAGAAGAAAGCTCTTACAGCCGTGAGTTCTGGATGTTTATTGGATCATTGATATTGTTCCTTTCGGCATTCATCATCATGATAAAAACATCGGTACCTGTTTATAATAAAATATTCGGTACCAATATTGCAGAACCGGAAGATCCAAAATTTTCACATAACAGGATACAGGTTTTTGTAGCAATCATTATAGGGCTTCTTACTGCCGTAACGCAATACTTCAGATACAAAGACACGCCTAATAAGATTTTTACAAAAAAAATATGGCTGCCTACATTGGGTGCTTTGGTGATCAGTGTCTGCATCAGTGTTTTTGGAAACATTAGTTATGATGAAAAAGGAATTGGGTTTTTAGGCGCTATTCACCTGGCAATTTTCGCCGGGGTATATTCAGTAGTTGCCAATGCATCTTATATATTTATTGTTTTGAAGGGAAAGATGAAAGCTGCAGGCGCTTCTGTGGCGCATGTGGGTTTTGGATTGGTTCTATTAGGGATACTGATCTCGTCAAGCAAGAAAACAATTTTAAGCTGGAATACAACCGGAATAGCTGTTTTCAAAAAAGACAAGAAAGAAGACCCGGCTGAAAATATTACACTCTTCAAAGGCGTTGCAACAGATATGGGCAAGTATATGGTTACTTATGTTCAGGATACTTTTAATGCCCCGCAGCGAAAAAGATTTTACCAGATAGATTTTAATGCAAAGGACGGCAAAGAACATTTTTCATTGTACCCCGACCTGATAAAGAATAATAAAGGGATGGAAGGTTACACACCCAACCCCGATTCAAAACATTACTGGTATAAAGACATTTTTGTTTATATCTCGGCGTATGAAGCCAACAAGAAAGATGATACCACCAGTTTCCGCAATGAGAACATTAAAGTGGGTGACACTTTGTTTTATGGAAATGGATTGATGATACTCAACAACATCAGTGTTGATCCCATCGGCCAAAAAAATAAATACGCAACTGATGAGAGCGGTTTATTCCTTGACATGACCATAGTTGCAAAAGATGGGCGGAGGTATGGCGCTTCACCGGGTGTTATTGTAAAGAATGGAGAGGCGAGGAGTTTACCGGATACTGTGAAATCACAAAGCATTGTCCTGAAATTGAATAAAGTTGTTGACCAGGGTACAAAGAAGGTAGAGATCGGTATCAAAGAAAGCGGCGCCATTACAGACCTGATCACATTGAAAGTCTACGAGTTCCCGATGATCAATATTCTCTGGATCGGTGTGATAATCATGGTCATTGGCCTGGTCATGTCGGTTATACAACGCCTCAAAAAAAATCCTTAACAGTTGGTTAAGGTTACTTTTCCCGGCAGGGCAGCATTAATGAGTAAATGAATGTCTATTTTTGTATAGATGCGTCGCCTTAGAAAAAATATTATTCTTCTGTTTTTATTAGCCGGCCCTGTTTTCTGCATCAACAAAGTTGCAGCGCAGGAGCATGGTGAATATGATACCATTCGCGTGGAAGGATTTAGAATGCCATCAGGTGAGATCATTGCCAGCATATTTTTGCCACCCGTTACAGTTGAAGCAAAACTGACCGCACAGCAAAAAAAATATTGGGTGGAATGGACAAGACTGAGGAATGCTGTGTATGTTACTTATCCTTATGCAAAAGCTGCCGGGCGTATCATGAACGAGATCAATACGCGTTTGGTAAATGTAACCGATAAAAAAGAACGCAGGGTCATCATCCGCTCCAGGGAAAAAGAATTAAAAAAAGAATTTACTGATAAGCTTACCAAACTTTCCATTTACCAGGGTAAAGTTTTGATGAAACTCATTAACAGGGAAACAGGAAATAATTGTTACGAGATCGTAGAAGAATACAAAGGCTATCTTACTGCTGCCTTCTACCAGGGAGTGGCATTTATTTTTGGCACTAGCCTGAAACAGAGTTATGATGCCAAAGGCAGTGAACGTGATATGGAAACCATTGTACATGATGTAGAAAAAATGTATGGGTGGAATAGGGGTACTTAATTGAAAGAATTACCACAGAGACGCAGAGACAATATTTTAATTGAGTAAGAAATTTTAACTCTGCGTACCTCTCCGCCTCCGCGTCTCCGCGGTAAAAAAAATTATGTAGATCATCCCTGACAGAGTTATTAAGTAGGATTACCTCCGACAGGGTCGGTGGACTAGAGCATCCCCGACAGAGTCCGGGGACGAGAGTTAAATAATATGTTTCAGCAATTGCAGGAACTGTTCCCTCATGATCATCTTTGCGCCCAGGCTTTCTAAATGTTCGGTATAAACCTGGCAGTCTATCAACTGAACATCTTCCGTTTTTAAATGTTCTGTGTATTGTATGAAAGCATATTTACTGGCATTACTTATTTTACTGAACATGCTTTCGCCGAAATACGCTTTGCCTAATCTTACTCCATAAATTCCACCCACCAGTTTATCATCTTTCCAGGCTTCAGCACTGTGTGCATATCCCAGTTCATGTAATCGCGTATAAGCGGCTTCCACTTCATCAGTGATCCAGGTACCATCCTGTCCTTTTCTGGCGGTTTGTTTGCATTGGTGGATCACTTCAGTAAATGCCGTATTCATCCTGAATTCAAATGCATCTTTTTTTAGCAGGGCACGCATGCTCTTGCTCACTTTCAACTCGTCAGGAAACAATACAAAGCGGGGGTTGGGGCACCACCAGAGTGGGATATTTCCATCATACCAGGGAAAGATGCCATTTCTATAAGCGAGTAGAAGCCGGTCAGTACTTAGGTCTCCACCCATTGCCAGCAATCCATCGGCAAGCGCTTCTTCAGCGGGCGGGAACCAGAGAGTTTCATTTAAAACGGCTAAAGGCATGAAAAAAAATGTGTAAATCATTTACCTATTGCCAGTTCCTCGATCGTGGCGCCGATGCCTCTTTCGGTAATGGCATCACACATAGGTTTTAATGTATCATAGCTGCCTTGTTTCACTGCATATTTTCCATGGGTATGAATGATCATGGCAGATTGCTCGGCTTGTTCTTCTGAATGTTTACAGATATCTATCAGTGTTTCTATTACCCATTCAAAAGTATTGACCTCATCGTTCCATACTACCAGGCTGAATGGGTGGGTCTTATCAACCAACATCTCAGTATGGCTTTCATCAGAAGGCCTGGTGGCAGCATATTTTTTATCGATGGGCATCAATGCAAAAATAAACCAGTTCGGGTTATAGAAGGCTAAAATTTAGTGCATCGTACTTTGCCGGCCATTGCATCTTTTCTCACTCTTGCCCTATAAGAAGCAGTGAATTCAAAACCGCCACGTGATTGTGATGCTGTTTGCAGCCGGGATACATTCACGTCATAACTTATTCCAAAGCTAACCTCATATACTGCGAGTTTCACAACAGGTATAAAAGAATCATTCCACCTGTAAAATCCACCAAAGTCAAGCGATACTTTTTCATCTGTATCATATTTCGTTGCCAGGTCGGTGCGGTACATCAGTCCGCCAAGGAATTGTTCATTGCCCCCTTGTGTAAAATAATCGGCATAGAACATCACTTTATTTGCATCACCAGTGGGAAGTGTCAATCCTGCATTCAATGCAAATTTGGGAGCAAGTGTGCTGCTTGAATTATTGGTATAGTATGAAACCTTTGGGGCATTGAAATGAAATAAACCAATCCCTGCATAATAGCGCGCACCTTCACCAAAACCACTACTGTAGCTAAGCCCGGTGGAAGCATCCCAATATGTATAGGCAGTATGGCTGAACACCTGTGCAGTAGGGTTATTGGGATTGAAGGAACCATTTTGGAATTGATCATCTAATTGCAGGAGCGTGGGATCAAACTGGCTTGTTACCGGGCCCGCCATAAATGCTGCAGATAAATAATCATCTGCGTTTCCATTCAGTGATTTATGAAAATTCACAACTGGCAATAATTGTGTGCGCTTTAATTTAATATCACCTGCTGCAATTCCGATATCTGGCAAGGCAAATATCTTATGCTCCCTGTTAAAAACCCCGAAAAAATACCCCCTCCGGAAAGCGAAACCACGGTTTGTGGTATCTTCGGAATGTAGAACCGGATAAGGCTGGCGCGAAATATCCTATAAAACTATCCGCTTAACTATTATTTTGAACCCCATTCAAATTAAAAGGCAATACTATTGCTTCTATGCGTGTATTCTGGCGCTTGCTTTTTCATTGGCTGGCGATACAGCAAGTGCGCAGCTAAAAGCAGGGTTTAAAGCGGATGTTGTGAATGGTTGCGCCCCCGTTGTAGTTAACTTCCAGGACACTTCATCAGGTAATCCTACACAATGGAAATGGGACCTGGGAAATGGAACTATTTCAAACCAGCAAAACCCAAGTACAATATATTTTTCGCCGGGTAATTACAACGTGAGCTTAATTATCAAAAATGCATCAGGACAAGATACAGTTGTTGAGACCACTTATATCACTGTTTACGCCAAGCCCACAGTAGATTTTTCAGCAGTGCCTTTAGCAGGATGCCCGCCATTGCCTGCTAATTTTAATGACCTGAGTGCGCCTGGTTCCGGTGTTATCACACAATGGTCATGGGATTTTGGCGACGGGCTCACCGGTACAGCCAAAAACCCATCACATACATATGCCCTTGGAGGAGTGTTCGGTGTTACATTAACCGTTACAAATAGCTTTGGCTGCCAGCAAACACTTCAAAAGAGTGCCTTAGTTAATGTTTCAGTTCCACCCAAAGCAAATTTCACCTTTAGCTCCGCCGCTAATTGTACAGCACCGGTGACAGTGAACTTTGTCAATACGTCTACACAAAACCCGGTCTCATATATCTGGATATTTGGAGATGGGAATTCGTCGGCACTTACCTCGCCCTCACATATTTACCAGGTGGCAGGAAATTATTTGGTGAAGCTTATTGCAATAAACAGCGCGGGTTGCAGGGATACAATGACACAAAATATTTCTATTGGAACAGTGCAAGCCAATTTTCAATATTTCAGTGCATGTACCGGACAGTCAACTTTCTTCTCCAATACTTCACAACCTGCTCCAATATCTGCCACCTGGGATTTTGGCGATGGTGGTACATCTGCTGTAATTAGTCCTACTCATGCTTTTGCAAGTGCCGGAACTTATAACGTAAAACTGATCAGCAATTTTGGCGCCTGTTCAGCAAGTAAGACCATTCAAGTTACTATTTCCAATAAACCAAATACCGCTTTTAATGTCATAGGCTCCAATGCCCAATGTGCCCTGCCGGCAAGTTTTCAATTCAATAATACAACAGTAGGTGCTTCAGCTTATCAGTGGTTGTTTGGCGATGGGACCAATTCGGCACAAAACAATCCAACACATAATTACACCGCTGCGGGTAATTATACTGTTACATTGATTAGTTATACTCCCGGTGGGTGCAGTGATACATTGACGAAAAATGAATTGATCAAGATCGGCCCTCCTAAGATCGACAGCATACTTAACCTGCCATATACAGGATGTGTTTCTGCAAATATTCAGATGACACCGGGAATTGTTTCCCCCGAAGCGATCGCATCTTATTCATGGGATTTTGGTGATGGGCAAACATCAACTGCTGCCAATCCTTCTCATAGCTATGCGGCACCCGGAACGTATGATGTACGGCTTGCAGTAAAAACAGTGGGGGGTTGTACTGATACATTTACACTCAAGCCGGGGGTAACAGTTACTACCATACCTACGGCACATTTTACACAGACACCATTAGATATATGCGCATCAGTTCCTGTACAATTTACTGACCAGTCAACGGGGCAGATCACAAGATACCATTGGGATTTTGGTGATGGCGATACTTCCAATGTACAAAACCCATTGCATAATTTTTCAGATACGGGTAAAATAATTGTGAGGCTTACGGTTTATAATGGAGCTTGTGCCAGCACTTATCAAAACCCTGATACATTACATATCAAGCCACCTATTGCAGAATTTTTCCCCGCGTATAACTGCCAGTTTAAATACAGAAAGTCATTTATTAATATTTCTATTGTTCCACCCGGCCCCGGTACCACATATACCTGGGATTATGGAGATGGTAATACACTAACTACCACAAGCCAACTGCCAGTTACGCATACCTATGCGCAGCCGGGAAATTATTCAGTTCTTTTAACTGTTACAAGCGGTGCCTGTGTATCAAACAATCTAAAGAAAATACTTGTCATTGATCAGAGCCCGCAGATCATTGTTACACCTGCAGGAGGGCTTTGTAAGAATGATACCATGCATTTTCATGTAACGAATTTTGATTCTACTTTCACAAGATCATTCTCCTGGAATTTCGGTGATAATATTATTTCACCATATAGCAGGTCCGATTCAATTATTACGCATATTTATACTACCCAGGGAAATTTTTCTCCATATGTGGTTGTGCAGGATTCTGTTAGCTGCGCCGATACTGCATTTGCAAATGTTGCGGCGCATGTTTACGGGCCTACCGCGGGGTTCACAGGAACTCCTGCCGCCTGCCTGGGAACGCCCATACATTTTACAGATACCTCACACACAGATGGTACACATAGTATTGTTCAATGGATATGGTCGTATGGAGATAGCCTTACTGATACATTAACAGCGCCTCCGTTTCAGCATAATTATGCAGCGCAAGGTTTTTATCCTGTTAAACTGGTAGTGACCGACAGTTATGGCTGCCGTGATTCTATTGTAGGTTCTTCTGTGGCTGTATCACACCCAATAGCAAATTTTACCATATCCGATTCGATCAAATGTGCCAGCAATACAATTTTTTTCGATGACAGTTCTATTGCACAGAATTATACGGTCAATTGGAAGTTTGGAGATGGAACAACTTCACCGGTTTATCATACCGGGCATAGTTATGCCAGCCCGGGTATTTATACAGTCCAATTTAATATTACTGATCAATTTGGCTGCAAGGATAGCCTCACCAAACCGAATGCAATTCAGATCGCTAATCCTAAAGCTTCATTTATTTTGGCAGATACATTTGCAACTTGTCCGCCTTTACTGATCCAGCCGCAGAATACATCTCAGCATTACAAGTCATCCTTATGGGATTTCTCGGATGGCACATCACAATTAGATAGTCCGTCACATCATTATACAATTGCCGGAAGCTATCTGCTTACATTGGTGGTGCAAGGGTTTGGGCAGTGTTCAGATACATCCCGGAAAATGATCGTTTTGCGAGGCCCTACGGCAACTTTAAATTACCTTCCTTTTAAAGGTTGTGAACCGGCACAGGTTAATATCTCAGCAACTGCAAAAAATTTCTCTGCACTTACCTGGGATTTTGGCGATGGTATCCTTCAAACCACCACCAGTTTATTGTCAGTTACGCATACCTATTCACATTATGGATTGTTTACGCCCAAGCTTTTATTGGTTGATACTTCGGGATGTAAAGTAACGGTTGAAGGGATTGATACATTTCATATTGCAGGCATCAATGCCGGGTTCATTCAGAATCTTCAGCCTTCCGCTTGCGATTCTTCCTTTGTAAAATTTGTTGATTCCTCACAGGCGTATTTTGATAATATTCAATCTTATTCCTGGAAGTTTGGAGATAAAGGAACTTCAACTCTGCAAAACCCTTCGCATTATTATCTCAAGACAGGAACATACAATACTTCTCTTATAGTGACCACATCATTGGGTTGTACAGATTCTGTTACACAGCCGGTGCCGGTTATCGTATATATTACTCCGCACATTGTCATCAGCGCAGTGGATTCTATTTGTACTTTTTTACCTGTTCAATTTACCGCAACTGATACTGTTCATTTAAATACTCCTGTTGCTTCCTGGCAATGGGATTTTGGTAATGGTATTGGTACTTCAACTTTGCAACCTGCCAGTTATATCTATCCGGCTTCGGGCCTGTTCACTGTAAAACTAAGCGCTACAAATGGAGATGGATGTACCGGAAAAGCTACACGTAATATCACAGTATTGCCTACACCGGTTGTAGATGCTGGCCGCGACACTACACTTTGCCTTGGCCAATCTATTGTATTTCATCCAACGGGTGCCAATAGTTATGTATGGGTAAAACAGCCCACTATCAGTTGCGATAGTTGCACCAATCCATTAGCAGTGCCTATTGGGACAACAAAATATTTTGTAACGGGTAACAGCCTGGGTTGTAAAGCATCTGATTCTATATTGGTGCAGGTAGTAAAACCATACTCATTAAGTTTTACTCCTGCCGATACTATTTGTGCCGGGCAAACTGTTCAGTTGCAGGCTACGGGTGCAACGGTTTATCAATGGCAACCATCAACCGGGCTCAGTAATGCTACTATTCCTAATCCAGTTGCTTCACCGGCCAGTACAACTACTTATACTTTGATCACATCCGGCAATAATAATTGTTTTCTTGATACTGCACTTGTAACTGTTGTCGTGTACCCGATCCCTGTATTTAAGATCGTTAATAATGCAATGACAATAAGTGTTGGCAGTGCAGATACTATACGTACTATCAGTTCACCCGATATCACTAATTGGGAATGGACGCCTTCCACTTATTTAAGCTGCAACAATTGCCCCGAACCTGTTGTGCAGCCTAAAAATGATATTGCATATTCTGTGAAAGTATCCAACCCCGGCGGATGTACTGCTTCTGATGAGGTTACTATAAAGGTATTATGCAACGGCGCCAATATTTTTGTTCCTAATACGTTTTCTCCTAATGGCGATGGGATGAATGACCGTTTTTATCCAAGAGGAAAAGGAATATTTACTGTAAAGGCATTCAGGATATTTAACCGGTATGGACAGGCAGTATTTGAAAGATTGAACCTCAATGCCAATGATGCAAGCGCCGGATGGGATGGCACTTTTAAAGGGCAACCTTCTGCATCGGATGTATATGTGTATGTGATGGAAGTGAATTGCGAGAACAATGTTTTATTTACAATAAAAGGAAATGTAACATTGATCAGGTGACAAGAAGATCATTCAATATTATTCAAAAACAACTCAAACATTATTTGATCATAATGTTTCCGGCATTATTATGTATGGGAAAGACAATTGCCCAGGATGTGCATTTCTCCCAGTTCTTTGAAACACCTTTACTGCGCAATCCTGCCCTGGCGGGGATCTTTGATGGAGATACCAGAATTCAGGGCGTTTACCGGAGCCAGTGGGGAAGTGTAACTGTACCTTATACAACCGGATCATTTAACGCTGAGTATAAAAAACCTGTAGGGAAAAGAAATGATTATCTAACTATTGGGATGGAAATATTATACGATAAAGCCGGCACCAGTAGCTTTACTACTTCCAATATTTTACCTGCCCTCAATTTCCATAAATCACTGAACGATGAAAAGACAAAATACCTTTCATTAGGAATTATGGCAGGTTGGGTGAACAGGACCATCGACAGGTCTAAGATCACTACCAATAACCAGTTTGATGGTAACGGATATAATCCTTCACTTGCTGATGGAGAAACTTTTCCCAGCGCCAGTTATAATTATTGGGATGGAAGTATTGGCATGTCATTCAATTCATGCATCAATGATAACAAGGATTATAATTATTATATTGGATTGGCTTATCATCACCTTAACCGCCCCAGGAATTCATTTTATCAAAACCCAATAATAGAACTTAATCCCAAATGGGTATTCTCTGCCGGAGTAAAACTGCCTATGAATGAATCTGCAGCAATCACGCTGCAAGGTGATTTCAGTAAGCAGGGAAGTTCATCCGAATTAATAGCAGGTGCCATGTTCTCTTATAAGATCGGTACTGATTTTGAAAAACCTGATTACATCGTTCACTTTGGGTCATTCATGAGAGTGGGAGATGCCCTTATCCCCACGGTAAAACTCGATTACCATCCTTTTGGTGTGGCGATTAGTTACGACGCTAACATTTCCGAATTAAGAACGGCCAGCCAGGGAAGGGGTGGTATTGAAATATCTGTTACTTATATCGGTTTCTCAGACCGTAATAACAGTACAAAGAACGCGGTGGTATGTCCCAGGTTCTAACAGTTAATTTCTTTTAAAATCAGCCAACTCAAAAATTTAGCGTAAAAATATTTGTTTATACTAAAATTATTAGTATAATTGTGATTCAATATATCATCATGCTACAGGCATCATTCAAATCAAGGGTCATTGGCGCCAGTCAATTGAACTGGCGCAAATTTGAGCTTATTCAAAATGAAGAACCCAGGGAATTGTCCCAACTGGATATGCAAAAATTGAAAGTGTCTATGCTGAAGGACAAGTTTGCACAACCTGTTTGTGTCTGGCAAGACCCAGTTTCGAAGATTGTTTACAGCCTTGATGGTTATTATCGTATCAAAGCAATGGAGGAACTTGCCCAAAGTGGTGAAAAACTTCCTGTGCTTATTCCTGCAATATTTATCCATTGTGCAAACAAACAAGAAGCAACAAAATTATTGTCTCTTTATTTGTCGCATCATATGTCCCTTGCAGGTATAGGGCTTTTGGAATTTATAGAAGAGTATGTCCCAATCGTCTCATTGACCAACACAGAGAATTTGAATCCTGAAAAACAAACACTGACAGGAATGGCATTATAAGAATTGATTTTTAAAGAGCAGGCAATTGTATTTTTAACCTTAAACAATATATCATGGCACAAGTAAACCCGTATCTCACTTTTAATGGTAACTGTGAGGAAGCATTCAGTTTTTACAAAGATGTATTTGGCAAAGAGTTTCAATTTATAGGAAGGTTCAAGGATATGCCTTCTCAGGATGGCAAAGAATTGGCTGATAATATGAAGGAAAAGATCATGCATGTTTCTCTTCCCATTAGTGAAGAAACAATTTTGATGGCAAGTGATGCAAACCCTGAGATGGGCAGGGTAATTGAAGGAAATAATTTTTCCTTGTCAGTGGGAACAAAAAGTAAAGAAGAAGCTGATAAAATATTCGCCGGACTTTCAACAGGTGGAAAAGTGATTTTGCCAATGGCAGATACTTTTTGGGGCGCCTATTTTGGTATGCTCACCGACCGGTTTAATATTGGCTGGATGGTGAACTATGATCATACCCCCCAGGGTTAAAGCAACAGGAAGGTACCCGGCACGCGCATGCCTTCTTCATCGGCTAATACTTTTTTCATGATCTTTATCAGGGAAGAGGGGAGTGTTGCTATTTCTTCTGCTGTTAAAGGCCTTGCCATTTCTATAAACTCATCGTTGGCATCATAGTACCCGTAAAACAGGTCGAGGTGCTCATCCGTATAAAGGCGAATGGCAATTTCACTATCGGGAGAATATTCATACTTACAGATAACGGACCAGCCATCATTGTCAGTGAAATCATAGCGGATATCTACGTTTTTTTCGACGGCGATCCAGGACAGTAATTTTTCGAGCAACTGGGATGAGGAGAACTCCATAGGATATTGATTATAAAATGCAAATTTAGTGGAGGAAGCTTAAATCAGCTGTGATTATAAAATTTATATATAAGAATATATGTGTTTGAAGTATTTTTAATTGATTAATTTATTTAGCTTACTTTAACAATCACTTATAATTATTTTATGGACAGGCAAGCAAAAATTGATAAAATTTCTCAAATAGAGAAAGAGTCTGAACTTCATGATATCCTTATGGAGCTATTACCCAAAATGGGTTATTTGGATGTGACGCTGACTCACGAAAGAGGAAGTTTGCCTGAAAATGGTAAAGATATTG
>CAISDV010000086.1 GCA_903884185.1 uncultured Chitinophagaceae bacterium | reverse complement strand
ATAAAAAAAGCAGGGCTTAAAAAAGGGCAAAGACCCGTTTTACTAAGTGATAATGGTTCTTGTTATGTATCCTCAGAACTAAAGGATTACTTAGCCACAGAGGATATATTACCCATCCATGGACGAGTAATGCATCCACAAACACAAGGTAAAATAGAAAGGTATCACCTCACCATGAAAAACGTAGTCAAACTAAATAACTACTACCTACCTGAACAGTTAGTGGATGCCATAGGAGAATTTGTTGCGTATTATAATCATGAACGCTACCATGAATCATTAAAAAATGTCACGCCGGCAGATATGTATTATGGTAGACAAGAACAAATACTCAAACAAAGAGAGATCATCAAAAAAGAGTCCCTAAAAAGACGTAGAAAATTATTTTTAAAAGAAAAAACACTATTTTTAAACAACGAAACTCTCTACAACCAAAAGTCTACATTGGTTTGACGACGGACACTCATTCTCAATACTTTAACACATTTCTGCACCTAATTTATCAAACAAATGAGTCGCCATTGGCCCCGGGGGGATATTTTTGCGGCAATTAATAAATTCCCGTTTACATGAAAAGACTGCTTCTGGGCCTGTTGCTGATAACAGGGTTATACTCGTATGCACAGGAAAAGCACACCATCAGCGGTACCATTAAAGAAAAACGATCGGGTGAAGTATTGATCGGGGCCTCCGCTTATTTAATGGAGCTGCCCAAAACAGGCACCGTAAGCAATGCTTATGGATTCTATTCTATCACCGCTCCTGCCGGCAGTTACACCTTAATTGTAAGTTTTTCGGGATTTACACAGGATTCTGTAAAAATCATTCTTGACAAAAACATTTCGGTACCCATCCAGCTATTACCGGCATCTGTACCAATGATGGAAGTGGTGGTAACCAGCAAAAAAAAGAACGATAATGTAACAAAACCCATTATGGGCGTGCAAAAACTGTCGGTAAATGAAATAAAGAACGTACCGGTACTTTTTGGCGAAAAGGATGTGCTGAAAACCATCCAGTTACTACCTGGCGTTAAATCTGCCGGCGAAGGCAGCAGTGGTTTTTATGTAAGGGGCGGTGGTGCCGACCAGAACCTCATATTGCTCGATGAAGCTACCGTTTATAATGCCTCCCATTTATTAGGGTTTTTCTCCTCGTTTAATTCAGATGCTATCAAAGACCTTACCTTATATAAGGGTGCTATGCCCGCTGAATATGGGGGACGGCTGTCTTCAGTAGTTGATATTAAAATGAATGACGGCAATAACCAGGATTACCATGCCAATGGTGGAATCGGACTGATTGCTTCGCGTTTAAATGTAGAAGGACCGATTGTTAAAGACAAAGGGTCATTTATTGTAAGTGGCAGAAGAACCTATGCCGATTTGTTTTTAAAGCTTTCTAGAGACTCCGCTATCAAAAATAACAGCCTTTATTTTTATGACTTTAATGTAAAGGCCAATTATAAGATCAACGATAATAACCGGGTATATCTTTCAGGATATTTTGGCAAGGATAATCTTGGCTTTGGCGGCACATTTGGTATTGATTACGGTAACAGCACAGCCACCGCGAGATGGAACCATATTTTCAACAGCCGGCTTTTTTCTAATACCTCATTTATTTACAGTAATTACAATTATAATATCAAGATTAATTCTGGTAACAATAATATTATCATCAAATCAAAAATTGAAGATGTTTCTTTAAAACAGGATTTCCAGTATTTCGTTAATAATGACAACAAAATAAACTTCGGCTTTAATATCATCGATCACCGTATATCACCTGGCATTATTGATGCTTCCGGAACTTCCAGTTTTAATCCTACCAACCTGCCGATAAAATATGCCCTTGAAAATGCTGCCTATATTTCACATGAGGTATCGCCGGTCGAAAAGATAAAACTAAACTATGGCCTTCGGCTATCAGCTTTCAGCATTTTGGGGCCCGGTGATTTTAATACTTACGACAGTTCAGGTAATATTATTAACACCAGGACTTATACGGGGAGTACCGTTGTAAAATCATATATCAACCTGGAACCCCGTTTTTCGGCCAGTTATCAATTGCAGGAAAACAGTTCTATCAAGGCCTCCTATACCAGGAATGTGCAGAACCTACACCTGTTATCTAATTCTGCGTCTACGAACCCTACTGATTTATGGATTCCCAGCAGCCCTAACGTACAACCTGAAATAGCCGACCAGGTATCGTTGGGCTATTACCGCAATTTTAATGATAACAAATATGAGTTTTCATCGGAAGTGTATTATAAAACGATGCAAAACCAGATAGATTACAAAAATGGGGCACAATTAAGGGCCAATGCCAATGTTGAATCGCAGCTATTGTTTGGTAAAGGACGTGCTTATGGATGGGAACTTTTTCTGAAGAAGAAGTACGGCAAGCTAACAGGGTGGGTTAGCTATACCCTTTCAAGAACAGAAAAACTGATAGGGGGCATCAATAACGGCAGTTGGTATCCCGCCAAACAGGATCAAACCCATAATATGGCCATTGTAGCTATTTACCAGGCCAGTAAAAAATGGACTTTCTCCTCGAACTTTGTTTACAATACAGGCAATGCAGTAACATTCCCAAGTGGAAAATACCAGGTTAACGGACAAACCGCGTTTTATTATACAGAAAGAAACGGTTACCGTATGCCAGCTTATCACCGGCTGGATTTTGCTGCTACACTGCAGGTGAAAAAAAGAAAAAAATCAGAAGGCAGCTGGACATTTTCACTATACAATGTTTATGGACGTGAAAATGCGTATAGTATTGAATTCAAAGATGATCCAAACGATCCTACTAAAACTCAGGCCGTTCAAACAGCCTTGTTCCGCTGGGTTCCTTCTGTAACCTATAATTTTAAATTCTGAAAATATGAATCGATTTTCTGTCAAATGGTATTTATTGCTGCTGGTACTGGCTTTATATGCCTGTACCAAAGTAATCAATGTAAATCTCAACGATGCCTCACCTCAGATAGTAATAGAAGGAATTATTACCAATAATCCAGGCCCTTACCAGGTGCAGATTACCAAAACTGTTAATTTCAGCGCATCCAATACCTATCCACCAGTAACAGGTGCAGTTGTAAAAATTACCGACAATGTATTTGCAACAACAGATGTGCTAAGCGAAACAAGCCCCGGTGTATACACTACCCATATCGTACAGGGCATACCTGGACACAGTTACCAGCTGAATGTCGTAACCGGTGGCCAAACCTATACAGCAAGTTCAGTAATGCCGCAACCGGTAACGCTTGATTCTGTTTCATTTCAACATACCAACCGGTTCAGCAAACTTGATATCAGTGCAGTTCCTAATTTTCAGGATCCAATTGGCATAAAAAACTATTATTCCTTTGCCCAGTATGTTAACAGTAAAAATTTAAAAACAACCGTGGTATTTGATGATCGTTTATCTGATGGCAAATATATAAGTATTGCTATCCGTAACGATAGTTCTTATATAAGCATTGGCGACACCGTATTGCTGAAAATGAATTGTATTGATAAAAGTACTTACGACTACTTTTATACTTTTACACAGGTATCCGGCAATAATAATTTTCAGTCTGCAAGTCCATCTAACCCGGTGAGTAACATTTCTAACAATGCATTGGGTTATTTTAGTGCCTATACAACTCAATCTAAAAAAGTAATCGCAAAATAAAGATTTCGCTTTGCGTTCTTTGCGATACGGCGCTCAAAAAAGATCGCAAAGACGGCAATATGGCGGGAGAAGAATATTTAAAACTGCAGTGTAAACACTGTTCCCTGCTCCGGCACCGACTGCACATTGATTTTTCCTTTGTGCAGCATCATGATCTGCTTGCATAAACTGAGCCCGATACCACTACCATTCTTTTTGGTACTGAAGAAAGGAATAAAAATATTATTCATCACTTCTTCACTGATGCCTGTTCCATTATCACTTACTTTAATAGCCGGCATAGTGGTATCTGAAACATAAGCGGTTAGTATAATACGCGGATGCGGCACTTCTTTTACCGCTTCAATGGCGTTCACAATAAGATTAATTAGTACCTGCTCAATCAGACTGGCATCCACTTCAATGATCAGTTCGGGATCTTTAAGTACGATTTCCATTTCTATACCCTTCTGGTTAAGTGTAGGATGCATCAGCGAATACATAGTCTCAAACAGGTCACGTACATACACATTTTTCAGGTTGGGAGTAGTTATCTTATTCAGGTTGCGGTATACCTCTGCAAACTTCAGCAAGCCCTCACTCCTTCTTTTAATGGTATTGATGCCCAATTCAAGGTCTTCTACTACCTGGTTACTGTTATTCAGGTACTGAACCGATTGTTTCAACCTGCTTTGCAATGTATCTGCTAATGATGAAATGGGCGCTACTGAATTCATGATCTCATGTCACTCCTGCAATAATTTCATTATCTTGAAATACTGGCTTTTTAGCGAGAATTACTTTTTGATACACGTTTGGCAGAAGTATAAAACTATTAGAGTCGACATCAGATTTATTGTACTTATATATATTCCCATCAGAAAGCCCAAACGAAGCAGCAATACAACTGTCGTTGTATATTTCCAGTTGGAAGCCCCAGCCAAGTTCACCCATCATATAACCGGTAATGTAAATTGTATCCTTAATTAAAAAAGACCTTGTATAACAATCTAGAGTTTGATTGAAAAATACATCAGCATTTCTCAGCACTTTAATTATCATCGATTTTTTTAGAGTCCCGGTGTCTACCCATGAAAATTTCTTTAACTGAAGGTCAATTTGACTATCAACTGAATACAATTCGCGACTCAAAGGAAGGTTCGATTGCGCTAACGAATCTATGAATGATAGAACGACTAATGATGTAATTATAAACTGTTTGAGCTTCATTTGAAGAGGAGTTCGATTGAGTTGCTACCAACGTTCAGGTCAACACTTAAAAGTATGCATCTTTTTGGCAGACTTTGACCTTCAGATAAAATAATCCAGATTGAACATCAACTAATTGCAGCCTCATGTAAAATAAGTTTCATTATGTTGCATCGTAATAGTTGCCAATGACTGCGCAAATCATATTCTGGATACTGCTGGGCTTATTGTTTCATGCTTATATTGGATATGGGCTGATGATCAGCGTGTTCTCTTATTTACGCCCGCGTAGAAAAAGAAAAGCGCAGCCTGATTTTTTTCATAAGGTTTCCATCATTGTTCCCGCATATAATGAGGCTGATGTATTAACTCAAAAAATAGATAATCTTCTCTCATTAGATTATCCTACTGAACTACTCGAAATTTATTTTGTTACTGATGGTTCAACTGATCTATCCAATAATATAGTAGAAACATATCCTATCATTCATTTATTAACAGGACCAGAGCGTAAGGGTAAAGCAGCAGCGATCAACAGGGCAGTGGAGCAATCAAATGCACCTGTAATTGTTTTTACCGATGCCAATACATTATTGAATAAAGAAGCCATTCAACATATTGTTTCGCACTATGCAGATGAAGCGGTTGGTGGCGTTGCCTGCGAGAAGAAAGTAAAAAGCATAGGCAGTAAAGAAGATATTACAGGCAGTGCAGAAGGACTATACTGGAAATATGAATCGGTGATGAAAGAACTGGAAAGCAATGTTTACAGCGTTATTGGTGCAGCGGGTGAATTATTTTCAATGCGGCGTGAATTATTTATCCCTTTGCCTGAAGATACCATCCTGGATGATTTTATCTTATCAACCCATATATTAAAAAATGGCTTCCGGCTGGTGTATGAAAAAAAGGCTTACTCAATTGAATTGCCAAGTTCTTCTTTGCATGAAGAAGCGAAAAGAAAAACACGAATAGGAGCGGGAGCTGCACAAGCGATGGCGAGGCTGGGATGGTTTCCATATAAAAATCCGCAACTTAATTTTCAATATTATTCCCGGCGTGTGATCAGGTGGGTGATCGGGCCACCTGCATTGATTTTACTCCTCATTATAAATATATGTCTCCTGAATGATGACATGATGTATGGCATAGCCCTGTCACTACAAGTCATCTTTTATTTATTTGCTATTGCAGGATACATTCTATATTTATTGGGTTTGAATATAGGCGTTGCCATTGCTCCTTTTTATTTTGTATTTATGAATGGCTGTATGCTCATTGGTATTGTCAAACAATTGATCTCCCCCCAGCACGTCAATTGGGAGAAAGCGGGTAGACGACTTGAATAGCTAAGGAGCAGCACTTACATTTTTTTAGCCCCGTCCGAACGGCTTGGCCGGGCGGGCACAGAGGCACAGAAACACAGAGAGTATCTTCTCTGCCTCGTAGCCTGCTCCGCAACTGCGGGGTTTCTGTGGCAATACAGCATTTCCTTCCGCTACTGTATCAATACCGCTCTTAAAATCGCCCATAAAATTGCCTGTATTTCGGCTACATTTGTTTCATGGAACTGACTGATGAAATGATAGATGATCTAGCCCACCTGGCCAGGTTGCGGTTTAGCGGAGAGGAGCGCATTTCAGTCAAAAAAGACCTGCAAAAAATGATCTCTTTTGTAGAGAAATTACAGGAGATCGATACTACTGGTGTAAAACCGCTGCTGCACATGAGTGATACGGTAAATATTCTTCGCGAAGATGAAGTGCAGGGAAGTATTAGCAGGGAGGATGCTTTATTGAATGCACCTGTAAAAGATGAACAATTTTTCATGGTACCCAAAGTGATAAAAAAATAAATAAGATACATGGAACCCATTATCCACTTAGATAATATTCAGAAAGCCTATCATATGGGCAACCAGGCGATATATGCTTTGAAAGGAGTAGGGCTTGATATATTTAAGAATGAATACGTTGCCCTGATGGGCCCTTCGGGCAGTGGCAAAAGCACTTTGATGAACATTCTCGGATGCCTCGATTCTCCTTCCGGTGGCACTTATGTTCTCAATGGAAAAGATGTGAGCAAGATGCCGGATGATGATCTTGCTGAAGTGAGAAATACTGAGATCGGTTTTGTGTTCCAGCAATTTAACCTGCTGCCAAGATTGAGTGCTGTAGAAAATGTGGCGCTGCCATTGATCTATGCAGGTATCAATAAAAAGGAAAGAACGGAACGCGCCATGGAAGCATTAAAAAAAGTAGGGCTTGCAGATAGAAGTCATCATAAATCCAATGAGCTTAGCGGCGGACAAATACAACGTGTTGCCATTGCCCGTGCTCTGGTAAATAATCCTTCATTGTTACTTGCCGATGAGCCTACCGGTAACCTGGATAGTAAAACTTCAATCGAAGTGATGGAGATATTCGGGAAGATACAGCAGGGTGGGAACACAGTTGTATTGGTAACGCACGAAGAAGATATTGCTGCGTATGCACACAGGATCGTTCGTTTGAAAGATGGTGTGATAGAAAGCGACAAGGCAAAAGAACAAAGCTCAGTAAAAACAACATTTTAGTCTTACCCATTGGCAATAAAAATCTATACTAAAACAGGCGACCTGGGTAAAACCAGTTTGATCGGCGGAACAAAAGTGCCGAAAAGCCATTTGCGTATTGAAAGCTATGGTACCGTAGACGAATTGAATTCTTATATTGGCCTGGCATCAGACTGTTTACAGGATGCAACTTCAAAAGCCACACTCAAAGAAATACAGGATAGGTTATTTACCATCGGCTCATCACTGGCATGTGATCCTGATAAAGAGCCATTAATGAAATTGCCCGATCTGAAAGAAACAGATATTGTATTTCTTGAAACAGAGATCGACCGCATGAATGAAACACTTCCGGTGATGAAGAATTTTATTTTACCGGGCGGGCACGTGGCTGTTTCAACATTGCATGTGGTAAGATGTATTTGCCGAAGGGCAGAACGCGCTTGTGTAAATATGCAGGAGCATGAAATGTTTGTGCCACCACTTGTTATTAAATACCTCAACCGCTTAAGTGATTATTTATTTGTCCTCGCAAGATATATCGGGCATCAATTACACATAGACGAAATTACCTGGACTCCACGAATCTAACAGTAAAACCCTTGGAGGGTTTTTTAACCCTCCAAGGGTTTTACTATTTTAAACAATTTTCCCATCTTTCATATGCAATGTCCGATTACTCATCGCTGCTAATTCCTCATTATGTGTAACGATCAGGAAAGTTTGGCCAAATTCATCTCTCAGCCTCACAAATAATTCATGTAGCTCTTTAGCATTCTGGCTATCAAGGTTACCTGTTGGTTCATCAGCAAACACAATAGATGGCCTGTTGATCAGTGCCCTTGCAACTGCCACACGCTGCTGTTCACCACCGCTTAATTGCTGAGGCTTATTGCCTGATTTATCGCCCAACCCTAATATCCCCAATAACCTGAGCGCTTCCTGTTCCACTTCTTTTTTCTTTCTGCCGGCGATCCATCCCGGAATGCAGACATTTTCCAAGGCAGTGAATTCCGGTAATAAATGGTGGAACTGGAAGACAAAGCCAATATGTTTATTCCGGAAAGCAGCCAGTTTTTTTCCTTTGAGAAGATGAAGCGGCTCTTTGTTCAGGTAGATCTCACCTGAACCGGGCGAGTCTAATGTGCCCAGAATATGGAGCAAAGTGCTCTTCCCTGCCCCGGAGGAGCCAATGATGGATACGATCTGGCCCCCCTCGATCCTCAGATCTACCCCTTTCAAAACCTCCAACTGGCCGTAATTCTTATGAATTTTGATTGCTTCTAACATGACATTTTCGTTAATAAAACCCTGATCTGTACTGTAAACATACAACAGCACAGGGCAAGCCTGCCATTTTTAAGGGTTTATTTGCAGGGTACGTGCCAAAAGTCAATTTGGTTATTTCGTTTATACGGTTACATTTGCAAAAAAATTAGCGGTATGTTCTGGACATTAGAATTAGCGAGTTACCTGGAAGAAGCCCCCTGGCCTGCCACTAAGGATGAACTGATCGACTACTCCATCCGTTCCGGTGCGCCACTTGAAGTGGTGGAAAATTTACAGGAACTGGAAGATGAAGGCGGCGAAGTATATGAAAGCATTGAAGACATCTGGCCTGATTATCCAAGCCAGGAAGATTTCATGTTCAATGAAGACGAATATTAAATTTCTGCAAGAGCTATAAAATTAAAAAGCCATTCCGACTTATCGGGATGGCTTTTTTAATGCAGTTATATGAGAGAGAAACTAACTTTTTTTAAATGTCAGCTTAAAATAAAATAGAAGCAACGACAAAGCAAGCACAACAAAATTGGCGAGGATCACCGGCCCACTGTGTATGAGAAAACCATATACCAGCCATACAATAGTGCTGGTGATAACGATCAGGATCATCCACACACTAAGATCGCCCACGCTTTTTGACTGCCAGGATTTATATACCTGCGGAATAAATGTAATAGAAGTGAGTAAGGAACCAAGGTATCCTATATATTCTGTGTAGTTATTCATGGATAAGATTTAGGGTGCAAAGGTATATTGACAGAAGCGGAGTAATAATAATAAACTGTTATTTCTCCATTTGATCTATCACAGCTTGCGTTACGCCAGTAAAACTAAATCCGCCATCATGAAACAAATTCTGCATGGTCACATATTTTGTGAGATCGCTGAAAATGGTGGCACAATAACCGGCAAAAGCTTCACTATCTGCATTTCCCAGCGGACTCATTTTCTCGGCATAATTCATAAAGCCATCAAACCCTTTTACACCACTGCCTGCAGTAGTACGTGTAGGCGATTGTGAAATGGTATTGATTCGCACTTTTCTCTTTACACCATAATGATAACCAAAACTGCGTGCAATACTTTCCAGCAATGCTTTGGCATCTGCCATCTCACTATAATCAGGGAATACTCTTTGTGCGGCGATATAGGATAACCCAACAATACTTCCCCACTCATTCATTCCATCCATTTCATACAATACCTGGCATACGCGGTGAAAACTCAGCGAAGAAATATCCAGTGTCTTGTATTCCCACTCATGGTTGAGTTGTGTGTATGGATTTCCCTTTCTCACATTCACACCCATGGCCACGCTGTGGAGGATGAAATCGATCTTCCCGCCAAAATGCTCGATACTTTTTGTAAAAAGATTTTTCAGGTCATCCATATTTGTCACGTCTGCGGGAATAACGGGTGCATTGTTACAGGTCTCGGCTAACTTGTTGATCTCACCCATTCTTAATGCTACGGGGGCGTTGGTTAAAACAAGTTGAGCGCCTTCTTCATGGCATTTGAGGGCTGTTTTCCAGGCGAGCGACTGATCATTCAGTGCGCCGAAAATGATACCTTTTTTTCCTTTCAATAAGTTGTATGACATAAGAGGTAGTTTGAAAATGAATTGAGTTGATCATTCAAAAACACTGCAAAGAAAGCCATTATTTTGAGAAGCTGTTTGAGTTAATTCTAAACAAATAACTCAAACAGCTTCTTAGATTAATGTGAGGCCATCTCCCTGGCATTCTCCAATGCAGCCGCAGTGGGCTTTTCACCACTCAGCATTTGTGCGATAGCCGTGATCCTTTCTTCGTTATTAAGCAGGCGAATATTCGTTTTTATGGCGCCGCCCTTTGTTTCCTTATAAACAAAAAAGTGTGCATTTGCTTTGCCGGCGATCTGGGGCTGGTGTGTAATGCAGATCAGTTGCCTGTTGGCTGCAAGGCCTTTCATGATCAATCCCACCTGTTTGGCAGCTTCACCTGAAATACCCGTGTCTATCTCATCAAATATCATGGTAGGCAGATCAATGGATTGTGCCACCAACGATTTGATACACAACATGAGCCTGCTTAATTCACCACCGCTTGCTACTTTGCGGATGGGTTCAAAACGGTTGCTTTTGTTAGCATCAAATAAAAATTCTATCATATCTGTTCCAAAAGGGCCTGCCGGCACTTCTTCGATCTTCACTTTTAGTTTGGCATTGGGCATACCCACTCGTGCCAGCAACTCATTTACTTTTTCTTCCAAAGGAGCGGCCTGTTTGATCCTTGCTTTGGAGATCATCGAAGCGATTTTCCCTGACTCGGATTGTAATTGAGCCAGTTCTTTTTCTTTGGATGATATGGCATCATCAATATTCAGAACGGCCTCTAATTTTTTAGCCAGCTCATTTTGTATGGCAAGCAATTCATTGGTTGTTTGAACGCCATGTTTCTTTAATAGCTTATAACCGATAGATAATTTCTCATTGATGAGGTCGATGCGTTTCTCGTCATGGTTTACGCGATCGTTCAAACTTTCGGTCTCATCAGCAATATCCTGCAATTCTATCTGGGCAGATTGTAAACGTGTGATCACAGCTCCCATACCGGGATGAAAAGAAGCATATGGCTGCAGTTCGTGCGCCAACTGTTTCAGGATAGTTACTATCGGACGATCATTTCCCCTGAGTTCTAAATATACTTTGGAAAGAACGGCTTTGATATTTTCAGAATCGCTTAATATTTTCAATTCATTGTGCAGGTCTTCGAGCTCGTTTTCTTTTAAACCAGCTTCGTTCAGTTCATCTGCAAGAAACTTATTGTAATCAGCCTCCCTGTTGAATAATGCTTTTTCCTGTTGCAATTGCTCCAGTATCTTTTTAAGTTGGGTCCATTTCCTGTACAGGCCCTGGTACGCTTCCAATGGCGCATTATTATTTGCCAAAGCATCCAATACTTCTCTCTGGAAATCACTGTCGCCCAGCTCCAGGGTATCAAATTGCTGGTGCAAATCAACCAATAGCGAAGCCAATGACCTTAATTGTTGCAGGCTGGCGGGAGTGTCGTTGATAAATCCCCTCGACTTCCCGCTTGCGGCAATCTCTCTTCTTAATACCAGTTCATTACCATCTTCGAGTTCATTGTCCTTCAAATAATCCACCACTGCTTTTTTATTGCCCACAGCAAATACCCCTTCGATAAAACATTTTTTATCGGCCTTGAGTAAAACAGTTGTGTCGGCACGCTCGCCTAATATCAATCCCAGCGCACCCATCAGGATACTTTTACCGGCACCGGTCTCACCAGTAATAATATTCAGCTGCGGAGAAAACTCTATTGTTATCTCATCAATGATCGCATAATTCTGTATGTGAAGTTTCCTGAGCATCTTGTTGATCAAAAATATTTCGTTCAGCCGTTACGCTAATGTACGGTACAATCGGGTAATCATTTTGAGGGGTAGATATTTTGGCTTATTCTCCTTTGCAGCGGGCAATACCGCTTTTTGCTTTTTGATCGAGGGAGTTTTTATAATCATGATCATCCATATCCAGGCATCTGTTATAAAAGACCATCGCTTTGGCTTTCTCGCCACGCTTCTCATATATCTGTCCTATCTGCCAGGCAGCGCGTGCAGCATAATATTCTGTCCTGCTTTCTCCAAGGCGGATGGCCTCCAAATAATATTGTATGGCTTCATCGCCTTTGCCCAGGTCGTCGTTGATCCTTGCCAACCGGTATTCAAATTCCAATTTTTCTTCTTCTTTGCCAAAACTTTCAACTGTTTTCCCGGATAATAATTCCAGCGCCTCTTTATCGTATCCGCCATCATTCATCATCCTTGCTTTTAATAAAACGGGGTTGGGCCATTTTCCGCTTTTTGCTTCTTTTAATGCCTGTTGGTCTGCATCTGCATCAGTGCTTCCTTTTTTCAAAACATTATTTCTCGCCGCCTGTGCAGCTGCTGTATTTCCCTGTAAATAATAGCACCAGCTTAATTTCTGGTACACATCTTTCACATAAAATTTCCCTTTAAAATTTGCAAGGAAGCGCTCAAAGTATTGAATAGCTTCTGCTGTTTCGGCATGATACAATTTTACAAAGCCCATTTCAAAATCCCAAACACCTGTCTGCAGGTATTCTGGTGATTTGCTTTTGTTGAGCATGACATTTTTTGCATACTCGGTCTGTTTGTTATTGATGCCGAGATTGGCGGCCATGTATGCAAACAAGTGATTGTTGACAACATCTAACTTTCTGTCCTGTATAAATTGTATGGCCTCTTCTTTTTTATTTTCAATATAAAAAAGCAGGTAGCAATAAAAGAAAGAACTCTCGTTGTTCATCAATTTAGCCCAGGGGTCTTTGCTATAAACAAAGCCCTTTATTGTTTTCATCCCTTCTGTAATAGATCCCTTGATCCCGAAAAGGCTTGCCAGCCATTGATAACCTTTGGGAATGGTGCCAATAATGGCTCGCAGGCCCCCATAGATCAGGTCGTTCGGGGTAAACGTAGGGAAGGCTTTCTTATTTTCTTTGATCAGCGCATAACCATGTTTGAAATTAAAACCCGCGGTCCACATCTCACCAAACTTAACAGCAACAGCTGCTTTTTGCAGGTAAACAGCGCCCAGGCAAAACAGGTAAAAAGGGGAGGACTCGGGCCCTTTCTTTAATAATGAAATGCGTTGCTCGAATCTTTCCTTTCTTATTTTATACTCGGCAGGGTCTTCATTAAAAAACAGGGTAAAGAAATCAACATAACTTTCGAGTACGTATGGAATGAGGTTATCGGGATTTTCTTTTTTTGCCTTCTCGATCAATGCTATTCCATTATTTAGTTTCAGTTCGGTGATCTCGCCGTAGGCCTGCTGGCAGGTGGAGTTAAACTCGTACACTTTCTCTGCATACGCGCCGCTATGAAAAATAGCCAGTAGAAAAAGAAAAACAATTTTCTTCACACATCGAAAATAAAGAAGGGCTTCCGGATGAAAGCCCTTTATAAAAAAAATAGGTGTTAAATATTATTTTACCACTACTGAATCACTCAGGTCTGCATCTACCAGGATACGTCCGCAGTTCTCACAAACGATCACTTTTTTATGAAGGCGGATCTCGCTCTGGCGCTGTGGTGGAATAGAATTAAAACATCCGCCGCAGGCATCCCTTTCAACTGGCACAACAGATAATCCATTGCGGTAGCTTTTACGGATACGATCGTAACTGTATAACAACCTCTCGTCGATATTGTGGCGCGCTTCGTTGCTGATCTTCTTAAAATGCTTTTCTTCTTTTTCAGTATCAACAATGATCTTTTCCAGTTCGCCTTTCTTGTGATTCAAAACACCTTCTTTCGCGGCGATCTGTTTCTTGGAAGCTTCGAGGGCCTTTACTTTTTCACCCAGCTCATCATTTGCATCACGGATATGTTTTTCGGCCAGCTTAATTTCCAATTGCTGCATTTCTATTTCTTTGCCTATCGCTTCAAATTCGCGGCTGTTCTTTACGTTGTCGCTTTGTTTCTCGTATTTTTTTATCAGTGCCTCACTTTCCTTCATGGTATTTTTCTTTCCCTCGATGAATTCAGTAATACCATTGATCTCTTCTTCAATACGTGTACGGCGGCTGTGAAGGCCGGTGATCTCATCTTCCAGGTCGCTTACTTCCATTGGCAATTCGCCTTTCAGGATCTCGATCTCGTCCAGTTTGCTGTCGATCTTCTGAAGCTTTACCAGGCTCATCAATTTTTCTTCAACAGAATACTCTTTAACTGCAGCCATAACTATTTACGATTTTAGATTTCAGATTTACGATTTATGGGATAATTCTATATGATACCGGCGGCGGTCTACGTTACAGGAAATACTCCACCGGGTTTGTTTTCACCTCACTTTTGAGGACGGCAAAGTTAGGGAAATTTGCCCGTAAAACAGCAACCAACAGGTCGGGGGTAAATTGCTCGCTTTCCCAGTGGCCTATGTCGGCGATCACCAGGCGGCTATTGGCATCGAAGAATTCGTGGTATTTGATGTCTGAACTGATGTAAAAGTCGGCCCCGGCGGCTATAGCACAGCCTATCAGGAAACTACCAGCCCCACCGCAAAGCGCCACTTTTTTAACGGGTTTACCCAATAAAGGGGTATGGCGGATAATTTTTAGCTGAAAAGCGTCTTTAACCTGGTTAAGAAAGGCAATTTCATCTACCGGGTGAGGCAATTCACCTACTAATCCACTCCCTACCTCTCCAAATGTGTTCGCCAGGGAAATAATATCATATGCAGGTTCTTCATAAGGATGTGCGGCTATCAATGCCTGAATAATAGTCGTTTTCAGAAAAGCAGGGAATATGACTTCGATCTTTATTTCTTTTTCTTCATGTCTTTTTCCTTGTTCACCTACGAAAGGATTTGTACCGGGCCCTGCTTTAAAAGTGCCGGTTCCTTCCGAACTAAAACTGCATTCACTGTAATTTCCAATTTGTCCTCCACCTGCTTCAAAAATCGCAGTTCTGAGCTTTTCAGAATATTCTGTTGGTACAAAACAGAAAAGTTTCATTAGTTGTGAACCCTTGGGTAATAATATTTTCCTGTTCAACAGACCTATCTTATCGGCGATCGTGTTATTCACACCATGGATCACGTTATCAAGGTTTGTGTGAATGGCATAAATGGCAATATCATTTTTAATTGCAGCGATCACAGCTTTCCCTGCATAATCATCGCTACTGATCTTTTTTAAACCATTAAAAATTATTGGATGATGTGCCACTACTACGTTGCAACCCTTTATTTTTGCTTCGAGGATTACTTCTTCTGTTGCATCCAAAGTGCAGATCACCCCTTTACAATCCCATCCTGCATGGCCGGTGAGCAAACCAGAATTGTCGTAATGCTCCTGGTAAACAAGAGGCGCAGTTTTTTGGAGTATGGTAATAATTTCAGCGATCTTCATGATTGCAAATCTTATATTTTTGAATCAGTTAAAAGAATTTTTTTTATAGGATATGAGCCCCGAAGGATTTTTAAATTATAACGGTAAAATTTATAAGAACGATAAACTGTTGATCTCTCCTGATAACAGGTCGTTTCGTTATGGCGACGGCTGTTTTGAAACAATGAAAATGATCGATGGAAAGATCATACTGGAAAGTTACCACTTAGAACGCTTATTCACTTCTTTACAGGCGCTTCAATTTGATAAACCCAATTATTTTATTACCGACGATTTTAAGGAACAGATCGTAGAACTTGCCACAAAGAACAAGCATAAGAAAATGGCGAGGATCCGGATCACCATTTCACGTGGTGACGGGGTTGCGTATGCCACAGAGGACCATCACCCTAATTACCTGGTTCAGACATGGGACCTTAACAGTAGTAATAATAAATTCAGCAAAGAAGGCCTCACGGCAGATATTTATGCCGACGCAAGAAAAGTATCTGATAAATATTCCCATATCAAAAGTAATAACTGCCTGAATTATGCATTGGGCTCACTTTGGGCAAATGAAAAAAATCTGAATGATGTGCTGTTGTTAAATCCTTACGACAGGATAGCTGAAGGAACGGTTGGCAATGTATTTATTGTTCAGAAAGGTGTTTTGAAAACGCCCGCATTAAGTGAAGGTTGCATCAACGGGGTGATGCGCAGGTTTATTTTAAAATCTGCCCGTGAGGATGGCATGAATGTAGAAGAAACACAGATCTCTATAGAAGATATTTCAAAGGCGTCTGAAGTATTCCTGACAAATGCGGTATACGGTATACGCTGGGTAAAATCAATTGGCAAGACCCAGTATAAAACACAAGTAGCTTCTATGCTGCACGAAAAATTTCTCGTGCCTTTGTTTGTGTAATGATCCAATTATCATCTTCCTAACAGTTATACCATGAAACTCCGGGTCAATATCATGTGGTTTAGAAGGGACCTGCGTTTGCATGATAATGCGGCACTGTATCATGCATTGAAAGAGGGCTTGCCGGTTCTACCTGTTTTCATTTTTGATACAAATATTCTAAACGACCTGGAAGAAAAGGCCGATGCAAGGGTAGAGTTTATTCATCATTCATTGATGATGATGCAAAAGCAATTAGTGAAGAAGGGTAGCAGTCTTGAAGTATTGTATTCAAGCCCTAAAGAAGCATTTAAAAAGTTGCTTGAAAAATATTCTATTGGTAAAGTTTTTACGAATAATGATTATGAACAATATGCGATCGACAGGGATAATGAAATTGAAACGCTATTAAATGAAAATGATGCATTATTGCATCGTTTCAAGGACCAGGTGATATTTGAAAAAAATGAAATAGTAAAAGATGATGGAACGCCTTACACTATTTTCACTCCATATAGCAGAAAATGGAAAACAATTTTAACTGATCAACAACTCAAGCCCTTTCCGGCAGAAAAATATTTTAATCATTTTCTACAATGTCCTGAACTGCCTATCCCTTCATTGGAGGAGATGGGATTTAAGAAATCGGGTATTTTATTTCCCTCAGAAAAATTGAACTT
>CAISDV010000085.1 GCA_903884185.1 uncultured Chitinophagaceae bacterium | reverse complement strand
TGACCTGTATATTGGTTTAAAGAATTATTTGCCAAAGGATATCACGTTCAAAGAATTCCAGGCAAAATATAATAACCAGGGTTCACAAAAAGTATTGCCTTCCATCTCTGATGACCTGAAAACAGGCGCGCAAAAGGCGGTAATATTCGGACTGGTAATTATTTGTCTCTACATCTTTATCCGTTTCCGCGACTGGAGGTATTCTTTAGGAACGATCTTCTCACTCCTGCATGACGTATTTGTAACGCTGATAGTGTTTAGCTTCTTCAGGAAAGTGGTGAACTTCCCATTGGAAATTGACCAGCACTTTATTGCGGCCGTATTGACCGTGATCGGGTTCTCGATGAATGATACCGTGATCGTATATGACAGGATACGTGAGAACAGCAAGCTGATGAAGGGCTCTACCAATGCAGCCATCATCAACAAATCCATCAATGATACCCTAAGCCGTACGGTAATGACCTCATTGACCGTATTCCTTACCATACTTATCCTCTTCATTTTTGGCGGAGAAGTAACGAGGGGATTTGCTTTCGCGATGTTGGTGGGTGTGATCACAGGTACCTACTCTTCCATTTTTGTGGCAGCTCCTATCCTGGTTGATTTTGCCAAGACAAGGGCATTGGGTGCAAGGGAAGAAAAAAAGAAATAAGCATCTGAAAATACAAAGCCCTGTTCCAGCTCTGTTGGAATGGGGCTTTTTCTTTACCGATAGGTTAACTGAATGCACCGATGTAGCAATAATTAACACCAACTTATGACACAAATAATTTTATTTTTGTGCCTGGCGAAATGAAATCTACTTTAAAAAATATTGCGCTTAAATGTTTCCTGCTGTTAATGGCATTACAGATACTCAACCTGGGTATTGATTCCATTGAGTTCCAGCCATTGCAGGCAACGGCAGCAATAGGCGATTTCAACTATATCAATTCCATGACGGAATATTTTTCCGAGATCGTTATGGGGCATAAAGATGCCTTCCCCGAATATGGCCAGTCGCAAACTCCCAAGCCTAATCAAAATGTAAAGCATATCGACATCAAAATATACCAGCCCCAAATGATGGACATTCCTGTTCAGAAACCTAATGAGGCAACTGCTTTTGCATTTCCCGTAAATGAACGATATTGCTGCTGCTTTGGACAGGAGATAAACCCTCCGCCACCCAAGGCATAATTCATTACAGTCACTCTGACGATCGCTTTCCTAAGTAATGTTTTAAAAAATATTTATGCTTTTACGATTTATAGCCTCATGGCTGATCATATTAATATGTACAAGTAGTGACCAGGCTCAGGATATTTATTCTGACACACTCACACTTTCGATGCAGCAGGCCGAAAAGCAGTTCATCGACAGTAATTTTTCTGTCCTTGCCGCTCATTATAATGTAGATGCCCAGAAAGCTTTGATAGTACAGGCAAAACTTTGGCAAAACCCGGTACTGAATACCGACCAGGTGATAGCCGCCAACGGCGATTTCTTTCCCTATAGAAAAAATCCTGATGGTTCTTACAGCGGACAATATTATATACAGTTACAACAATTGATATTGACTGCAGGAAAGCGTGGAAAACAGATAGACCTCGCAACTACCAATGCACGCAGCAGTGAATTACAATTGCAGGACCTTATCCGTAACCTGCGCTACCAGTTACACCAGGGTTATTATAACCTGCAACAGCAATTGTCGTTGTACAATATTTACAAAGGGCAGGCGGCACAGTTGGACAAGCTTACAACAGCGATGCAGTCGCAATTGAGTGCGGGTAATATCTCTCAGAAAGACCTGATACGCATACAGGCATTGGTGATCGCATTGCAGCAGGACATGACAGATTTGAGCAAAGGCATTTCGGATACGCAATCTGCTTTGAAAACACTCTTACAAATTAAAAATCTACGTGTGTTTGTCAAACCTGTTGAAGATGCAGGCGCTCAGAATATTTCTTCTCCCGGAACATTGGAAGAATTAATCATTGCAGCCTTGCAAACCAACCCGGCTTACCTGTTACAACAGACACAGGTAGTTTACCAGCAGCAAAACCTTTCATATCAGAAAGCATTGCGCTCACCGGATATTACAGTAGGGCCCAACTTTGACCGCAATTCTAATTTTGCACCAAACTATGTGGGACTGGGTATTTCATTGCCCTTGCCACTTTTTAATAAGAACCAGGGCAATATCAAAGCGGCTGAATTAAATATCAGCCAGCAACAAGCAACCCTTCAAAGCTTGGAAACAAGTTTGCGCAACAGTGTTGCCGGAGCATACAATAAATTGCTGCTGACAACAAAACAAAACAGCAACACGCAAAATGATTTTTATAACAGGTACAGGACTATGTACAATAATGTGCTGCAGAGTTACCAGCAAAGACAGATCAGCCTGTTAGAATTCATAGATTTCTTTAATGAATATACTGCTTCACAACAGCGGCTATTACAACAACAACTTAACCTTCAACTGGCAAGGGAAGAATTGCTTTACCAGGTTGGAAAATAAAATTGATACCATAATTATATGACCATGTTACAAAAAATAATTTTACCGGTAGCCATCATTCTCACACTTGCCTCCTGCACTTCCAAAACAGAAGTAAAAGAAGAGGATAAGAAATTTGTTTTGAGTGATACGATGGCGAAAATGATCACCATAGATTCTGTAAAAACCTGTTTCATTGATGATGCACTCACTTTAAGCGGCGAAGTGGGATTTGATGAAAATAATATTGTAAAAATATTTCCGCGTTCCAGCGGGCAGGTAACAGAAAGCAAAGTGAGCCTGGGCGACAGGGTTACAGCGGGCGAAGTAGTGGCGCAAATAAAGAGCGCTGATGTGGCAGGAACTTATGCCGATCTAAACAGTGCAGATGCTGATATAACTATCTCCAAACGCCAGTTGGATAATGCGGAAGCGCTCTACAAAAATGGCATTGCCAGCGAAAAAGACCTGATAGAAGCACAGCAGAATTATCAGAAGGCATTGGCCGCGAAAAGAAAGATCGAATCCACGCTCAGTGTCACAGGTGGCAAGAACACCAATGCCGGGGGCACTTACTCACTTACTGCCCCTATCAGCGGATTTATTGTTGAGAAGAAAGTAAATGCCGGAAGTTTTATCAGGCCTGATATGGGCGATTATCTTTTTACTATTTCAGACCTTAAAGATGTTTGGATCTGGGCCAATGTGTTTGAAGCCGATATTGCAAAGGTGAAAGAAGGGAATGCCGTGCAGGTAACCACTCTCGCGTACCCGAATAAAATTTTTACCGGAAGGATCGACAAGATGAGTGAAGTGCTGGACCCAACCAATAAAGCATTACGCGTTCGCGTCACATTAAACAATGAAGGCCTGTTACTGAAGCCGCAGATGTTTGCAAAAGTGATCGTTACCAGCCGCGAACCTATGCAGGCACTCTGCATCCCTTCTACAGCTGTCATCACGCAGTACGGAAAAAATTATGTGATCATCTATAATTCCAATTCTGATATACAGGTAAAGGAAGTGTCTGTCATGAAAGTGATAGGAGATAAAATGTATCTCAACCCGGGTTTGCCTGTTGGCCAGAAGATCATCACCAAAAACCAGTTGCTGCTATATAATGCACTGGCTGAGCAATTATAAAATTTTCTATCTCATTCAAATTTGAGTAATGAATAAATTTATTAAACAGATCATACATTTTTCACTTCGCCATAGGTACCTGGTGTTTTTTTTGACAGGTGTGCTGGCAGCTCTCGGCTTTATATGTTACAGGAATACGCCCATTGAAACCTTTCCGGATGTTACCAATACACAGATCATCATCATTGCACAATGGCCGGGCCGCAGCGCAGAAGAAGTAGAAAAATTTGTCACAATCCCACTGGAAGTAGTCCTGAACAGCGTACAGAAAAAAGCAAACCTCCGTACTACCTCTGCATTCGGTTTAACTTATATCAGGATCATTTTCGATGATGATGTAAAAGATGATTTCGCGCGGCAGCAGGTATTGAGCCGTTTGGCAAATGCAGACCTCCCCGATGGTGTAAAACCTGAAGTGGAGCCACCTTATGGCCCAACAGGTGAAATATATCGTTATACACTAAAGAGCAATACAAGATCTATCCGCGATCTGACAACCATCCAGGATTGGGTGCTCGACAGGCAGTTTAAATCAGTTCATGGTGTGGCGGATGTAAACAGTTTTGGTGGCGAAGAAAAAGTATTTGAAGTAAGTGTAAATCCCAATTTGCTCATCAAATACAACCTAACCTCACTCGATATTTATAGCGCCATTCAAAAAAGCAATGTCAATGTTGGAGGAGATGTCATCGAGCGCAATGGGCAATCATATGTCGTGAGAGGGATCGGTATCCTCAATAATATTAATGAGATCGAGAACATCATTGTTACAAAACTCAACGGCGCTCCTATCCTTGTAAAAAATCTTGCACAAGTAATAGAATCCGGGAAGCCAAGGCTGGGTTGGGTTACAAGAGACAAGCAGCCGGATGTAATAGAAGGGATCATTGTGATGAACAAAGGCGAGAACCCTGCTATTGTATTGGATGCCATCCGTGCAAAAGTAAAAGACCTTAATACCAACATCCTTCCCAAAGATGTCAAGATCGATACTTTTTATGACCGTACCAACCTGATGGATTTTGCACAGGAAACGGTGATACACAATTTACTCGAAGGCATTATCCTGGTAACAGTCATTGTATTTCTTTTTATGGCCGACTGGAGGACGACGCTAACAGTGAGTATCATCATACCATTATCGCTCCTGTTCGCATTCATTTGTATGTGGTTAAAAGGAATGAGCGCTAACCTGCTGAGTATGGGTGCAGTTGACTTTGGTATCATTATAGACGGTGCCGTCGTCATGGTCGAAGGGCTTTTTGTTGCGCTGGATCATCGTGCCAAAGAAGTAGGCATGCCCAAATTTAATAAGCTTGCCAAACTTGGGCTATTTAAAACAACCGGAACAGAAATGGGTAAAGCCATCTTCTTTTCCAAACTGATCATTATCACCTGTCTTATTCCCATTTTTGCATTTCAGAAAGTGGAAGGCAAGATGTTCTCGCCGCTCGCCTACACATTGGGGTTTGCGCTTTTGGGTGCGTTGTTGTTCACACTCACACTCGTACCGGCATTATCAAGCATCCTCTTAAAGAAAAATGTACGCGAGAAACATAATTTTATTGTCAACTTCTTTCAGAAAGGCGTTACCAAACTATTCAACATTACTTACAGGTTGCCTAAAATAAGTATCATCGTAGCGCTTGCTATTATGGCTGTTACTTTTTTCTCAGTACGATATCTTGGTACAGAGTTTCTGCCCGCGCTTGATGAAGGCGCATTATGGGTGGAAGCCGAATTACCAATGAGCGTTTCATTGCCTGAGGCGCATCTTGTTTCGGATAAAATGGTAGACATTCTTCGTGAATTTCCTGAAGTGAAACAAACACTGGCGCAAGTGGGAAGAACCAATGATGGTACTGATCCCAAAGGTTTTTTTGATGTGCAAATACAAGTAGACCTGGTACCGAAAGAACAATGGAAACGAAAGATCACCGAAGCAAAGCTCATTGATGATATGGATGTGCAGCTGAGTAAAATACCGGGTATTGTATTAAACTACTCGCAACCCATTCGTGATAATGTGGAAGAAGCTGTTGCAGGTGTAAATGCGGCCCTTGCCGTTAAGATATTCGGGCCTGATTTTAATACACTTGATAGTCTTTCGAAACAAGTTGCAGGACAACTGAAGACGGTTCAGGGCATTGAAGATCTGGGTATCCTCCGTAATCTTGGGCAACCCGAATTCAGAATAGAACTAAACCAGCAACGTATGGCAACATACGGCGTAAATACAGTAGATGCCAATTCAGTGATTGAAATGGCGCTGGGCGGGAAAGCAGCCACTGAATTATATGAAGGTGAAAGAAGATTTGATGTGCGTGTCCGTTATCCGAAAGATTACCGCGATACACAGGAAAAAATAGAGAACCTGATGGTGCCTTCGCAGGACAGTGGCAAAATTCCTTTGAAAGAGATCGCCAATATTATTACGCTCACCGGTCCCGCTTTTATTTACCGCGACAACAACACCCGGTATATCGCAGATAAATTTTCAGTAAGAGGCCGCGATCTTGGCAGCACCATTGCTGAAGCGCAGAAAAAAGTGGATGCCCACGTGAAATTCCCGTTAGGTTATTTCGCTACATGGAATGGAGAGTTTGAAAACCAGCAAAGGGCTAGTGAAACTTTATCGCATGTGGTACCACTTTGCCTGCTCGCTATTTTCCTTATTCTCTTTATCACATTTGGTAATGTAAAAGATGCTTTGCTCACCATCATGAATGTGCCATTTGCATTGATAGGTGGCATCCTGGCGCTTCATTTAACCGGCACCAATTTCAGTATCAGTGCGGGTATTGGTTTTATTGCATTGTTTGGAGTCTGTATACAAAATGGCGTGATCCTTATCAGTGTATTCAGGAAAAATCTTCAGAATAAAATGCCAATTCATGATGCCATATTGCAAGGGGTGATATCAAGAACAAGGCCTGTGGTGATGACGGCTATCATGGCGGCAATAGGTTTATTTCCTGCAGCTATCAGTACCGGCATTGGAAGTGAAACACAAAAACCATTGGCCATTGTTGTGATCGGCGGATTGGTTACATCAACAATTCTCACTTTATTGATATTGCCTGTGATCTATTCACTGGTGCACCGCATTATTCACAGAAGAGAAAACAGGAGGCTATTAAAAAAACTGGGCGCTGTAAGTTCTTAATAATTACAACATCCATGCAAATTTAGCAGGCGGGACAAATGATCGTCCCGCCTATTTTTGTGCCGTATATGAAACGGATCTTCGGAATAGTTTTTATTTGTTGCATGATGATCAGTGCCTGGTGCCAGGATAGTACCCATCCTGCAAAACTTTCTTTTCATGTACAGGCAACAAATGTTACACAGTATCATTTTGATTTCCCTGCATCGTATACAGGAAACAATAGCTTGCTTCCTTCAGAAGATGCCAAAGCTTCTTTTACTACTACCCTATCACTTTGTTATAAACCTTTCAAAAACACTTACCTTGTTTTTAACCCCGAAGCCGCGGCAGGAAAGGGATTGAGCAAAACCCTTGGTATGGCTGGCTTTCCCAATGGTGAAGTATATCGTGTTGGTGATCCCAACATTTCGCCATTTATTGCGCGATTATATTTTGAACAACGTTTTCCTTTATCAAACAGAAAGGAAAAAGTTGAAGACGATGCAAATGCGATTGCAGAAACAACCAATAAAGATTATATTTCTGTTATTGCCGGAAAATTTTCTTTGCTGGATCTTTTTGATAATTCAGATATCAGTCACGATCCACGCACACAATTCCTGAACTGGAGTTTAATGGGTAGTGGTGCCTGGGATTATCCTGCTAATACACGCGGATATACATTCGGTGTTGCATTACAGGTATATCTCCACGATTGGGTTTTCCGCCTGGCACATACTGCCGTTCCAATAGAAGCCAACGGACAAGAACTGCAATACAAAGGAAGTGACGCCAGCGGCAGCGTTTTTGAAATTGAAAAAGATAATCTTTTCAAAAAAGATGAGAAGCATTTTACGAATATGCATGCAGGTATCTATATCAATAAAGCAAGAATGGGGAATTATCAAACATCTATCAATAAGGCGCTGCCCATTTTAATGGCACCTGATATTACAAGTACTCGTGAATACGGCAGGACCAAATGGGGATATTACATAGCAATGGAGACCAACGCTGACAAAGTGCACCATTTTGCAAAGGGAAGCTGGAATGATGGAAACAATGAGTCATGGGCATTTACAGAGATAGACCAAAGTTTTGCAACAGGACTTAAGTTCGATGGAGAAATATGGAGCAGAAAAAAAGATCATGCCGGCATTGCCTTTGTCGCAAATGGTTTATCCGATATCCATAAAAAATATTTATCGCTGGGTGGTTATGGTTTTTTGATCGGTGATGGAAAATTGAATTATGGCATGGAGCAAACTCTGGAAGCATATTATTCCTGGAATGTCTGGAAGAAACTATTCATCACACCCGATTACCAGTTTGTTACAAATCCTGCATACAATAAAGACCGGGGCCCTGTACACATTATCGCACTGCGATTACATGTCGAATTATAATGTTATCCAAGACGTGCATGTGCACTATGCCTAATCTGCACGAAGAAGTAAATCATGTTACGGAAACTAACCAGCAACTAGTAACCGGTAACTCCCGTCCGAACGGCATAGCCGGGCGGGGGCAACCGATAAAACTAAACAGCAAACGAACTCCCGCAACCGCAGGTCTTACTGGCATTGGGATTGGTAAAAGTGAAGCCGCGGCTGTTTAATCCCCCCTGCCAGTCGATCTCCATTCCATATAAATACAATCCATGGCTTTTATTCATGAGGAAAGGGATTCCCTCTACATCATACAAAGTGTCTTCTTCGCCGGGTGCATCAAATCCAAGTATATAGGTCATACCACTGCAGCCACCACCCTTCACTCCCACCCTTAATTTCGTTTGTTTATCAAACCCCTCTTCATTCATCAGCCTTTTAATTTCATTGATGGCAGACTCTGTAAATGAAACGGGCGATGCGGTCATTGTTTCCATATCACTATCCTTTTTGCAAATTTACGTCATCATTTAGCCAATTCAAAACCCGGGGTTTCGCTAAACGGAAAACGTTTGCCCCTGAAAGACTATTTTTGCCCAAAGCAAGGGCATGGATACAACAACGATCATTCTAAGTTCTATTATCGCAGTTTTATTAGCGGGCTTCCTGGCATACATCTTCTGGCTGCAACGCAAGCATGGTGTGGGTGAGGAAGGTTATGACCCCGATACCCGCGCTTTGCGGCTGCAGGCTTATGAAAGATTAACATTGTTAGTTGACAGGATAGCTCTCCCCAACCTCATCTCAAGGGTTTCACAGGCTGGCGCGAGCGCGAGGGACATGCAGATGCTGCTGACACAAACAACCAGGCAGGAGTTCGATCATAATATCACACAACAGATATATGTTAGTCCGGAAGCATGGGCCGCCGTTAAAAGCCTGAAAGAACAAAACATGCTGGCAGTAAATCAAATTGCCAATACTTTACCACCCAATGCAAGCGGGTTGGACCTCAATAAACATTTGCTTGAATATTTAATGAACGATAAAAAAGGAAACCTGCACGAAATGGTGAGTGAGATATTGAGTTATGAGGCGAAGAAGCTTTTGTAGAAAAGTTACCCCCGCCTGCTTCGCATTCGGGCAGGGGTTGCCGGTTACCAGTTGCTAGTTAAATACCGTATAATTAGATGCTATGCCTAACGATAAGAGATATACTGATTCGGGGATTGAGATAAAGCAGTCTTATAATGCGGATGATGTTCCGGGTTCGGCAGTAGAACTTCCGGGTCAATTTCCTTTTACAAGAGGCATTCAGGCAGATATGTACCGTGGCAAACTATGGACCATGCGGCAATACGCCGGCTTCTCCACTGCCGAAGAAAGCAATAAGCGATATCATTATTTACTGGCGCATGGTGTAAGCGGATTGAGTGTGGCATTTGATCTTCCTACGCAAATTGGTTATGACAGTGATCATTCATTAGCTGAAGGTGAAGTAGGAAAAGTGGGTGTTGCCATCGACAGCATCGAGGATATGGAAAGATTGTTTGATGGCATCAAACTCGAAGATGTGAGCACTTCCATGACGATCAACGCTACGGGATTTATTTTACTTGCATTATATGTAGCGCTTGCAAAAAAGCAAGGCGCTGATCTCAAAAAAATATCCGGCACCATACAGAATGATATTTTAAAAGAGTATGCCGCACGCGGAACGTATATCTATCCGCCTAAAACTTCCATGCGCATCATCACAGATATTTTTGAATGGTGCGCGAAAGAATTACCCAAATGGAATACCATCTCCATTTCGGGTTATCATATCCGCGAAGCGGGAAGTACAGCCGTGCAGGAGATCGCTTTCACACTCAGCAATGGGAAAGCTTATGTAAAAGCAGCGCAGGAAAAAGGATTGGACATTAATGTATTTGGGAAACGGCTTTCTTTTTTCTTCAATGCACATAATAACTTATTTGAGGAAGTGGCCAAATTCCGCGCAGCAAGAAGGATGTGGGCAAAAATGATGAAGGAAGCCGGTGCCACTGATGAAAAAGCCATGATGCTACGCTTTCATACGCAAACAGGCGGCAGCACGCTTACAGCACAACAGCCACTTAATAATATAGCCAGAGTAACTATTCAAACTCTTGCTGCAGTCTTAGGCGGAACACAAAGCCTGCACACAAATGGTTATGATGAAGCACTGAGCCTGCCTACTGAAGAAGCAGCGCGCATTGCTTTACGCACACAACAGGTAATGGCATTTGAAAGTGGTGCTGCTGATACTGCTGATCCACTGGCAGGAAGTTATTTTATTGAGAACCTCACCAATGAAGTAGAGCAAAAAGCAAATGAACTGGTACAGAAAATAGATGCCATGGGTGGCAGCGTGAGTGCTATTGAACAGGGATTCATGCAGGAAGAGATCGCACGCAGCGCATATGAATACCAGCGCAATATTGAAAACGGTGAAAAAGTGATTGTTGGAGTAAATAAATTTCAGGTAGAAGAACCCAATACCACTCCCCCTTTCAAGATCAACGACAGCATCCGTGGCGTACAGGCAGAGAAACTGAAAAAACTCAGGGAGAAAAGAAATGCAGAAACTGTTGCTGCCTGCTTACAAAAAATATCAGATGCAGCCAAAGGAAGCGCTAATCTAATGCCACTCGTAATTGATGCCGTAGAGAATTACTGTACTTTGGGTGAAGTGGCAGATACATTGAGAAAAGTGTTCGGGGAATACAAATAGAAAAATTTACCGCAGAGGCGGAGAGGAACGCCCGTCCGAACGCCCGCCTGAACGACATAGTCGGGCAGGGCTTAGCCGGGCGGGCAGAGATAGTGCAGGATTAAATAACTCTGCGAAACTCCCTGCCTCCCCGTCTCTGCGGTAAAAAAAGGATATATTTAGGCATCGCATTGCTAACGCTTATCCCTCCATCATGAAAAAAATATACCCTTTCATACTCCTGGCAATTTTTGCTTTGAGTTTCACACACATTTCAAAGAAAACAAAACACATTCTCATCTTTTGTAAAACAGCAGGTTATCATCATGCGTCTATCCCCGCAGGTATTGCAGCCATACAAAAACTCGGTGCTGCAAATAATTTTGAAGTGGATACAACAACTAACGCTTCGCTATTTACTACTGACAACTTAAAGAAATATGATGCGGTCATTTTTCTGAGTACAACGGGTGATGTATTAAATGAGGAACAGCAAAAAGCATTCGAAGGATTTATCCACTCCGGCAAAGGCTTTATGGGCATACATTCTGCCACTGATACCGAATATGGCTGGGATTGGTACAACCGTTTAGTAGGCGCTTATTTTCTTCGCCATCCCAAACCACAGGAAGCCATGTTACATGTGGTTGATAAAAAGTTCATTGCGACTAAAAATTTACCATCAGAATGGAAACACTTTGACGAATGGTATAATTTCAAATCAATGAAACTCGACAGTTCACACATTGTAATGACCGTTGATGAAAAAAGCTATACAGGTGGTGAAAATGGTGATCTTCATCCTGTAACCTGGTATCGTGATTTTGAAGGTGGCAGAACATTCTATACTGCATTAGGCCATACTGATGAATGTTATTTAGATCCTTTGTACCTCTCAATCCTGGCGGGTGGTATCAGTTATGTTGCTGGCAAATAACAGCATTCAAATCATACTCTGCAATGAAAGAAAAACTCCTTTTATTATTACTCTTTTGTTTTATGCTGATAGGCCAATCCCTCTATTCGCAAAAACCCTATGAAATAACAATCGATCTAAAGAACACCAGTACTACCCTCCACCCTCTCTGGGCATACTTTGGATACGATGAGCCCAACTACACTTACATGAAAGACGGTAAGAAATTACTGTCAGAAATTGCTGCACTAAGTCCCGTGCCTGTTTATGTACGCGCGCATAATCTACTCACAACCGGTGATGGCAGCGCTTCACCCAAATGGGGTTCTACCAATGCTTATACCGAAGATGAAAAAGGCAATCCCGTTTATCACTGGAATATCATTGATTCTATTTTTGATACTTATCTCAAAAGAGGAATGAGGCCCATTGCTGAAATTGGTTTTATGCCAGAGGATTTATCCACTCACCCGCAACCCTACCGCCATCAATGGAAAGCAGGAACATCCAATCCTTTATTTACCGGTTGGGCCTACCCTCCTAAAGATTATAAAAAATGGGGCGAGTTAATTTATCAGTGGGTAACCCATTGTGTGCAGAAATATGGTGAGGCTGAAGTAAAGACCTGGTGGTGGGAAGTTTGGAATGAACCCAATATTGGTTACTGGCAGGGAACACCCGAAGAATATTTTATGTTGTACGATTATGCAGTGGATGCGGTGAAAAGGGCTTGTCCGAAAGCAAGAGTGGGCGGACCAACTACAACTGGCCCTGGCGGAGAAAAAGCTGGTACGTTTCTAAAGAATTTTTTAATCCATTGTGCCGAAGGAAAAAACTATGCAACCGGGAAAACAGGTGCCCCATTGGAATACATCAGCTTCCATGCAAAAGGCAGCCCTAAAATTGTAGACGGCCATGTGCGAATGAATATGGCAACCGAATTAAATGATATTGCAAAAGGCTGCGAAATAGTCGCCGCATCTGCGTTTAAAACCCTCCCAATTATTATAGGCGAATGTGATCCCGAAGGTTGTGCTGCTTGCGGAATGACCACCAGCCCCGAGAATGCATACAGAAATGGAACCATGTATTCAAGTTATACTGCTGCGAGTTTTGCGCGCATCTATGATATCGCTAAACGGTATAATGTAAATATTGAAGGAGCAGTAAGCTGGTCATTTGAGTTCGAGAACCAGCGCTGGTTTGATGGCTTCCGCGATCTGGCTACCAATGGTATTGATAAACCGGTGCTGAATGTTTTCAGGATGTTTGGAATGATGAATAAAACGCAGGTGGTGGTTGATAATCCGCTTGCACTTCCATTGGATACATTGATCCAGAAAGGTGTTCATGGAAACCGGCCTGATATTGACGCATTGGCAAGTGCGGATAAAAAAGGTTCATCTATCATGTTATGGAATTATAAAGATGATGATGTTCCTGTTGAAGCAACAGAGATCAACATCACCATAAAAAATGTTTCTGCAAAAAAAGTTATGCTCCAGCAATTCAGGATCGATAAAGACCATAGTAATGCTTATGAAGCCTGGAAGAAAATGGGATCGCCACAAAGCCCTACTTCAGAACAATACGCAGAATTGGAAAAAACGGGGCAATTGCAAACCTTCTCCCCCAAAGAATCCCTGAATACCGCTAATGGAGAGATCCATCTTCATTTATCCTTACCCGGGCAGGCTGTTTCTCTCTTGAAACTGAGTTATTAGTTGGCCCAAACCCCGTGGGTCTTAAAGAGATCAAGAATTTATGAATGTCTTTAAAGACCCACGGGGTTTCATTCTCCTTTCATATCTTCCCTCCTCAAAACATTGCAATGAGAAAATACTTTCTTTTAGCGGCTTTATCCATAAGCCTTGTATCAACCGCACAGCTTCCATCCAATTACAATGACCTGGTAAAAGCTGAACTGCCCAAAGTAATAGAATGGCGGCGCTATTTTCATCAGAACCCTGAACTCTCCAACCGCGAATTCAATACTTCTAAAAAAATTGAAGCGCACCTCAAATCACTGGGTATTGAAACAAGAATATTGGCAGGTACGGGCGTAGTAGGTGTTTTAAAAGGCGGCAAACCCGGTTCGGTTGTAGCGCTTCGTGCAGATATAGATGCCTTACCCGTGCAGGAAAGAAACAACCTGTCCTTTAAATCCACCGCAACAACTGAATACATGGGCAAAACGGTTTCAGTCATGCACGCCTGCGGACATGATTCGCATATTGCCATGCTGATGGGAACGGCGGAGGTATTGAGCAAGATGAAAAATGATGTTCCCGGTACTGTTGTATTCCTGTTCCAGCCTGCAGAAGAAGGCCCTCCCGGTAAAGAAGAAGGCGGTGCACCATTGATGATCAAACAAGGTGCAATGGACAATCCCAAAATAGATGCTGTGTTTGGTATCCATATTGAAGATTGGGCCGATCTTGGAAAGATCTATTACAAGCCTGAAGCGTTTATGGCTTCAAGCGATTGGTTCACCATCAAAGTAAAAGGCAGGCAGAGCCATGGTGCCGAACCATGGAAAGCCATTGATCCAATTGTTGTGTGTGCCGAGATCATACAAAACCTGCAAACCATTGTCAGCAGGCAGGAAGACCTTACCAAAGCGCCTGTAGTGATCACTGTTGGAAAGATCAATGCAGGTGTCCGCCCCAATATCATTCCGGAAGATGCTGAAATGGAAGGCACGATCCGTACACTCGACAGCAAGATGCAGGAAGATGTGCACCAACGTTTCCGCAATACGGTAAAAAACATTGCAGCGGTTTATGGAGCAACTGCAGAAGTAACGATAGATACAAAAACGATGGTTACTTATAATGATCCAAAGCTGGTGGCTCAATCCATTCCTTCTTTACAAAAAGCGATCGGTGAAGCCAACCTGGTGCCCTATCATTGGGTGACAGGTGCAGAAGATTTTTCTTTCTATGGAACCCGTGCCCCTGCTTTCTTCTTTTATTTGGGAGCAAGGGACCCGAAAACAAAAATGGAAGACGCACCTGCACATCATACCCCTGATTTTTATATTGATGACAGCAAGCTGGATATTGGTGTAAGGGCTTTCTGCCAGTTGGTATTTGATTTTAAACCTATTGCTAAAGGGTAGAACTTATATGAAATTTTTTAACCACAAAGAACACGAAGAAGTCACAAGGAGCACAAAGGAACCCTAAGCATTTATTCCCTTGTGTTCTTTGTGGGCTTTCCCTTTGTGTCCATTGTGGTTTCTGTTTTAAATAAAAAACACATCAGAACTTATCAATTAAAAAAAATAACGCAATGAAACGATTACTGCCATTGATCTGTATTGTACTGTTTATTTCTACCAACGCGCAAAATAAACTCACTCCT
>CAISDV010000084.1 GCA_903884185.1 uncultured Chitinophagaceae bacterium | reverse complement strand
GCCTTTGCGCCTTTGCGTGAAACCTTGTGTGAAATTTCCGTGAAACCATTACTTTTAAGAAATATTAATCTTACTGTAATGAGAAAAATCCTACTCCCCCTTTTATTGATCTCTTGTTTTCATGCGCATGCTCAGATCACCCCGTTTGAAAAAAGCAAAGGCGCTCAAACAGCTACTTATTTTGAAGCTGTTGATTATTATAAAAAATTAGCTGCCAGTTTTTCTACTATTTCTATTAAAACATTTGGTGTTACCGATGCAGGTTATCCCCTGCACCTGGTATTATTCAGTACAGATAAAAATTTCAACCCTGCACAATGGCACCAGCAGAAAAAAGTAGTGCTGATGATCAATAATGGTATTCATCCCGGCGAACCGGATGGTATTGATGCCAGCATGATGCTGCTGCGTGATATCGCCAGTGGAAAAATAAAAATGCCTTCGAATGTAGTATTGGCCATTGTACCGGTATATAATATTGGCGGCAGCCTGAACCGCAACAGTTATTCAAGGGTAAACCAGAACGGGCCGGAAAGCTTTGGCTTTCGTGGCAATGCACAGAACCTTGACCTAAACAGGGACTTCACTAAATCTGACAGCCGCAATGCAAAAGCGTTTGCTCAGGCATTTCATTGGTTGAACCCGGATATTTTTATGGATAACCATGTGAGTGACGGTGCAGATTACCAGCATACCATGACATTACTCACCACGCAGCATGATAAACTGGGATATGAGATCGGAAAATTCATGCACGATGTATTTGAACCTTCTCTGTACAGAGGAATGGAACAAAAAAGCTGGATCATGACCCCTTATGTAAATTTTGAGCAGGGCAATCCTGATCGTGGCTGGGATGCATATTACGATCCTCCACGTTACAGCAGCGGTTATGCTACACTATTCCAGACAATGGCATTTGTTCCTGAAACGCATATGCTGAAACCTTATGCAGACAGGGTAAAAAGTACGTACGACCTGATGCAGACGATGATAGAACAGGGTTCCAAATTCTCCAAAGAGATCATCGAAAAAAGAAAAGCATCCACCGAAGCAATGATGCATCAGAATGAATTCCCATTAAGCTGGAAAATAGATACCACGAAATATGAGAATATTAATTTCATGGGTTATGAATCTGCCCGCAAGAAAAGCGATGTGAGTGGGTTGGACAGGATGTTTTATGATCATACAAAACCGTACACCAAGCCTATCAGGTTTTATAGTTATTCCATTGGCGAAAAAATGGTGACGAAACCAAAAGCATACATCATTCCCCAGGGTTGGTGGGCCATCACTGACCTGTTACAGGTGAATGATGTAAAGATGCAAAGGCTCACAAAAGATACTTCTATTGAAGTGGAAGCTTACCGGATAGAAGATTATAAAACCGCTACCCGTGCTTATGAAAAACATTACAGGCATACCGATACAAAGACCAGTACCAGCAATCAATCTCTTAAATTTTTGAAAGGAGATTATATTATTTATACCGGGCAGGCTGCAGACCGTTTCTTAGTAGAAACACTGGAACCTACGGGTGATGACAGTTATTTTTCCTGGAATTTCTTTGATGCCATACTGCAGCAAAAGGAAGGCTATAGCAATTACCGTTGGGAAGATGTGGCAGCGAAATATTTAGAGCAGCATCCTGAACTAAGGCAATTATTAGACGAAAAGAAAAAGACCGATACCAGGTTAGCGGGCTCAGCAAGTGCGCAACTTGATTTTGTATATAAGAATTCACCTTATTATGAGGCGGCGCATATGAGGTATCCGGTGTATAGGTTGGTGAAGTGAGGTCTGGTTGCAGGTTACTAGTTACTGGTTGCCAGTTAGTTTACGATAACAAACATATGAAGGTTATCAAATTGACATATTTGTCACTACTTATCATGCTATCATTTTTGTCTTGCAAAAACGACGCTAAGTATTCATATGCCATTAAAGATTTTGATAAAACTCTTCAGCCATATCTCACTCAAATCGTTTCTAAAGGCATAGTAGGGTATGATACTGCAATAAGCTATGTGGAAACTCATGCCTCGGATAAAGAATTAACAGAGTTAGGTAACTCTGAGCATCCAGTTTTGAGGGCAGTTGCTTTCAGGATAATGTTGAGAAAGCCGTCTTTTAATCATTTTGATATACTGATGGGTCATTTAGATGATACAGCAGTAGTTGCAACAGATTATGGAGAATTCGGGATCAGATATTGTAAAGTTTCTGATGACATTATTGAAAATGGAAGATGGAAAACCATCGCAGATAAGAATAGAACAATTGATGCACTGATAACAAAGCACAATTACCTAAGCACAGCATATGAAGGGCTTTTAGATGTTGAATCCAATGAAAAATACTATTTTCTTATAAAAGAAATGCTTCAAAAAGAGAGACCTTTTAGGGAAATAGACGATGCATTATGGGCCTTAGCCGCTTTTAAGAAAAAAGAAGATATCCAGCTGATTAAGGACATAATAAGCTTGCATTCCCATGAAATAGATGGCAGCATGTTTAAGTTAATTGAGAAATTTCCCAACGAGACATACCTGGAAATTTTTGAACAATATTATCCAAGAAGATTTTATCGCTCAATTTGTCTACATGACGATAACGAACTTAATGAATGTTTTCTCAATTCGCTTGCCTCATATAAAAATGAAAGAAGCGCTAAAATATTGGGTATGATTCTAAACCAAAAACCTTTTCTTCCCTGCATTAAAAGTCATTCCGATTTATACAAAAAGAATTTGATCTATGCAATTTGGAATCATCAATGCCCTGCTTATGCAAAATTGAAGCTCCAAGTTGAACCGATTGTAAAAAAATATGAGAAAGATGAAATGAATGAAAAAAAATATGGGGACATCATTCCTGAAACAGTGATAATAAATGAAAAGCCCGATGATCTAACAGAGCCAATCCGATGGAAGTTTAATAAACTTCACTGGCGGTATGATAAACAGGCATCCGAATAAACTACAAATTAAATGAGCCAACCCATCATCGTAGAACACCTCTTCCACGCACCCATAGCAAAAGTCTGGAAAGCCATTACCGACAAGAGCGAAATGAAGATCTGGTATTTTGACCTTGACGAATTCAAGGCTGAGAAAGGATTTAACTTCAGTTTTGTGGGTGGCCCGCCTGAGAAACAATACACACATCTTTGTGAGGTAACAGAAGTGGTTCCCGGAAAAAAATTGACTTATAGCTGGCGTTATGATGGATATAGTGGCAACTCATTTCTAACATTCGATCTATCAGAACAGGGGAATGATACTTTATTAAAGTTGACACATGAAGGTTTGGAAACATTTCCTGCAGATAATCCTCATTTTGCAAAAGCAAATTTTGTTGGGGGATGGGATCATATTGTTAATACTTCGCTTAAGAATTATCTTGAGCCAGAAGAAAAATAAAATCAACAAAGTGGAATTGAAAGATTCATTAAATTTGATTACTCAAATCAACTCTGCCTCAAGAGTGATTATTGGGAAGGCCTAAAAAAACTAAAACTGGTTTCATCACCAACACAAAGTTTGGGAGAGGAGGAACCAGCATCACACTGCAAATATATCCTTTAATTCGGATCTGTACAAATTTTCAAAAAAATTTGCGCCGTCTTATGACCGAACAAAGGATAAAATATTACTTATCAAGTCCACGATTCAACGTATATCTTGCCGAATCAAACAACGATTTTAGCAAGGCTTATCAACTCTATAAAATAAATATTGAACTTTCAGAAGCATTCTATCCTGTTTTATCTGTGCTTGAAGTGAGCCTACGAAATGCGATAAACGAGGCCTTGAAATTACATTTTAAAGATCCTTACTGGTTTAGGAATAATTTGCCGGCTGAATTTTCGTCATTTGTTTCAAAAGCAATCCAAAAACTCGCACAACAAAATAAATCCATTACTGCAGACCGGGTAATTGCAGAGCTCAATTTCGGTTTTTGGAATAAGTTATTTGATCGTCATTCTGCAGGCTTGCTTTGGAAACCTCTAAGGTTGGTTTTTCAAAATGCTCCTAAGCATTTGAGGCAAAGAGACATCATATTTGATATGCTACATCGTATCCGTAGATTACGCAACAGAATTTATCACTACGAGCCCATCTTTGGAGATTTGCAGGGAATAGAGGATCAATACAATGAAATAGTTACATTTCTAACCTGGCTTGATATTGATCTACCCAACCTGGTAAATGATATTGATCGCATGGATGAAATATTAAGAAAAGCAAGAACGATTTTAAACTAAATATTTATTAATGAATTTGCTGTATCACCCCACTACCAGCAATATGTTGCGTAACCGCCGGGCTTCCTTTATAATATACATTCCCTGATCCTGCAATATGAATATCCAGGTGACTGGATGCAGATAATTTCACGTTACCACTACCAGCGATATGCACTTCGGCATCTTCTGATTTCAGGTCTTCAGCACGGTAGTCGCCATGCCCTGCAATGCTGATATACTGATTTTTTGTTTCCCCCGAAACAGTGATATTTCCACTGCCTGCCACTTCCACATCTACTTTGGGTGTATTTACTTCCATGTGCATGCTTCCGCTACCAGAAACATTTAAACTGAGTTTGTCGCTGCCGGTGAATTTTCCATCACTCATAATATTACCGCTTCCTGCAAGTGATACTGCTTCGAGTTTATCGGTAGTAATATGTATCCTGATCTTACTTGTTGGTGAAAGTCGTACATGATCCTCTGGCCTGATCACTAACCAGCCATCTTCATTTCCTGTGATCAAATGAGCCAGTAAATTTTCATCCGTCTCCACTTTTACTGAAGAAGGGCTGCCCTGTGATATCTCAACCTCATAACTTCCGGCAAGTTTTATTTTATTGGTAGGCAGATTGGCGCTGCGCGTTTCGGAAACGATCTTGCCATTTCCGGATATCCTTTCTTTCCACATCATCAGGTGGTCACATCCGGCAAGTAAAAAAGATACGGCGAAAAGAAAGAAGAATATTTTTTTCATGGTAGGGGTTTGAGGACACAAATTATAGAATTCAAGCGAAATCGAAGAACAAGTTTTATCATTGGTTGCCAGTTGCTAGTTACTGGCAACCCAGGTACAAATAATAAAAATTGGGTGGGTAACTGGCAACTGGTAACTAGCAACTGGCAACCGTTTTTCCCTACCTTCGCCGCATGAATGAAAAGATCCTGATCCTCGATTTCGGAAGCCAGTACACACAGCTTATTGCACGCGCCGTCAGGGAAGCAAATGTCTATTGCGAGATCATTCCATTCAACAAACCCTTTTCTTTTGAAGCTGGAATGAAAGGCATCATCTTGAGTGGTTCACCCTTTAGTGTTAATGAAGAAAATGCTCCCTCAGTTGATATTCATTCACTCATTGAAAAACTACCGGTGCTGGGGGTTTGTTATGGCGCACAGATGACTGCCAAACAATTTGGCGGGCGTGTAGATAAAAGCAATAAACGCGAATACGGAAGAGCGAAACTGGAAAAGAAAGAAAGCAAAGATCTTTTACTGAATGATATTGCTGATAATTCACAGGTGTGGATGAGTCATAGCGACAGTATCGTAGCATTACCCGATGGATTTGAATTATTGGCTACCACAGACAGCATTCCTATTGCTGCTTTCAAAAAAACAGGAACAGGTTCGGAAGCATTATACGGTTTGCAGTTCCACCCGGAAGTATATCATTCCACCGAAGGAAAAAAGATCATTAAAAATTTCCTCGTTGGAGTGTGCGGATGCAAACAGGACTGGACACCTGCTTCGTTTGTTCATGAAACAGTGGAGAAATTAAAAAAACAGATCGGTGATGACCATGTGATCATGGCATTGAGTGGTGGTGTAGACAGTACCGTTGCAGCAACCCTCATCAGCAAAGCCATTGGCAACAGGTTGCATGGTATTTTTGTTGACAATGGTGTTCTCCGTAAAAATGAATTTCAACAGGTCTTGGATACTTATAAAGAATTGGGATTGAATGTTACTGGCATTGATGCAAAGAATTTATTTTATAAAGAACTGACAGGAAAAACAGATCCGGAAGCAAAAAGAAAAACGATCGGTAAATTATTTATTGATGTTTTCCAGGAAGAGGCATTAAAAGTAAAAGGAGTAAAATTTCTTGGCCAAGGAACCATCTATCCTGATGTGATCGAAAGCCTGAGTGTACACGGCCCTTCTCAAACCATTAAATCGCACCACAATGTTGGTGGCCTTCCCGATACCATGCACCTGGGATTGGTGGAACCTTTACGTTTCCTGTTTAAAGATGAAGTGAGAAAAGTGGGATTGGAAATGGGTATTCCTGCGGCAATGATCAACAGGCATCCATTTCCCGGGCCGGGATTAGCGATCAGGATATTGGGTGAAGTGACCGAAGAAAAAGTAAAATTGCTACAGGAAGCCGATCATTTATATACGCAGGCTTTAAAAGATACCGGGCTTTATACATCTGTCTGGCAGGCTGGGGCTATCCTCCTACCTGTAAAAAGTGTTGGTGTAATGGGTGATGAAAGAACATACGAATTTACCGTTGCCCTTCGTGCCGTTACCAGTGTGGATGGGATGACAGCCGACTGGGCGCATCTCCCCTATGAATTCCTGGCCAATATTTCTAGCTCGATCATCAATCATGTACGGGGTATCAACCGCGTAGTCTATGATATCAGCAGTAAACCTCCCGCTACCATTGAATGGGAATGATTTTTGTACTTTAGACAACAAATTAGGGGTATGAGATCCGCGCTAACGGCTTGCATAGTTATTTTATTGGCTTTTGTTTGTACCCATACATCGGCACAAACAATGAAGCCCGTTAAAACCATTGCGGTATTTGCACCTGTTTATATTGACTCTGCATTTGAAGGAGATAATTTTAAAGCAGGCAACTCCATTCCAAAAAACATTTTACCCGGGCTTGAATTTTATAATGGAATGATGCTGGCGGTGGATTCTTTACAAGCAGAAGGCGTAAATATTAAAGTATTGTTTTACGACAGCAAGAGCAGCATGGAATCGTTAGAGAGTATTACAAAACTGCCAGAGTTTGATAGCGTCTCGCTTATCATTGCTTCATTTAATAGCAGAACAGAATTAAAACCCCTCGCAGATTATTCAGCAGAAAAAAAGATACCGCTGATATCTTCCACTTTTCCAAATGATGGTGGTATTACTAATAACCCTTATTTTATTTTACTCAACTCCACCCTTAAAACGCATTGCGAAGAATTATACAAATATGTACAACGCAATTATGCAACGGGCAACCTGGTAATGTTCAGGAGAAAGGGCGCTACAGAAGACATGATACAATCTGTCTTTGCTGAAATGGGGAAATCCACTCCTTATCTTCCTTTAAAAATAAAGACAGTTGAGCTCACAGATTCATTTACCGAAAGGGAGTTTTTAAATGGGCTGGACAGCACCAAAAAGAATATCGTGATCTGCGGTACCCCCAATGAGGCTTTCGGTTTACGAATGATCAAAACCATCAGTACGGCAACAAATTTTCTTACCGTTACTATTGGAATGCCTACCTGGGATGGATTAAAAGAATTGAGTAACCCGGAATACAAAGGATTGGAAATCATTTATTCAACCCCTTATAATTTCCAGAGAACAGATAAAGCTGGCGCAGTGCTCATGCAGAAGTATAAAAACAAATTTGATGGCCGCCCGAGTGATATGGTATTCAAAGGTTATGAGAGTATGTATCATTTCACAAAACTCTTACTGGCGTATGATACAGCGCTGATCAATCACCTCTCCGATAAGCCTTATAAGGTCTTCAATGATTTTGATATCCGCCCGGTAAAAAGCAGGACTGATAACCGCACAATAGATTACATGGAAAACAGGAAACTGTATTTCATTAAGAAATCAGAGAGTGGAATGAACTAGTTTCACGCCCGTCCGAACGCCCGCCTGAATGACGCAGTCGGGTAGGGCGTAACCGGGCGGGCAAATCCCGAAACTTCGGGAGCAAAGTAAAAAAAGACGCAAAGAAAATATTCAATGTTTGACCATTAGTTACAAAATGGAAAAATCATTAGTAACCAACAAATAGTAGCTAACAAAAAAACTACGTTCTTGCAATCGGTCAAATCAATCCTTCAATCGTATAATCCGTCTAATCCTAATTAAGCTTGCGTTTTAAATTACTCACCTGGTCCTGCAAATTATTCACGATCCCCGCCAGTTGATTTACATCCCATCGCTGGGCGGTATTGGCCTTGTTTAAAATGTAGATTGCTTTCCATACTTCAAGTACATCTTCTGCATTTACATTATAAGGTTCGTATTGCGGGTTATCGCTTACCAGTGTAATTTTATTTTTAGAGCGGTTATTCTTCATCACACGTTTATAAACCACACCTTCGCTGCGTGAAAGCACCACATAAGTATTACTGTTCTTGATCTCTTCAAGGTCATCTACTTTTTCTCCAACAATAACACTACCGCTGGGTGTAGGCATCATACTATCACCAATGATCTCGAATGCACGGTATTGCCCGGGTGCAAGCATGGGAAGAGTAAATGTATTGAGTTCATCCAGGAAATCGGGGTCTGCATATCCGGCCAAATAACCAGCTGCTGCTTTTACAGGAACGAATTGTATCTCACCAGTAGAGGATGCTGCCATCTTTAATTTACGGCGCTGCTCGAGGTAACTGGTTCCTTTGGCTGCCGCCAGGTCTTTTAGTAATAGTTCATCAAGACTCAGTTTAAAGATGCTGCACATCAGTTCCAAAACATCCAAACGCGGCTCTGCACGCTCTTCTTCATAGGCACCGATGAGTGAACGTTTGATCCTGAGTTTATTTGCAAACTCTTCCTGTGTCCATCCGCGCAACTTGCGCAGATAACGGAGATTTTTACCGGCATAACTCATAACTAACTTATTTAGAGCACAAATTACTAATTTTTTTAGTTTCTCCAAATTTATTTTTATAAATGGGTAAATGCACATGCAATAAAACCTTAATTCTTAGCGCCCCGTTATCAATAAAACACCTTACGCCGTATCTTGCACCCATGGCAAAATCAAAGAAAGGCAAGCAGCCTGTGATCTTGGTAACGAACGACGATAGTATTTCTGCGCCAGGTATTTTAGCGCTGGTAGAAGCAGTAAAAGGGCTTGGGCGTATTGTAGTTGTAGCCCCCGACAAACCACAAAGCGGCATGGGGCATGCCATCACCATAGGGCACCCCTTACGGTTGCATAAAGTTCCGTTTGCAGATGGTGTGGAAGCATATACCTGTAACGGCACGCCGGTGGATTGCGTGAAACTGGCGGTTGACAAGGTACTGCACCAACGCCCTGATGTATGCCTAAGCGGAATCAATCACGGAGCCAATCACAGTATCAATGTAATTTATAGCGGTACCATGAGCGCCGCAATGGAAGCTTCAATTGAGAGCATACCTTCTGCAGGATTCTCATTGTTGGATGTGAGGCTGGAAGCAGATTTCAGTGGCGCAAAAATATATGTGCGGCAGATAGCTGAACAGATGCTGGCACGCAAAACAGACAAACATTTATTATTGAATGTGAACATCCCTGCAGTAGATGTCAAACTCATTAAAGGCATTAAAGTTTGTAAACAGGCTTATGCAAAATATGAAGAGGATTTTATTGAGCGCAAGGACCCAAGCGGCAGAAAGTATTACTGGCTTACAGGCAAGTTTGTGAATTTTGATAAAAGCAAGGACACTGATGTGTGGGCATTAAAGAATAATTATGTAAGCGTTGTGCCTATAGAATTTGATCTTACGAATTATGCTTTAAAAAAGAAAATCGAAAAAACCTGGAAATTTTAACGACCCTCTTTAATCTAAAACCTATGTTCTTAAAAAAAGATAAAGTGCTTCTTGGTGTGATACTTGGTTTTCTATCACCAGTTGTTGGTATGTACTGCTTTTACCTGATGAAATTCCGAGCCCTGTCCTTCCATGATTTTTTTGAATACCTGATGACATGGAAAACATTGCTTACTTCCGTGATCAGTGTATCACTTGTGGCAAATGCAGTGGTGTTCACTATTTATATCAATACACGAAGGGATAATACCGCAAGAGGTATTTTCATAGCTACCTGTATCTATGCCATTGCAGCGATCATAATCAAATTCATTCTGTAAAAATCTATGGCGCCTCTTTTGGAGCAACATTGAAAGTTACCTGTTGCCTTGCACGGTAGATAACATTTCTGCCATTTTGTACAGCTGGTTTCCAAATAGGGCCTTTCTTAATCATACGCATCGCTTCTTCTGCTGTGCCATAACCCGGATCATTTTCTGTTTTCACATTGCTAACGCTTCCATTCTTATCAACGATAAAAGAAACAATTACGGTATATTTTCCGCTGGGCGCATTATTTTTAACGGGGATATCAGAGTTCAAATTACGCTTCAGGTATTGGGTCCATGCAGATAATCCTCCCGGAAATTCGGCAGGGATTTGCACTACAGTAAATACTTTATCATAATCTTCTGCAGGTTGAGCTGGATTAATTTGTGAAGATGTTACAGCAGGAGTTTTTGCCTCGTCGTCTTTCATAACAATAAAAGTTATTTCCTGCCTGGCTTCATAATCTACATTTTGGCCGTTCTTCATAGCTGGTTTCCAGGATGGGCCGTTTTTAATTACCCTCATGGCTTCGGTTCCAATTCCATAACCGGGATTACCCTCAATTCTAAATTTAGAAACAGCACCTGTATGATCAACCATAAATACAACGGTGACTTCATACTTACCGACAGGTGCACCATGTCCTTTAGGCACATCGCTATCTAAATTACGCTCGAGATATTTCACCCAGGCAGTAACTCCACCCGGGAATTCAGCCGGTGTATCCGGCGATTTAGGTGCTTCATCAAATTTTACAACTGCAACACTTGCCCCATTTGTACGTTTCCAGGCTAATGTATCCGGGAACCGGCTGGTCTTTGTTGTTATCTTTATCACTCCGTCTCTTGCAGCCTCTCCATACTTTGCAACAGCCATGTCCCCCTTCATCACAGAAACAGTGTCTACCTGTTCCATGTCTAAAGTGTTAAGGATACTGGCATCTTTTTTAATTACCCCATCGATTACAATTAACGGGTACTTACCATTAGCCCATTTATCCCTGTTTTTAAAAGTACTGTCGAAGTATGAAACAATAGTCACTTTAGGAAGGGATTCATTCTTTTTAGGTTTGACCGTATCATTATTATTAATAATAACCCAGCCTGTTGGAGTTGCGGCATTTCCACTCAAATAATTATTCACTCCTTCAAGAACAGCATTGGCCATTTTTTTCTGATAACTTTCATCTTTCATTTTCTTCAGGTCTGAAGGATTAGAGAGAAACCCAGTTTCTATTAAAATGGAAGGACAAGTTACAGCGCTCAATACCCAAATACCCACAGGGCGTGTTTTTATTCCAAGGAAATGATTATCCACTGCTTTGATAGAACTGGCTACATTATTGGCAAATGCATAGTTGGCGTCATAATTCACCGCTTTTTTCTTGTCGGCGATATACACTTCTATCCCACTTATTTCATTTTCAGCTTTACCATTGCGGGTAACCTGGTTTGCATTATTACAATGCAATGAAATAAAAAGATCGGCATGGTTCTCTTTTGCAAATGCGGCTTTTGCAGCCGGGTCCATGAACACATCATTATCACGGCTGAGCACGATATTTATTTTATCATTTGTGTTCAATGCTTTTATAAATTTTGCAAGCGATAGCGCATAATCTTTTTCATGAGAACCATCCAGGCCCTTAGCACCCATATCTTTTCCACCATGGCCGGCATCTACTACAATGGTATATGTTTTGTCGAGGCTCACTGGCGTTACAGGTGAATGATCTTTTGTCCTGAAGGCAAATAAAATAACGATCAAAGCCAGCATGGGCAATACTATCAGCCTTCTCATGTAAGAGAAGCGTGGGTTTTTGATTTTTGTAAGCATAAGCAAACGTCGTTTTATGGGTGAGAAGAAAAATGGATGGGTTAATACAAACCTTTGCTGCGGGTACGCTGCAGCGAGTAGCATTGTGGCAAGTGAAGAAGCATCGCCCTCACCCACTGCTTTTTTATCGGCAATGAATTCATGAATAAGGCCCATCTCCCTTCGCGCCAGCCAGAAAAAAGGATTGAACCATCCGGCTATCATTACTACCTGCATGATCAATTTATCTATACTGTGTTTTTCTTTTACATGCGTTAACTCATGCTGCAACATCTGTTTTCCTTCTGAGCTTTGCAGGTTGATCTCTTCATTCCAGAAAATATATTTGAAGAAAGAGAAGGGTGTGCCTTTTGCTTTTGTGAAAATGATCCACACGCTGCCCAGGTTGCGGCAGGAATGAGCTTTTAATAAACTGTATATGCGCCATAAAGCAATGATGAGTGAAACAAAGAAAAATACAGACACCATAACATATGCACCAATGATGATGGCATCCCAATCCAGCTGAAACCCCTTTCTCGCAATGGTTGCATCGAGATAGGAATTGTTATCAGCCACTACGGACAAGAATTGTATCATCTTAGGCTGAGCAATAGTATGATAAGCATCCCATTGGATCTTGATCACAGGCACCACCCATGGCAATAACGCCACACCCAATAAATAGAAACGGTTATACTGGTGAAAGCGCTCATTGCGAAGTACCAGCGCATAATATGCCATCATGACTGCACTGCATATTACCACTTGCAAAAAATAATAAGCTATCGTAAGCATGGCTTTATTTTTTATGTTTGATTTGTTGAAGGAGCAATTCCAGGTCTTTCACTTTCAGGTCTTTCTGCTTCACCATAAAAGAGACCACATCTGCAAAAGAGCCTTCAAAATATCCATCTACCAATGTGCGGATAGAATTAGAAGAATAATCTTCCTTTGAAACCAGCGCCTGGTATTGATGTACACGGCCATGCACTTCTATCCCTACAAAACCCTTATCCACCAGTATCTTCAGGATCGTTGCCACAGTATTTGAATGTGGTTTGGGATGAGGTTGCGCCTCTACAATGTCTTTCAGGTATGCTTTGTCCAGCTTCCAGATTGTCTGCATTACCTGCTCTTCTGCTTTTGTTAATAGCTTGATCATGTGCAACTAAGTTTTTAGTTATGTAAATATATAAACTAATTTTTTAGTTATACAAATATTTTTTGACTTTTTTTAAACCCCGAGGTTCTATGCAAGAACCCAGTCTATGTAAACTGTCTGAAAGAACCTCGGGGTTTGACTGAAAGACCCCCGGGGTTTTACCACTGCGGGTATCTCTCACCTTCTTATTGTATTTTGCAGTTCAAATGAAGTATTACATCATTTCCGGTGAAGCAAGTGGCGACCTGCATGGCAGCAACCTCATCAGGGAGTTGCATAAACTGGATGCCCAGGCTGATGTACGTTGCTGGGGCGGCGATCTGATGCAGGCAGCAGGAGCCACGCTGGTAAAACATTACAGCAAGCTGGCATTTATGGGTTTTGCCGAAGTGGTCAAGAACCTGCCTACCATCTTCAGGAATATCAAATTCTGCAAACAGGATATTCTTTCTTTTCAGCCCGATGTATTGGTGCTGATAGATTATCCCGGCTTTAATCTTCGCATTGCGGAATGGGCCAAGAGTAAAAACTTCAAGGTTGTTTATTATATCTCTCCGCAGGTATGGGCATGGAAAGAGAATCGTGTGAAGAAGATGAAACAGTATATCGACAAGATGCTGGTGATCCTTCCCTTTGAAAAAGAATATTACCAAACAAAATGGAACTGGGAAGTAGAATATGTTGGCCACCCGCTTGTAGAAGTTGTTGAGAACTGGGATACCGGTTATGTGATACCTGATACAGGTTTGGGAGTGATCGCATTACTTCCCGGCAGCCGCAAACAGGAGATCGCCAAAAAACTTCCTATCATGTTGAAAGTAGCCGAATCATTTCCTCGTTATCGTTTTATTGTTGGCAAAGCACCCGGGCAGGAAGATGATTTCTACAGGCCTTTTCTTTCATCGTATAAAAATGTATCCTCTGTCAGGAACCAGACCTATGCTTTGCTTAGCCAGAGTAAAGCAGCGCTGGTAACAAGCGGAACAGCTACATTGGAGACAGCTCTATTTGGCGTACCCGAAGTGGTTTGTTATAAAAGCAGCAATATCAGTTACCAGATCGGGAAGAGGTTGATCAAAATAAAATTCATTTCACTGGTAAACCTGATCATGGATAAATTGGTGGTAAAGGAATTGATCCAAAATGAATTGACAACAGAAAATCTTGTTCGCGAATTAACTGAACTACTCTCTAACAAAGAAAGGCAACAACAATTGCAGGAAGATTATAAGCAATTAAAAAATATTCTCTCAGCCGGCGGGCATGCTTCTGCGAATGCTGCGAAAAGTATTTATGAATTTACCAGCTGATGATCTATTCTAGAAAATGGTTTTAATTTTTATAGATGCATGCATTTGTATTCAGTTCAGCAAAAAAAAATTGGTGTCTAATACATATGAATTCCGGTTTGGGAATGTAATTTCAATTAGGATCTCTATTTTTGCAACGCCCACATCCAAGGATAATATTTCAGGGAGACACTAAAATTTAAATGCTATATGAATAGGCAAGAATTAAAATATAAGTTTAGCTACATTAAAAGTTGCAACATGTGTGGGTCTCCAACTGAGAACCATAAAGTATTAGGCAAACGTCTTAACCAGGCTCAAGGCAAAAACCCCAGACGCAAAATTGGTATAACCACGACGGTTGTTAAATGTTCAAATTGCGGACTTATATATACTAATCCCCAGCCAATCCCATTTGACCTGTTGGATCATTATGGAGTTTTACCGGAAAATTACTGGCTCAAAGAGTATTTCGTTATTGATGATAATTATTTTAAGGATGCACTTATAACATTAGGGAAGATCACTGATCTTAAAAAAGGAATGACATCCCTAGATGTTGGGGCCGGCATTGGGAAAGGTATGGTTGCTCTTTCCAATGCCGGTTTCGATGCCTATGGTCTTGAACCTTCCCCTCAATTTTATGAAAGGGCAATTAAACAAATGGGAATCAGTCCCGACAAGTTAAAAATTGGAATGATCGAGGATGTTGAATATCCTGAAAATTTTTTTGATTTTATCACTTTTGGTACTGTTTTAGAACATGTTTATGACCCATCCGATTCTATCAGAAAAGCTTTACAATGGGTAAAACCCAAAGGCATCATTCATATTGAAGTTCCGTCTTCAGATTGGCTGATAAGTAAAATTTCAAATCTTTATTTCAAATTAATAGGGACTGATTATGTTGGCAATCTTAGCCCAATGCATGCACCTTACCATCTCCACGAATTTTCACTTAACTCTTTTAAAGAGCATTCAAAGCAACATGGTTATGACGTAACATTACATGAATTTTATGTTTGTGAGACATATATGCCAAAATTCACTGACTATTTCCTTAAGCCATATATGAAATGGACCGGCAAAGGAATGCAATTAGCCGTATATCTTCAGAAAAGGTAGATAAATAGTAATAACTGTGGGAACCTTCGAAGTTATGAGTTATAGATATATTCTATTTCCTGAAAATCGGAAGTATCAACAACTTGAAGATAATAATAAGCAATGCCACAAGAAACATGATCAATGATATCCGGTTCATGCCATGCATGTACTTCACAAACTGGCTGCGTTGTTCATTCGGATCTCTTTTCTTAATATAGAGATATTCCAATAGTTGTCTCCAGATAGTCTTACGTTCCATTTTATAAAATTACTGTTGTTCCAGCCATTTACCAAGATGCAGTGAAATGAGTTTTGTTTCTATGATAAAACCATCATGCCCATATGCAGAATCTATCTCCACCAGCTTTGCATGAGGCAGGTTATCGGCCATCAGTCTTTGTTCATCCAGCGGACAAAGAATATCGCTTCCAATACCAATGATCAAAACCGGTAGCTGCATATTTTTCAAGACCATTTTCATATCTCCACCTCTTCCCCTAGCCAGGTTATGACTGTCCATTGATTTGGTCAATAGCCAATAACTATATGCATTAAATCTTTTCACCAGTTTTTCTCCCTGGTATTGAATATAGGAAGATGCTTTATAGCCATCTAACTTATTCGTATCCTCATCCTGCTGTGTTTTTTGAAGGATATGATAATTCCTGTAAGTGATTACCCCAATACCACGTGCAGCTTTTAAACCATTAGCGCCTGCATCAGCACGATGTTCTTTCCAGCTGGCATCTGCTTCAATGGCGAGGCGTTGTGCAGTATGAACAGCAATGCCCCATGCACTTTCTGCAGGGGAGGTAGCTATGAGAAACAAATGCTTCACCACTTCTTTTTCCATCACACACCATTCCAATGCCTGGTAACCACCCATGCTTCCACCCATCAGCAAATAAATTGTATCAATACCCAAATGCTTACGCAATAATATATGTGCCTTCACCATATCGCGGATGGTTACCTGCGGGAAATTTGAATAGTAAGGTTCTTTTGTACCAGGGTCAATACTTACTGGCCCGGTTGACCCATAGCAAGAGCCAAGCATATTGGCGCTTACAATAAAATATTTTTCAGGGTTGATGATACTGCCCTCTCCCACCAATCCCTTCCACCAGTCTGCCGGGTCAGAATTTGCCGTAAGCGCATGGCATACCCATACCACATTATCCTTAGCAGCATTGAGTTTACCGTAAGTGTGGTACCCTACCTGTATAGAAGGCAACGACTGCCCGTTTTCTAACGCAAAAGGTTCTTTATGTTCAAAAATGTCCATAGGTTTTATTCCGCATTTCAGAAGCAAAATAAGGGTATGATTAAATTACATTTGCATAAATCTTTTTCCATGGTGAGAATTGAGCTCAGTCGCTCAGATAATGCTTATGGCTTTGAAGCGGTTGACGAAAGCGGGCATAGGATATCAATAGATGCTGCTGAAGCCATTGGGGGACATAATTCAGGTGTTAGGCCCATGCAATTATTACTGATGGGATTGGGCGGATGTGGTGGCATTGATATCCTCTCCATCCTCAAAAAACAGAAACAGGAAGTAACAGATCTCAAAATGATCATTGAAGGTGAAAGGGAACAGGGAAAAGAACCTTCTTTGTGGAAACATATTCATATCCGTTTTTTATTTAGTGGTGGAGTGGATGAGGATAAAGCAAAAAAAGCCTGCGCACTTTCCATCGACAAGTATTGCTCTGTTGCTGCTACCTTACGCGCTGCGGGTTGTGTGATTGATTGGGAGGTGGAGATATAAGATACGGGATACGGGATACGGGATACGGGATACG
>CAISDV010000083.1 GCA_903884185.1 uncultured Chitinophagaceae bacterium | reverse complement strand
GGAACAGCGATGGAAGAAAAATATATTCCATACAAAATATTTAAAAAAGGAAATAATAAGATCGGTGTTTTGGGAGTAGGAATTGAATTAAAAGGATTGATCGCAGAGAATAATTATGGTAAAATAGTTTACCATGATCCTGTTGAAAAAGCAAACCAGGTTGCAGGATTGTTAAAAAAGCAGGGGTGTGAAATGGTCATATGCTTGTCTCATTTGGGGGATAAATACCCCGATAACAAGATAAGTGACGAAATTTTAGCCAAAGAATGTTTTGATATTGACCTTATTCTTGGCGGCCACACACATCATTTTTTCGACAAGCCACGAACTTATAAGAATCGCGGTGGTAGCGAAACGGTTGTAAATCAGGCAGGATGGGCGGGCATTCAACTGGGAAGGCTCGATTATAGCTTAAAAAGTTCAAAAAAGAAAAGCCTGGTACAATCCCATATAGTTTTTATAGGGGAAAAAACATAGGAATAAAAAATTTTTTTTTCAACATAAAGTTTACATATTGCAGTCCTGTATAACTTTTTTTCAACAAGGGTCACTGGCAAGAAAAAAAAGCATACAAGACAAATAAGAACTATCTTAACTCATTCTATAAACGCGCTCAAATTTGTATGGCCAAAACTGCTGAATCTGTCTGGAACAACTGCTTGAAAATTATCAAAGACATTGTAGAATGGCAGCATTTTAAAACATGGTTTGAACCTATCACTCCCGTTGAATTAAAAAGCAATGTGTTAATGATACAGGTACCAAGCCAATTCTTTTTTGAATACCTCGAAGAACATTACGTTAATCTTCTCGCTAAAACTTTAAAAAGAGAATTAGGAAAAGAAGCAAGGTTAGAATACCGTATCATGGTTGATAGTGGTAACGGCCGTAATGGAAGTATGGATATTCCTGGTGGAAACATGAAAACTTTTAGCAACAACGAAATGAATTTTCCACTGGTGATCGATAATCCTGTTAAGAATCCTTTTGTAATACCGGGTTTGAAGAAGATGCAGATAGACCCGCAGCTGAATGCCATCTATACTTTTGATGCTTTTATTGAGGGGGACTGCAACCGGGTGGCCAGGCGTGCCGGGAAGACCGTTGCCGAGAAGCCAGGGGCCAATTCCTTCAATCCATTGGTGATATACGGGGGTGTTGGACTGGGAAAAACACATTTGGGCCAGGCTATAGGGAATGAAGTGAAGCGTTTACACCCTCATAAGGTGGTATTATATGTAAGCAGCGAAAAATTCATCAACCAGTTCCAGGATCATAGCCGTAATAATGCCATTAACGACTTTATCCATTTTTACCAGCTGATAGATGTACTCATTATTGATGATGTGCAATTTTTTAGCCGTGCCGAAAAATCACAGGATGCATTCTTCGCCATATTTAACCATCTTCACCAGAGTGGCAAGCAATTGGTACTGACTTCAGACAAAGCGCCAAAAGACCTTGATGGAATGCAGGAAAGATTGTTGAGCCGTTTCCGCTGGGGATTAAGTGCCGATCTTCAATTACCAGATTATGAAACAAGGATCGAGATATTGGAACGCAAAATGAAGAACGATGGTTTGGATATGAGCAAGGAAGTAGTGAAGTATGTAGCATATAATATCAGTACCAATGTACGTGAGTTGGAAGGAGCACTGATCTCTTTACTCGCTCAATCATCCCTTAATAAAAAAGATATTGACCTGGAACTTGCAAAGAAGGTGTTGCGCAATTTTGTAAAGACCAGCAGCAAAGAAATTACTATCGAGGCCATACAGAAGATGGTATGCGAATATTTTGCAGTGCCTTATGAAAGGTTATTGCATAAAACAAGGAAACGTGAGATCGTGCAGGCAAGGCAGATCACCATGTACCTGGCGAAGGCTTTTACAAAGAATTCTTTAAAGACCATTGGCGAGCATTTTGGCGGCCGCGACCATACTACGGTAATACATAGTTGCCAGACCGTAAAAGACCTGATGGATACAGATTCTATTTTCCGTGAAAACGTCATGGAGCTAACCCAGAAAGTGCAATTGGCGGCCATGTAAGCCTTTACATAATTAAGTTTGATCCAAATTTCTATTCACCCGGGAATTTGGATTTTTATTTATTGGGATTTTAAGCATTGTATTCCTATTTTTGCTGCCCCTGAAAAGGGAGCCACAATGGTGAGGTGGGAGAGTGGCTCAATCCAGTAGTTTGCTAAACTGCCGTACGGGTTAAACTGTACCGAGGGTTCGAATCCCTCCCTCACCGCAAAAAATAGATGCCCCTCCGTAATTCGGGGGGACATTTTTATTTCAGGCGTGTCGCAAGTTTGTATATTGGGTTGATTTTAACCCCCATTCTCCATGACCGTTGAACATCTTTTTAAATTAACAGGAAAAATTGCGCTGGTAACTGGCTGTAATAAAGGTATTGGCAGATCAATGGCATTGGCATTGGCAGAAGCTGGCGCTGATATTATTGGCGTATCTGCATCAATCGAATTAAGCGGCAGCGAAATTGAAAAAAATGTACAAGCTGCTGGTCGACATTTTAAAGCCTACCAGGCCGACCTTACCAACAGGGATTCTTTATATGCTTTTATTCAAAAAGTAAAACAGGAAAATGAGCGTATCGATATTTTAGTCAACAATGCGGGCATGATCCTTCGCAAACCGGCTGCAGAACATCCGGATGAATATTGGGACAAGGTCTTATCGATCAATCTTGATGCAGCATTTATTTTGTCGAGAGAATTTGGGCGTGATATGATAGCACGTAAATCAGGTAAGATCATTTTCACCTGTTCCTTACTAAGTTTTCAGGGCGGTATTACTGTACCAGGTTATGCAGCAAGCAAAGGCGCGCTGAGTAGCCTTGTAAAAGCATTGGCAAATGAATGGGCATCACTGGGAGTGAATGTGAATGGTATTGCGCCGGGATATATCAGCACAGATAATACAGAAGCATTGCGTGCAGACCCGGTAAGAAGTGCTTCTATTTTAAGCAGGATACCGGCAGGGCGTTGGGGTGAAGCAGAAGATTTTAAAGGCGCTGTTGTTTTTCTTGCGTCACCGGCAGCGGATTATGTACACGGAACCATTCTTACCGTGGATGGCGGATGGATGGGCAGATAAAAAATTCAATCAGCATATATGGAAATAAGATTTGAACATAGCAGAAAAGAGGTCAGCACCATGAAAACGGAAGAACTGCGCGCAGCATTTCTTACCGGTAATTTGATGCAGGAGAATATTGTTTCATTAGTGTACACGCATTATGACCGCGTGATAGTTGGTGGAGTGAAGCCTGTAGGAAAAAAGATCGCACTCAGTAATGATGACGCATTAAAAGCTGATCATTTCCTGGAACGCAGAGAGATCGGTATCATCAATGTAGGAGGGAAGGGAAAAATATATGCCGGCGGTAGTACCCATGAATTAAATAAGCTGGATGGTTTATATATTGGGAAAGGAACAGAGGAGGTTTTTTTTGAAAGTATGGACACAGCCAATCCGGCTAATTTCTTTTTACTCTCTGCCCCGGCTCATCATAACCATCCCATTCAATTTTGCTCTAAAGACCAGGCACTGCCTGCACATGTGGGTTCTTTGGAAACATCGAACGACAGAACGATTTATAAATATATCCATGACAAAGGCATGCAAAGCTGCCAGCTGGTGATGGGATTAACGATATTGAATACAGGTAGTGTATGGAACACCATGCCTGCACATACGCATACCCGCAGGATGGAATCTTATTTTTATTTTGATGTACCTGAGCAACAGAGAGTATTTCATTTTATGGGAGAACCAACGGAGACAAGGCATTTGGTAGTGGCCAACCACCAGGCCATTATTTCTCCACCCTGGTCTATACACAGCGGCTGCGGTACCAGCAACTATTCTTTTATCTGGGGCATGGCGGGTGAGAATTATACTTATACAGATATGGATATGGTCAACATTAATGATATCAGGTAAAAAATATTTTATATCATTGTGTGTTCGCAGGGTCATCCTGACTCGTCGGGAGAGACTCGGCGAACACAAGAAGACACTGAGGTTAAATCAATAAATAATATCAACAATGAAACAAACTGCATTATTCCTTACCTCATTAATTGTTATTGCCATGGGATGCAACACAGAAACAAAAGTTAAACCCGGGATCACCAAAAAAGATTGGGGAGAAACAGATGGAAAGAAAGTACAGCTCTTTTCATTGACAAATAAAAATGGAGTGGAAGTAAAGATCGCAACCTATGGTGGCACTATCACTTCCTGGTCGGTGCCCACCAAAGATGGCAATCGCGCAGATATTGTTTTAGGATTTGATACCCTGGGTGGCTACCTGGCCAAGCCTCCTTATTTCGGCGCTACCATTGGCCGTTATGGGAACCGTATTGCAGACGGAAAATTTACAATTGATAACACCACTTATACTTTGGCGACGAACAATGGTAAGAATCACCTGCATGGCGGTATCAAAGGGTTTGATAAAGTGATCTGGGATGCAGCGCCGGTCGTTGATTCGGTACCAACACTTATTCTCAGTTATATCAGCAAAGATGGAGAAGAAGGGTATCCCGGAAACTTAAAATCAATTGTACAGTTCTCTTTGACAGATGACAATGAACTAGTGATCACCTATGATGCACAAACGGATAAGGCAACTCCCGTTAATTTAACCAATCACAGTTATTTTAATTTAACCGGGGATATTTCAAATTCCATTCTCGGCCACAAACTATTGATCAATGGCAGCAACTATACTCCGGTTGACAGTACGCTTATCCCAACCGGTGAGATCAAAGATGTAAAAGGAACGCCATTTGATTTTACAACAATGCACACAGTTGGTGAAAGGATCGCTGATGTGAAAGGAGGCTATGATCATAATTTTGTATTGAACAAAGCCACTGATCCATTACCATTAATGGCTGTGCTTACAGATACTGTTAGCGGAAGAACACTGGAAGTATATACAACAGAACCCGGCATACAATTTTATTCAGGGAATTTCTTAGATGGAAAAATCAAGAACCGGGATGGCAAACCCATCAACCAGCATTCAGCTTTGTGCCTTGAAACACAGCACTTCCCAGATTCTCCTAATAAACCGGGCTTCCCCAGTACAATATTGAAGCCCGGAGAAAAATATCATACCATTACCAAATACAAGATCAAATTTTAGAGGGACAAGAGATGCTTAAAGTTTTGAGACTTTAAGCATCTCCTATCCCCCATCCCCCATCCCGTATCTCGTCTCGCATCTCGCATCCCGTAACCCGTATCCCTCATGCCTCCAAAAGCATTCATCTTCGATCTCAACGGAACAATGATCAATGATATGGACTACCATGTAAAAGGGTGGTTCCATATTTTGAATGATGACCTGGGTGCGGGGTTGAGTTGGGATGAAGTAAAGAGCCACATGTATGGAAAGAATGAGGAATTATTGATCCGCATCTTTGGCAAAGACCGTTTTACAAAAGAAGAGAGAAAAGAACTTTCTTTAGAAAAGGAGAGAAGGTACCAGTCGGCGTATATGCCCAAGCTTGCTTTGATAGATGGCCTGCATGAGTTCCTGCAAAAAGCAAAAGAGAAAAATGTATTGATGGCCATTGGCTCGGCAGCTATCCCGTTTAATATTGATTTTGTTCTCGACGGCCTGGATATCCGCCATTATTTTAAGGTCATAGTGAGTGCAGATGATGTGGTCGACAGTAAACCTCATCCTGAAACTTATACAAAAGCCGCGGCACTGTTGGGAGTTGCGCCTTCAGATTGCCTGGTATTTGAAGATGCACCAAAAGGCGTGGAAGCGGCTGCCAATGCACAGATGGAGTGCATTACATTGACCACCATGCACAGCAGCAATGAATTCGTTCAATATAAAAATATCCTCCGGTTCATTACAGATTATAATGATCCCTTCCTGCAGAGTTTATTTGTATGAAAATTTTTTGCTACAGATCCCGAAGTTTCGGGAACAGAAACACCCGTCCTAACGGCGTGGCCGGGCGGGCAGAGTTAGTTTCAATCCCTCTACTTTCTATTCGGTGTCTCTCAGACCAATGGCTAATGTCGCAGTAGTCGCAAGTGTCCCACTATTGCATAACTTACTTTAAGGCTTAATCACCTGGTATTTTCCACTCAAATGCATTAAACTAAACAAATACAATAGCCCATCATAATACGGATCAAAGTAACCATCATCATAGGGTTCCAGTTTGGCATTCCATAAAGCACGTACAAAATCGAAGGTGTTTTTTTCTTTATTGGCAAGGGATACAGCGGCAGATGTAGCTACTAATCCAAGTGAATGTCGTAACTTTCTTACACCTCCTGCAGGTAGAATAAATTCAGGACGTGAGCCATCGGTATTAAATTGATCAGGGAATGTATCAATACCTTTTGAACGCAAAAAATTTTGGAACCGTTTTGCATAATCTTCCTGCCAGCTTTTGTCCTTACCAAACCAATTGTAATCCATAGCAATATTCATTGGTACGCGCCATGAATCGTAACGGAAAGCCTGTGCCATACGGCGGCCGGCGGTGTGAGGCTGCCCGCTGAATTCTGTACCATCGGTATTCAGCCCGGTTACAGAATCACAGGCGCGGTGCAAAAATGCCCGTGAAGTATCGGCGCAATCTTTATAAAATGCTTCATGGCCGTCTTTTGCATATAAGACCCATATTTCATAGAAAGCGGGTAAATGATAAGAAGGGTCGGTCCAGTTATAATTGTCTCCTTCGGGTACAAAAGTTATTTGCTTGTGTTCGGTATTAATAAGGTTGTAAATATTACCTGTTCCATCTTTCTTCCACATGGCATCCAGGATCCTTCTTGCTTCGTGATAATAATTAATGCCGGTTTTATTTCCCCAGCGGTTGGATGCAAGTAAGAGATCGGTGATATAGTATAACTCTCCATCCGAAGCTGAACCTTCTGAATTCTTTTTCAGTGTTTGTGGATTGATGCTCCATGCAAAGTATGCTTCCCTTGGGCCATCCTGGTGTTGCAGGTATTTTTTAGACCATCTCCAGATGCGGTCAAAGACATCTTTTTTATTGAGCTGAACAGCGATCATCATTCCATAAGAGAGCCCTTCTGTTCTTGCATCATGATTTTTCAAGTCGGATACATAAGCCATTGAATCGCCCACTTCAAAATATACACGGTTGGGACCTTCAAAAACATCGTGATATGCGGTTTCTACTTTCTTATTGATATCTGACTGGCTGTAGCCTGCTTCGCGAAAGAGATTGCGGTATGTTCCTGAATAGAAGGCAGGTTTTTTTTCTGGAGCCTTTTTATTTTGGGCTGATAGAGAACAGGTGACTGAAAGTATCAGCAGGAGGCAGATAAAGTAACGGCCTATTGCGCGGAATGGGTATATATTTTTCATGGTTCGGTTGCTTCGTACAAATCTAATCATAGCTATTGTAATTTTCCATGAGCCCATATAATAAAAAACCCCCACGAATGGTGGGGGATGGGATAGGAGAACGGGGGTTTATTTCCTTGCAGTGGAAGTGATCCAGTTCTTGTCTTTCTGAAATTCAGGTTTTTCGTTCCAGGCAATGATCGCTTTTTCAAGTCCATCATTAAGCATGTTGATTACTTTTTTACGGTTAAGATTGAACTTTACACCTGTTACCTGCTCTTCATATATCAACGTATTATCGTTGGTATAGAATTGAACAGTGGTGGCATTTTTAACTCCCAGGTTGGAAACCAGGACAAAATAACCTTTGTCCTGGTGAAACTTTCCTGATGATTGTGCATGGGTTCCTGAAACTGACAGGAAGAAGATAACTGCGAATGTTGCGGCGAGGAGGCTGATTGACTTTTTCATAATTTTTGTTTTTAAATGTTTGATGAATATTTTTTTTGTTTGTGCATCTCATGATTGATTTGCTGATGTAAAACTATATCGCAGAAAAAGGGATTTTTTTCTTATTAGCCGAACGCGGGTCCGGGGTAGATGGATAGGTTGGATAAAGAGACAAATGCTGTAACGCCCGGATGATCGCAGTTGGTCTGCGCGGGAATGCAGTTCGTCTACGAAAGGAAAAGCATAAAAATGATAATGGAAAGATGTTATCCCTTGTAACTATTGCTGGTGCTGGATTGTATCTTATTGACGCATTTTCAGCGCCCGCTCCGTATCTTTTTGAAAAAGACGGCCAATGGGAAGTTCGGAGTCGCCGATCTCAATAAGAGTAGGGGTATAAGAACGTATCTTATCTATGGCAACAATATAGGAACGATGGATGCGAACGAAATCAGTATCGGGCAGCATCTCATCAAGGCTGCTGATGGTTTGTTTAACGATGAGGGGTTTAGCCGATCTGGTGATGATCTTGATATAATCTTTCACACTCTCGATATAAAGTATATCATTTGTCATCACTTTTACCATCTTCCTGTCGTGTCTGAAATAAAGAAAAGGCTTTTCACCAGTTGCCGGAATAGTATGTACATGGGTGGTGTTAATGATCTCTGTGTTGGATACTTTATTCACCGCTTTCAGGAACCTGTCGAATGAAATAGGTTTCAGAAGATAATCCACTACATTCAATTCAAAACCATCCAGCGCATATTCGCGGTAGGCCGTTGTAAATATTACCTGTGGCGGATTTTGCAGGCTGCGCAGAAAATCGGTACCTAAAAGTTTGGGCATTTTAATATCAAGGAACATCAGGTCCGGCCTTTGCTGGTGCAATACCTGCAATGCCTGCATGGCATTCCCGCATTTGGCCACCAGTTCCAGGTGATCGGTCATTTCAATATAAGACGCGAGCACTTCCAATGCTTCGGGTTCATCATCAACTAGTAAACACTTCAGTTTCATATGAATGGGTTTGTTGAATTTTTTGCAATGGGTCAAGCATCAATACAAGTTTTATCACTACTGTATCCTCTTCCGGCAAAAGCTTCAGCTCGTAACGTCCGTGATACAGGTTATCAAGTCGTTTACTAATATCGTTAAAAGAAACTTCTCCTGCACGGGAAGTGCCTTTGACGAGGGTCATTTTCAGCAGGTCGCCATGAACAGACAAATATATACTTGCCCATGGCTGGCCATCGTATTCTTCCTTTTTAAAAATATATTCCATAAAAGGAAGCAGGAGCATCGGCGCAATATATTTATCCTGCATAGAACCAGTGATCTGTTTAGATATTTCTATGGAAGGATCATGCCTTTGCATCAAAACAATATAATGATCTATCATTTCAACTTCCTTTTCTAACACTATTTCCTGTGCCTGGCTTTCATATAACAGGTAACTAAGCAATCCAGAGAGGCGGAGAACCATTTCAGGCGCCAGTTCAGACGCGCGCACCGTTTCTTCATACAGGTCATCTAAAATATGCAGGAAAAAGTCCGGATCGATCTGCGCCTTGATCAGTTGCATCTCGGTCAGTAATTTCTCCTGTTCCAATTGCCCGCTCTTGCGTTCGGCCGATATCCACTCGTTAAAAAGGCGATAGGCCGCAGCCACAAAGCCTACGAGCAGGAAATCATAGGTGAGTGTAACCCAATCAAAAAAATGACTGATATCTGCGAGTACAGAGGCCCATGAAAATGCAAGGGGAGAAGATATATGTAAGATATATGGCTGAATGAGATAGAGGTCAAGTTCTGAAAGGATCTTTTGCAGAAAAATGATCAGTAATAATAAACCAAGGAAGGTCAATACGCTTCTTAAATATTTTTTCCCGAGAAACAAAGGCAATACTTTATATAGTAGTGAGTAAGTAAAACAGAGATATATGGGGAAGGACTCGAAAATGAAATTAACCCAGTAAAGTTCCTGGTAAACAGCATCGCGATGTAAAGCAATACTGGCCGCAAGCTCGATCCCGGCAAAAAACACCACTACACACGCCCAGAAAAGCAGGTGCCGGTAAATTCTTCTTTTCAGGATCTTTTTCAAACGATGGCTTTTTTATTTATTCTTCCCAGTTCAACCTGCATATTTACTTTGTAAATATTTTCTTCGGTTATTATATCCAGCTGGTGCTGCCCGGGATAAAGTAACTGGAGCCTTTTTTTTACGTTAGAGAGGCCAATACCTCCAAAAGGGGTGCGGGTGACTTCATTACAGCTATTGCTGATACTGAAGCTAAATGTTTTGTCACTTACATCCAGTGCAATGGCAATCAATGCAGTTTCAGATTGTTCAGAAGCGCCGTGTTTAAATGCATTCTCCACAAATGGTATCATGAGAAGTGGCGTAATGTATTTACCGGCAAGTTCACCAGTGATATCCATGCTGATATGCAGGCGCGTGCCATAGCGCAACTTTTCCAGTTCAATATAATTGGCTATCATTCTCACTTCTTTTTCAACAGCTATTTCTGTTGCGCTGCATTCCTGCAACATATATTGTATCAGTTCTGATAATTTTTTTACTACTTCAGGTGCCCTTGCAGATTTTTTTAATGTGAGCGAATACAGGTTATTCAATGTGTTGAAAAGAAAATGCGGATGTACCTGTGCCTTCAGCAATTGTAATTCTGATATTATTTTTTCTTTTACGAGTTGCTGGTTGATGGTTTCTTTTCTATACCAGTACCTGAACAGTTTTAACGTGGCAGCCACGCAGGCCTGGCTCAGGAACATGATGAAATTTACCAGTGTAAATGCGAGATCCTCATTCCGCAAGCTGGCCGCAACAGGGGTAATACCTGAATTTAATGGCACCAGTATCTTATAATGAACAAAATAGGAACTCCAAAACAACAATACCATCCATACTATCATCCCTGGTATGAACAGGGTTATCTGGTTTTTGATCAGTAAGGGCAATAATAAATAGAGCAAGCTGTAGATCATTAAGAACTGAAAGGGCAGCCATTCCAGGGCAACGACTATATTAAAACCCGTTGTAAATCCATAAGCATAGGTCTGATATGCCACCAGGGTTTGCGTCACCAGCCAGAACAGCGAATGCCTGGTGATCCATTGTAAGCGGTTATGATAATGATTTATGGCCAGGCGTTTTTATTTTTGAAAGATGCATAAAACTCCGGTAAAAATCAGTGATTCTGTTTATACGGGTTACACTTTTCGATAGACACGCTGTTTGCGACTATGAATGCTGTTTGTCGATGAAAACCTGCTTTCCGGCTACAGAGTTCCCAATAATGACTATAATACTGTTTGAATATTTATTTTAGGGGGAATTTTAACCAAACTAAACAATGCATATATGAAATATCTACTGATGATCCTTTGTATCCTTACCCTGGTAGCTTGTAAGCAAAAACAAGCATCAAATTTTGACCAGCATGTGGTATTGGAAAATGATAAAGTTACTGTAACGGAATTTGTAGGTTCGCCCGGAGGCGATGTTTGTGGTGAGGGTATGCATAGCCACCCACCACACCTGAATGTATTGCTGACAGATGCGAAAGTGAAGGTGATGTTGCCCGATGGGAAGATCATCACACAGAACCTTCCTGCAGGCGCTACATTCTGGAGTGGTGCCGAAACACACAGTGTGAAGAATACCGGAAATGTACCGGTGAAATCTTACATAATAGTTACAAAGAATTGATAGTTCAAAATTCATTTTAGCGAAAAGAACCTGCAAACCATAAATAAATGACAAAGCCTCTGAATATTCAGAGGCTTTGTATTTGTCGGAAAGGAATTTCTCTCACCTACTTTGTCCACTTATTATTTTTCTCATCTGCATCCATAAAAATGCCCCCATCAAGTGTAATAGACGCTACTGCTTTTTTGGTTTTGATACTAACTGTAGTTGCTTTCTGATCTTTTTTCCAAACGATGGGAGTTTGATGGAATGTCTCGGTACTGCTGTCTGTATATTTTACATTAACATCAAACGGTACAGCAAAGCCACCTATATTTTTGATCGCTAGTTTGTATCCGCCTCTTGCTTCGGTAGCGCTTTCCAGGTTCAGGTCAATATAACTGGGGGTAAAGAACCAGTTATAAAAAAACCAGTTCAGTTTCGTGCCCGATCCCTTACTCATAGAATTAAAATAATCCCATGGAAGCGGATGCTTGCTATTCCAGTTGCTCATATAATTATGCAGGGCTTTTCTAAACAAGTCATCGCCCAGCATATCTTTTAAAGCCAGGTAACTTAAAGAAGCTTTACCATAAGAGTTGTTGCCTGCACCAAAAGTAACATAAGGCGATGGTGTAATGATCGGGTTTTCCTGTGCATGCTGCCCGTGTATCCAGCGGTTAACGCGGAACGATTTATAAAAATCATCGGCCCCTTTCTGTCCCTTTTCGGTAAGGCCTATCAAGTATTCAAACGTGGTGGCCCAGCCTTCGTCCATAAAAGCGTAGAAGCTTTCATTGGTGCCCATATAGAATGGCATATAGGTATGCGCCTGCTCATGGTCCTGCACCAATTCAGCAAAATCAAGGGCGGCCTCGTGGCTGTCATTGATCATCATGGGGTATTCCATATCGGCAAATCCCTGGAAAGCGGTAGATTTTTCAAACGGGTATTGAACACCCGGCCAGGTGTTCGAAAAATAGCGGAGTGAATAGCGCCCAAACTGCACCGACTGCTGAAAATCACGCATGGTATCCTGGTAGGCGGCCTGCATGCTTACGCGGCGGCCAGTTGCATCTTCTGTTACAACACTACCGGCATCCCAGTTATAATGGTTGCTGATACCTATGGCCATATCACTTACGTTGCTGGCAGTAAACCTCCATGTGTTGGTAGCATTTTGCGCGGTAACGGTTTTATTGGCCAGGTCACGTGCGCTGGCAACATGAATAGTTGAATCGCTGGTGAGGGATGTTTGAAATCTCTTTGCAGCATCAGTGGATAATACTTCACCAGGATTCAAAAAATGCCCTGTTGCCCAAACAATAAAATTTTTCGGTACTGATACACTCAGACTGTAATCATTGAAGTCGTTATAAAATTCCAGTCCGCCGCCAAAGGGCTGCACATCCCATCCTTTGTAATCGTCGTACACCGATACACGTGGATAGAAATAAGCGATGTAAAAAGTATTTGAATCAATGATTCCTTCACGCCCCCTGCCCCTGGTTAGTTGGTAATGCCATACAATATTCAACTTGATAGAATCATGTGGAGCCAAAGGTTTGGCAAGCCCAATCATATAATTGGTTGATGAGACCAGGTCATTGTCCCATGCAGCTTTAGCGCCATTAATAGTTATATCATCCACCTGTATCCCGGCCTGTGGATTACCAGTAGTGCCCCCGCGTGCCGCACCCCGGTGCGAGTTCATGATCAGTTTCATATTGATACTGTCCAGTGTATTGGGGCTCTCATTGAACCAGGTGATCTGTTCCACACCCTTGATCAAATTCTGTGGCGGATTAATTGTTAGAGCAATATTATAGCGGCCATGGGTCAGCCAATATTTTTTGCCGGGCTTACCATTCAGGTTGCGGGTGTTGTTATCGAATGCTTTTGAAATGTAATCCGGCATGGGAAGCGTTCCTTTATAAACACTTATTGGCGCATTGGCCGGGGGCATTTGCGCAAAAGCCTGCATAAGCGCGGTGCACAAAAAAGCGGAGAGGATAATTCTTTTCATAATAAATTTTGAGGTGTTATGCTATCAAGCTTAAAACGGGTTGATTTGAGCTGGTTTTGTTGGGGTAAAAGATATGTATAATTGATGAAATAATATTTGAAAGTACTTTCATATTAGGCAAAAGCATTATAAATTAGCTATTCATTCAACCCTTAATTTATATTGCTATGAGTGTAAAAGAAGAAATCAAAAACTATATTACCAGCCAGCCTGAGCCAAAACGCAGTGAGATGCAGGCGTTGCACCAGCACATACTTAAACTGTTGCCAAAAACTAAATTATGGTTCCTGGATGGCAAAGACGATAAAGGAAAAATTGTTTCTAATCCTAATATAGGATATGGGCTTCAAACCATCAGCTATGCCGGTGGAAAGACCAGGGAGTTTTATCAAATTGGTTTGAGTGCCAACACAACCGGGATCTCTGTCTATATTCTTGGTATCAAGGATAAAACATACTTAGCCAAAACCTACGGAAAAAAACTGGGCAAGGCAAGTGTGACGGGGTATTGTATTAAGTTTAAAACGGTGAAAGATATAAATGTTGATGTGCTTGAGGAGGCGATAAGATATGGGGTCGCTCAGAATGAAAAGGTGGGCTGAAAAAATAAAAACCCCACAGTAAACTGTGAGGTTATAAAGTCGGGAAGACATCCCGCCGTTGGCGGGAGAACCTGCGACCCCCTGGTCCCAAACCAGGTGCCCCGCTGCAAGCGGGGCTACTTCCCTTTAATCAACTGTACCCATATAGTTAGATTATGTATATCTAAAACTACTAAAGAAATCTCAAAAAAGGTGTGGTATTGGGTGTGTTTTGATATTAAAGAAAAAACCCCTACAAAATTCATTGATTTTCAACGATTTGTAGAGGTTATTTTCATCAAAGTCGG
>CAISDV010000082.1 GCA_903884185.1 uncultured Chitinophagaceae bacterium | reverse complement strand
TAACCGATCTCAGGGTTTGCACCAATACTGAAACTTCCGCTACCCGCACCAAGCCCAATGCTTCCACCCATAAAAATATTGTCTTTCCTGAATTTACCTTTTAGTGGATCGGAATCATTTTTCTGCGAGAAAACAAAAGAAACGATGAACAATGCGAAACAGGCAAGGGTTATTTTTTTCATAAGGTGATCTTGAGTGACTGGCAATATTAACCTATTAATCGAGGTCAAATATCTTACCTGCATTTAAAATATTGTTAGGATCAAATGCTTTCTTGATCTCGCGCATTAAGCGAAGGTTGGCTTCTGCAAATACAATATCCATGTATCCTTTCTGTATCAGTCCAATACCATGTTCACCGCTGATAGTGCCACCCAGGCTGTAAACAAGATCAAATAAAGCGCGGAGCGACTTGGTCATTTCCTCATCGCCAAAACTATTTTCCGTTCCTTCTTTTTTTATGCGGATGTGTAAGTTGCCATCGCCTGCATGCCCATAGCACACTGCTTTAAATCCATGCTCTTTGCCGAGTTTCTTTACGCCGCGTATCAATGCGGGGAGCTCTGCTCTTGGTACTACTGTATCTTCTTCAATGGTGTAACCACTTGTCTTTACTGCTTCAGCAACACGGCGGCGGAGTTTCCAGAGTTCTGCTTTTTGCTGGGCATCATCTGCAAAAAATATTTCGCCAGCTTCGAATTCTTCGAGCAAACTGCTGATCGCTTCCATATCGGCCATCAATACATCCATATTGTTTCCATCCACTTCAACAATGAGGTGTGCGGCAATGGAATCATTTACCGGGACAGCGGTACTGTCAACAAATTTTGAAACAATTTGCAATGCATCTATTTCCACCAATTCCAATGCGCTTGGCGTGAAACCTGCGCGGAATATGGCACTCACGGCCTCACTTGCTTTTTCGAGTGAAGCAAAAGGGGCCAGCATCAGCAGGTCGTATTTTGGAAGCGGAATTAATTTCAACACGATCTTGGTTACAATGCCCAGTGTTCCTTCGCTCCCTACCATCAATTGCGTCAGATTATATCCGGTAGAATTTTTTAAAACATTGGCGCCGGTCATGATGATCTCTCCCGATGGCAACACTACTTCCAGGTTCAGTACATAATCTTTTACAACACCATATTTCACTGCTTTAGGCCCGCCGCTGTTCTCAGCAATATTGCCACCAATAAAACAGGAGCCACGGCTGCTTGGGTCAGGCGGATAGAACAATCCTTTTTCTTTTACTGCATTTTGCAATACTTCTGTGATCACACCCGGTTCTGTAGTTACCTGCAAGTTGCGTTCATCAATTTCTATGATCGAATTCATCCGCTCTGTGCTTAATAACACGCCGCCAAGGTGTGGTAATGCGCCACCACTCAATCCTGTTCCTGCTCCACGGGGGGTAACGGGTATCCTTTCTTTATTGCAGATCTTCATAATGGCAGCTATTTCTGCTACGGTGCGAGGTTTTACCACTACTTCGGGTAAATAGGACAGGTGTTCCGTCTCATCATGGCTATAATGCTGCAGGTTCTCTGCATCAAAAAGAATGAATTTTTCGCCTACAATGTCTTTAAATTGATTGATGTGTTCCTGTGTAACGATCCCTTTTGCTGCAAAAACTTCCATTCTTTCAAATTTTGGTAAAAATAGATAGTTGAGGTGAAAATTAGATGTGTAGTTATGAGTTGCCAGTTGCTAGTTACCAGTTTCCGGTTATCAGGCCCACGTTTATGCGATATTGTCCGGGTACTCAGCCGGCAATTCGCCCAGGCGGACAACCGGAAACCAGATTTCGGGCTTATTCAAGTTCCTTCGTGAACCGTTAAAATATCTTTATTATAAGTCACCATGTTTGAAACTTATCAAAACGGCAACGATTGCGTTAAATATTTTTTAATGAAACTGGAATTGTCACAATCTTATTCTCCCTATTTTTGCAAACTAACGATTGTTCGCATATGGCATTACCTACGCTTACGGCACCCGGAAGTTTATCAGTATTAGGTTTGGGAGAACAGGCACATATACACTACCAATTGTGCCCTTCAGAGTTAGTTGAGCAGGCTGTTCATCTTGGACAGGGAGTATTAAATGATACCGGTGCACTCTGTATCAAAACAGGCGAATTTACAGGCCGCAGTCCCAAGGATAAATTCACAGTAAAAGATTCCATCACAGAAAATTCTGTGCACTGGAATAATTTCAATATTCCCATCGACGAAAAATATTTCCACCAGTTAAAGAAGAAGCTGCTTGATTATCTCGGCAGCAAAGAAGAGATATGGGTGAGGGATGCATATGCCTGTGCTGATCCTGCATACCGTTTAAATATTCGTGTGATCAATGAAAATCCGTGGAGCAACTTATTTGCATACAATATGTTCCTGCGGCCAACGGAAGAGGAAGTGGAAGATTTTGAACCCGACTGGCATATCATACAAGCACCTGGTTTTAAAGCTGATCCAGCAGTGGATGGTACACGCCAGCACAATTTTGCTATTGTATCTTTTACACACAAAACAATTCTTATTGGTGGTACAGGATATACAGGTGAGATGAAAAAAGGAATTTTCTCTGTGCTCAATTATATTTTACCCCACGATAAAAAGGTATTGAGCATGCATTGCAGCGCCAATATGGGTGAGGCTGGGGATGTAGCAGTATTTTTTGGATTGAGTGGAACAGGAAAAACTACTTTGAGTGCCGACCCTGCAAGAAAATTAATTGGTGATGATGAACATGGCTGGACATCAGACTCGGTTTTTAATTTTGAAGGAGGATGTTATGCAAAGACAATAGACCTCAGCGAAGAAAAAGAACCTGAAATATTTCATGCCATCCGCCCGGGTGCATTGGTGGAAAATGTTTCTTTTTTGGAGGGAACGAATACCATTGATTTCTCCTGCAAGAAAACAACAGAAAATACAAGGGTGAGTTACCCGCTTGATTTTATCAGTAATTCACTTGAGCCTGCTTCGGGTGGGTTGCCAAAGAATATTTTCTTTCTCACCTGTGATGCATACGGTGTATTGCCACCAGTTAGTAAATTAACTCCGGGGCATGCGATGTATCAATTCATCAGTGGTTATACTGCAAAAGTAGCAGGTACAGAAGCAGGGGTCACAGAACCTAAATCAACATTCAGTGCGTGTTTTGGTGCGCCGTTTCTACCACTACATCCCGGATTCTATGCAAAGATGCTGGGCGAAAAGATGAAAGAAAATAAAGTAAATGTGTGGATGATCAATACGGGTTGGAGTGGAGGGCCATATGGAATTGGCAAAAGGATGAAATTAAATTATACACGTGCCATGATCACTGCGGTATTAAACGGCAGCATGGATCATGTAGCATTCAATCCACATCCCGTATTTGGAATGATGATGCCTGAAATCTGTCCGGGTGTTCCTTCTGAAAGCCTTGACCCACGCTGTACCTGGGCCGATGAAGCAGCTTATGATACTGCATCACGCAATCTCGCAAAAGAATTCATTCAGAATTTTGAAAAGTACGCGGGTGGTGTTGGGGAAGAAATTCTTGATGCTGCACCGAAGGCTTAGAGGAAGTACTAAGTATTTATATCACTGCTTTTTCAGTTTCCAAAAAATGGGTGTTTTCACGGTATTTTAAAAGAAAGATGGTTCATAATTTTGTGAAATAATCTTTTTTTAAATTATCTATATTTGTATGAGCCACGCGTTGAATGTATCCGATATACACTTGTTTAATCTTTTGAAAAACAAGTTGGGTGAAAAAGAGGCAGAACAATTTGTTGGATTAGTAAAAGACAAAATTAATCACACAATGGAGGCCAAGAATCAGACAATATCTAAAGACATCATCTCTCTTCATAATGAAGTAGCTATGTTTCGTGATGAGATATATAAGAATTTTGCTACAAAAGAAGATATTGCCAAACTGCAGATTTTTGTTGCCCGCATAGAAAGTAAGCTTCTTCTCTGGGCATTTGTATTTTGGGCCACACAACTCGCAGCCATATTTGCTTTCCTGAAATTATTTATGAAGTAATAAAGTGAAGCTGTAGTTTATTAAAACAATCCGAACAACTGTCCATCTACTTTGCTGATGATATCTCCAAAATGTTCTTCGTTCTCAGCAAACTTGTTCTTATCACAGTCGATCACCAACAACGGCCCTTCTTTATAACCTGCTATCCACTTGTTATAATACTCATTCAGTTTTTTCAAGTAATCCAGGCGGATATTTTCTTCATATTCACGTCCGCGTTTCTGTATCTGCGCAACCAATGTTGGAACAGAAGCTTTGAGATAGATCAGCAGGTCGGGCGGCTGCACCATGGTCTTGAGTGTTTGAAAGAAAAGAAAGTAGTTTTCAAAATCACGCTTTCCCATCAAACCCATATCATGCAGGTTGGGAGCAAAGATGTTAGCATCTTCATAGATCGTGCGGTCCTGTATCACCGTTTCCGTTCCACGTTGTATATACAGTAACTGGTTCAGTCGGCTGTTTAGAAAATATATCTGCAGGTTAAAACTCCAGCGGGGCATATCCTCATAAAAATCCATCAGGTAAGGATTGTGGTCAACATCTTCAAACTGCGGTATCCACTTATAATGCTTGCTCAGCATTTCTGTGAGGGTTGTTTTACCGGCGCCAATATTGCCGGCTACTGCTACGTGTTTTGGTTTCTTTGCTTTTGCCATAAAATTGAAAGTACGAAATACGAAGTGAGCAGAACGAACTTATATAAAAGAATTTTTCAACAAATACCTAATGCCCTCAAATACAATAAAATCAACTACATATAATTCATGCCTATAGCCTTCCTTACCAGTTGCAATGTGGCATCGGCACTGGTTCTTGCTTTCTCTGCTCCCTGTTTGATCACTTTTGCAAGCAGTGCCTTATCAGCCTGTATCGCCGCAGCCCTTTCCCTGATAGGCTGAATAAAACGGATCATATCATCGGCCAGTTGCTTTTTCATATCGCCATACCTCACCTGGCAATTATTAAAATCATCCTCAAATTTCTTAACTACTGCCGCATCACTTGCGATCTTTAATAATGTAAACAGGTTCTCGATGTAATCGGGTTTTGCAGCATTGGTTTCCGTTGGACCACTATCTGTCTTTGCTTTCATGATCTTTTTCCTGATCGTATCATCATCATCTGCGAGATATAAGGTGGACATCTGGTTCTCACTCTTGCTCATTTTTCCATTACCATCCAATCCCATGATCTTTACCAGCTCACTATTATAATTGAATGCATAAGGAAGAGGGAATGTATCACCATAACGGTAATTAAAACGTTCAGCAAAATTTCTTGCCATTTCCAGGTTCTGTTCCTGGTCTTTACCCACAGGCACTTTCACGGCACGGTGAATTAAAATATCAGCAGCCTGCAAAACAGGATAGGTGAGAAGCCCGGCATTGATATTATCGGGTTGTGAACGGGCTTTGTCTTTAAAGCTGGTTGTCTTTTCCAACTCACCTTTATATGCCAGCATGTTTAAATAAAGGTATAGTTCAGCAATTTCGGGCACATCACTTTGAATATATAGAGCAACTTTATTTGGATCCAGGCCACACGCCATATTTTCAGCTATCACCCTGTAAACACTGCTTTGCAATTCCTTTGTATCGGGATGCGTGGTGAGGCTATGCCAGTTGGCAACAAAAAAATAACAATCATATTCATCCTGCATGCGTACATAATTTCGCATGGCACCAAAATAATTGCCCAGGTGTAATAAACCTGTTGGACGAATACCACTTAAAACAACCTCTTTACTCATAGCGGCGAAGATAGTAAATCAGGCGTGAGTATGTAGCCCCACTTACTACTCGCATCGTCCTCATTATATTTGTAACTCATCAACTCAAAGACTATCAACCCAACCCATTCTATATTGTCATCACCCATTGAATACCTAAAAGGGGTAGGGCCGCAGCGCGGCGATATGCTGAAAGAAGAGCTCGCCATTTTTACATTTGGTGACCTGCTCGAACATTTTCCCAACAGGCATATCGACAAAACCAAAGTCAGTAAGATAAAAGAGATCAGCCCTCAATCAGAATTTATACAGGTAGCGGGAACACTTATGAACCTGGAACTGGCAGGTGATAAAAGGGCAAAAAGATTGGTAGGTCAATTAAAAGACAGTTCGGGAGTGTTGGAACTTGCCTGGTTCCAGGGAGTGAACTGGGTTCAGAAAAACCTGCAGCCAGGAACACAATACCTGGTATTTGGAAGAACGGGGTTTTATAATGGAAGGCCACAGATCATTCACCCTGAAATGGAAATATATACTCCCGCAATGTCGGAAGGGAAACCTTTTTTAGAACCGGTATATCCTGCAACGGAAAAATTAAAGGCAAGAGGGTTGAATGGCAGGCAGATAGGAAAACTGACAACCGTTTTGCTTTCATCACTCCAAAGAAAAGATATTGAAGAAAATATACCTGCATATATCTGCGAAAGATTAGGACTGATGAACCGCTATGATGCTTTTTGCGCTATTCATTTTCCGCAAGGCCCCGAAGAATACGATAAGGCAGTAAAGAGATTAAAGTTTGAAGAATTATTTATTGCACAGGTACGGGTGAATTTGATCAGGCTGCAAAGGCATAAAGTAAGTAAGGGTGTACTCTTTGAAAAAGTAGGCGATCTTTTTAATACATTTTATTCAAAGTATCTTCCATTTGAATTAACAGGCGCGCAAAAAAGAGTATTAAAAGAGATCAGGACCGATACTGCCAGGGGCCATCAAATGAATCGTTTGTTGCAAGGAGATGTTGGCAGTGGTAAAACAATTGTTGCACTCCTTAGCATGTTACTCGCAGCAGATAATGGTTATCAGAGTTGTATGATGGCACCCACTGAAATACTGGCGCAGCAACACTTTAACAGCCTGGGCAGGTTGCTGAAAGAAATGCCTTTAGAGATAGCCATGCTTACGGGAAGTACAAAAGCCAAAGCAAGAAAAAAAATACTGGAAGGGTTACTGGATGGCTCCATAAAAATTGTAGTTGGTACACATGCCATCATTGAAGATGCTGTTCAATTCAAAAATCTTGGATTGGCAATCGTTGATGAGCAACACCGTTTTGGAGTAGAACAAAGAGCCAGATTATGGCAAAAAGCACCACTACCTCCGCATGTATTGGTGATGACAGCAACACCCATTCCAAGAACTCTCGCAATGACCGCTTATGGCGATCTTGATTACAGCATTATGGATGAATTGCCACCGGGCAGGCATCCTGTTACAACAGTTCACCGTTATGAAAATGCGCGTGCATCGGTAATGGATTTTGTAAAAACAGAGATCGCAAAAGGAAGACAGGCATATTATATCTACCCATTGATCGAAGAGAGTGAGAAAATGAGTTATGAAGACCTGATGCAGGGGTATGAACAAGTAAAGAGTTTTTTTCCGGAACCTAAATACAGCATCAGCATGGTGCATGGCCGCCAGCCTGCTGAACAGAAAGATGTGAACATGCAAAGGTTTGTGAGTGGCGATACACAGATCATGGTAAGTACCACGGTCATTGAAGTGGGAGTGGATGTTCCCAATGCTTCTGTAATGGTGATAGAAAGCGCTGAAAAATTTGGATTATCGCAATTGCATCAGCTTCGCGGAAGGGTGGGAAGGGGTGGCGAGAAGAGTTTTTGCATTTTATTAACGGGCCGCTCAGCAAGCGTTGATGCAAGAGAACGTATCAATATCATGTGTGCTACCAATAATGGCTTCCTTATTGCTGAAAAGGACCTGGAACTCAGGGGCCCGGGTGATATTGAAGGCACCAGGCAGAGTGGGGCATTAAACTTTAAGCTGGCAAGTATCGTAAATGATAAACAATTATTGGAGCTGGCGAGATATGAAGCGGAGCAATTACTGGAAGAAGATATAGAAATAAACATGGCAAAAAATCTGCAGTTAAGAAAGTTCCTTGCGTCACAGAAAGGTAAAACCGGCTGGAGCAGGATATCTTAACTCAATTTTTGAATCGCTTCTTTGTTTTTTTTAGTAACTTGAAAAGTTAGATGGTTGGTGTTGCCGGGACAGATAAACAGTTACCCTGATGAAGAGATTACCCTTAATAGTTTGCTTACTCATATTTGGCTTTTCATCTACTGGGGCCCATGCACAGTCGTACCTCGAATTTATCGAGAACAAAGGCCAGTGGGACAAGAATATTTCATTTAAAGGCGACATGAAGGCTGGCTCATTTATCCTAAAGCCTGATGGTGGTTACAGGATGATCATCCACAATCAAAAAGACCTTGCGGCACGTGCTGCTTTTTATCACGGAAACTTTGGGCAAGCCAGTGCGCATACCGAAAGTATATCCACCAAAAAAGCAAGTCCAGATAATGCTGGAACGGAGGCATCACAAACTGTTCATTCACATGCATACGAGATCAGGTTTTTAAATGCAAACCCTCATCCGGTAGCAGTTCCCGATAAAATACTGAATACTTACAACAATTATTTTATTGGCAATGACAAATCCAAATGGGTGAGTGGGTGTAAAGTATACGGCGCCATCACCTATAAAAATGTATATCCTGCTATTGATGTACGATATTATACAAGTAATGGCCAATTGAAGTATGATATCATTGTGAATCCCGGCGGAAATGTAGAACAGGTAGCAATGTATTTTGACGGAGTCAATGCATTGAAATTGAAGGAAGGTGGCCTCTCAGTGCAGACCTCTGTAGATGAAGTGAAAGAAATGCCTCCATATAGTTATGTAGTGGCTGATGCAGGCAGGCAGGAATTATCATCGAGCTATGAACTCAAAGGAAATATTGTCCGTTTTAAAGTGAATGGAGCATATTCTAAAACAAGTACACTTGTTATTGACCCGCAATTGGTGTTCTCCACTTTTACCGGCAGCAGTGCTGATAACTGGGGTTACACTGCTACCTATGATGCCCTGGGAAATTTTTATGCAGGTGGTATCGTTTTTACTCCAGGTAGTTTCCCTGTTTCAAATGGTGCTTACCAGACAAAATTTGCCGGTAGTGGCAGAGGCGATTTTGATATTGGCATAATGAAATTCGATCCAACCGGCTCCAACAGGATATATGCTACTTATCTCGGCGGTTCTACAGGGAATGAGCAACCACAAAGTATGGTGGTAGACCCTGCAGGCGAATTGATCGTTGCGGGTAGAACAAATTCTTCCGACTATCCAGGTACCATGTTTTTAGGGGTTACAGGCGGTGGTGGTGGTGCAAACAGTTGGGATATTATTCTTACAAAATTCAATGCAGCAGGTACGGCGTTGATTGGTTCACGCATATTCGGTGGAAGTGGAGATGATGGAGTGAATATCCAGGATAAAGAAACACGTTGTTCAGGTTCTACAAGCGCTTGTGCCATATCTCTCAGGAGAAATTATGGAGATGATGCAAGAAGCGAAGTGATAATAGATGCTTCAGGAAATATTTACCTGGCATCATGTACCCAATCAGCTAATTTTCCTGTTACGGCAAATGCGTTTCAGAACAAGCTTAGTGTAGATACTACTAAAAGCAATATCAGGCTTCAGGATGGAGTGCTGATCAAAACAACACCAGACCTCGGTACAGTACTATTGAGTACCTATTTGGGTGGCACAAATGATGACGCGGCTTATGCATTAGCGCTTAACCCGCTTAATAATAATTTGTATGTAGCTGGTGGGACAGCAAGCGCCGATTTTCCGGGAAATAAGGCAGGTACTATCAACCCTGTTTATCAGAATCATAGTATTTGTGAAGGGTTTGTAAGTATCATCAGTAATACCAATTCACCACAAGTGCTTACAACTTGCTATTTTGAAAAGGATACTGTTGCCGCAACTAATGTATATGGTATACAGTTTGATAAATTAGGTTTCCCATATATCATGGGAACTACTACCGGTGGCTGGCCAGTAATAAATGCAACATTCTCACAGAAAAATGGTAAACAGTTCATAGCCAAATTGCAACCCGACCTCTCGGCATATGTTTATAGTACTGTATTTGGAACAGATGCCGCAGAACCAAATATTTCTCCTATTGCTTTTCTTGTCGACAGGTGCGAAAATGTTTATGTATCGGGTTGGGGTGGAGAAGGTAATACCGGAGGCTCTTATCCAAGCAGTGGAACAACAGGCCTTTCAGTAACCCCTGATGCTATCCAGGCAGCAACTGATGGCAGTGATTTTTATTTCTTTGTTTTACAGAAGAATGCGCAATCACAATTATATGGAAGCTTTTTTGGTAAAGTAGGAGGTGGTTATCCTGATCATGTAGATGGTGGTACCAGCAGGTTCGATAAAAACGGTATCATTTACCAGGCCATGTGTGCCAACTGTGTAACTACTGGTGGCAGTTTCCCTACAACGCCCGGATCCTGGAGCCCTGTTGATGGATCTGTAACAGGTGCAGGATGTAATCTCGCTGCGGTAAAAATTGCTTTTAATCTTGCAGGGCTTGCAACAGGCCTGCGTGCTACTACCAGGAATATTCCCGGAGATACTTCGGGCTGTGTTCCACTGGCAGTTGTTTTTAATGAT
>CAISDV010000081.1 GCA_903884185.1 uncultured Chitinophagaceae bacterium | reverse complement strand
TTTAGGCATATTGAAGTAGTTTAGATGGCTCAAAAGAAGGCTTTTAGAATGAAGATTGCAAATTTTAGACCGTTTTACTTATTCTTTTTATGTTAATTACCTTTGTCAGATGAACAATAAGCCCCGTAAAAAGGCTATAAAAGAAAAGCCTACCAAAATAAACGTATCATTTGAGGAAGCCCTCAAAATAGCCGCTACTACTATCGTTAAGAAACGCAAGGCTAAATAACTACTCTATTTGTCAATTGACTTGTAAACACTACTTTTAACCTGAAATTATTACGGCGTTTAGCTTATTTCAGGTTGGGAAAAATCGCGAATTTTATCCCCTCACAGTAACCGAAGAAATATAGCGAGAACGTCCACGTCAAGGCGTGGGCTTATCTGCTATTCTGGTTACTGGGTTCTTCGCGGTTCCCTCCCAACTAAATAGCTCTGAGTTCCACGCTGTTTTTTGCACCCATGCCTAAAGGAACGAAAGCAGCATTTTATGAATTACAATGAAATCGTTTTTAGTTATCATTTGCCTGCTTACAAGCATAGCAGGTATTACACAGGTTTATGATACACAAGACAGCACAAAATGGGAACGGATAGGGAAGTTGGACGGCAAATACGAGTTCTATACTCGTACTGAATATGAGGGGAAGTCAATAGGCAAAATGAGAGTATGGGTAAAGCATTTTAAAGAAGAAACCCAAGTAGATGACAGAATATATTTCGATTGTGACGAACACGATCTATTTAATATAGACTACGAAAATAAGAAATTACAAATTTTAGGTATTAGCACATGGGGAAGTGATGGCAAATTAATAGCCGAAAGGTATGTGGCTGTTCCAACATGGGCAGACATAGACAAAGGAAGCATAGGGGAACAAATATTTCTAAGGGTATGTAAATACTTTAATAAAAACTAAAAAATAACTACTATGGAAATGACTTCAGACAATATCGCAGTTTCCGATATTATATTATCACAATTCAAAGTAGCCATCCCTTCTATTACTCCTTCAATATTTACTAATTTAGGAAGGATTAAATCGGATAATTATACGCAAGAGGAACTAATTTCTCTTATAAATATATATACCGCTACTAATGACCAGATTAGAGAATTTCTACTAAAAGAAAGATATATAGAGCCAAAAAACTCTTCCATTCACCAAGATATATTAACGGAGAAAGGAGAGAAAGCCAATCAATTAGGTGGACATCTTAAATATGTTGAATGGGCTAAAAAAGAAGCAAGAAAAAAGAAAATAGAGGATTTCCCTAAAAAATGGTGGTTCGTTTATGACCCCATAAAAGGCGTTGTTGTAGCAGGGCTTATATTTATTGCGGGATGGTTTGCTAATGAATTATACAGGATAATAAAAACCCAATTTCAGCAGCCAGTAAATAAAACAACCACCGCCCCGCCGCCGCCAAAACCTTAAATACCGATACTCCCGTAAAGAGATAAGTTTATATTCATTCTTTAGCTCTTTTTCGGTAACATCTTCCATTCACATCCAAATTTTAGTTTTTAGACTAATTTTGGATGTTTGCCCCTTATAGGTGCTATATGGTATGTTGTTTCCGACTACGTCGGGACCGAACAAAAAGAGGCGGCTTATGCGGATACTGGTAGAAAGTGCGGGTACCATTGACTCGTTTTGCTTTATATACTTTATTTACTTGCTCGCAACTCTACGATCACATACTTCTTCAACTCCTGTTCCCTCTTCGACGGAGTTAAGAAGGGAAGTGATAAAGTGGTTACATGATAATCATTATCTGTGTACAAAGTTTTTAATTGTGGCCAATGTGATTTTAATGAAGCCAAGCTGTCCTGCGAAGCAATGATAATATCCTGTGCCGCCAGTTCTGATCTATCAGTTTTATGCTGAAAGATATGCTGCGCATAAAAATCGAGCGTTCTTCCCTCACTCATTCCATACACATAAGTATTGCTTAGAGGTATTTTATTTTGATTGATATATTCTGCCGCGGTGTTGCCCATCTGGTATTGAAGCAATGAAGGATAAAATACTAAATTCAGAAAAAAGTTAATTCCGATGATTGAATAAAAACAAATTCCAAGCAAACGATTCGGCCTGTTATCTTTATTAACCCACAAACGAATCAATTCTCTCAAAACACACCCAGTTATAAATACCGATAAAATAATGATACGAACAGAATCCTTGGCCATAACTACTAATAGAGCAATTGCCATGCCCCATAATAGTATAAAAACAGAAATATGAAAAATGAACAAAGGTCTTCTCCATTTTACAAAGCCTTCTTCATTCAATAATTTATCCAAAAAAACAGCAGTCACGATCGCTGCCAGAGGAAACACAACAAAAATATAATGCGGCAACTGTGCCTGGCTGCTCCCCAATGCACAATAAGTGATGATGAATCCACCGGTAGTAATAAATTCTTGTCCAGCTTGCAAACGGAACTTCTGCGCCAATACTTTTTTCGCGGCCAGGAACAATCCTATCAAAAAGAAAATGATCCATGGCAGAAAACTCCATAACATGTTTTGCATGAGAAAGAAAAAGGAACTGTTCTCTTTCCATTCACTCTCACCCGTGATCCTTCCAAAACTTTGCGTCCAGTAAAAGAACCGAAGCCCTGATTTAATGGGCACGCCATGTATGATCTTTCCGGGGTGCAAGTCGTATTGCTGGTATAAGCCGATGCTCATAGGTATTAATAATATCCCAATGACAATAACTGCCAGTAAATATTCCCACCTGAATAATTGCTTCCATTCCCTTCGTAAAATAAAATGCGGTGCAAGTGCAAATACAGGCACCATCAATGCAATAGGGCCTTTTGTCATCATCCCACCAGCAATACCAATACATGCAAGGAAAAAGTTGCTCCATTTTTTTGTTTGATACCAGGCTGCCAGTTGCCAGATGCTGAAAATAACCCAGCCCATAAGCATGGTGTCTGTGCGCACATCGTGGTTAATTAAAAATACTGCCTGGCAGGAAGCCAATACCAACGCACTCAATACCGCTGTTTCTTTTTTATAAAAAAGGGAAGCGAGCTTGTAAGTGGAGAAAACCGAGAGAAAAGAAAATAATAAAGAAGGTAGGCGGTACGACCAGCCATGCACGCCAAAGAATTTCATGCTGAGGGCAGATAACCAGAACAGCATGGGTGGTTTGTCGAGGTAATCTTTACCCAAATCAAATACCTGCAAATAGCTTTTGTTATCAAGCATCTCGCGGCTGATGGAAGCATACTGCGCGGCATCTATCTCCATCAACGGAATAAACAGGCCTATTATATAAACAATAAGACATGAGAATAAAACAGTAAGCGTAAAGCTTTTTTTCATGCAGTAAAATTCAGGATCACTTCAGGCTAAAGGTACGGTGATAAAATTTAGCTGTCACGGCACCCCAGCAGCATCCCAGCATAGAGCCGCAGAGAATGTCCAGCGGATAATGAACGCCTACATACATCTGCGAATAACTGATGGCCGCAGCCCAGAGAATAAATAGCCAGCGCCATTTTCCAAATGCATTCTTCAACGTAAAGAATATAAACACCGCCATACCAAAATGATTGGCTGCATGAGAGGATACAAAACTGAATGCACCCGGACAATTATCCAGCAGTAATCGCACATGTGGCATTAAAAAAGGATCCTGGCAGGGCCTTGGGCGGGCAACTAATTTTTTAATAAAATAACTTGTCTGGTCTGTCAGCACGATCGTGATCACAAAAGATAAAAGCCATGCCCAGGCCTTTTTACCAAAGTTTACAAACATGAATACCAGCAGGAAAAGGTAGAGGGGTATCCATACATTCTGCTCTCTGAATACCGGGCAAATACGGTCAAGCCAGGGATTCGTCCAGTCGCGGTTGATCTTTAGAAAAAGCCTGGTATCCAGTTCTATCAGCTGCTGGATGAACTTTTCGATCAGGTTCATTAAAAATATGGTTCCCGGCATCATGGGGTAAAGATAAAGTTTGCCGCTTGCAAATGGTTATTCGGGGATACCTGTAAATATTTGGGTTGTTTATTTATGTAGTTTTGTTACAGGTTGCATCTGGTTCTTATAAATCAACTATTATGAAGCCATTTCTCTTGTTCCTTGTATTGCTCTCAGCACACACAACCTGGTCTCAGGACAAAAAAGCTGTATTGATTTGTTGTAAGCCTTTGATACAACCCGGCAGGATAGATACGGTTCATCTGATACCACCTACCCAGCTTATACCCCCTGTTCAACTAATACCACTTACCGTAAAAGACACCATGCCAAATGCCCTGGCGGGAATGGTACAGAAGCAGGTATTTATCGGGAATAACGGGCGGGGCTTCGACATCTATGTTGACCAACTCGACAATATGTGGGTGGCAAAGCCCGATAATAGCTTTTATTCAGCCATGCCAACAGGCCTTAAGAAAGTGCCAAATGCGCTATTGCAGGAACTGCTTACTAATCCAAATGCCTTAAAACAGTTCCAGAAAATCGATTCTTTGCGAAGGCGCTAGCCCCTCTTTTTCAGCTATTGGGTTTGAATTTTGTTTGTGCTATGTTTGCACCTCTCAAACCAAGACTTGCATGGCACTCATCAAAAGTATTTCCGGCATTCGTGGAACGATAGGCGGGAAACCCGGTGGATCACTTACTCCTCTTGATATTGTTCGTTTTACCGCAGCTTATGGTACCTGGCTTTTGCAGAACACTCCAAAAGCAGCGGGTAAAAAAGTAGTCATTGGGCGTGATGGAAGGATCAGCGGCCGGATGGTACAGAAGTTAGTGGTGAGTACTCTTGGCGCACTTGGGTTAGATGTGATAGACCTGGGGTTGAGCACTACTCCCACTGTTGAGATGGCAGTAAAGTTTGAAAAAGCGATAGGTGGTATCATCATCACCGCCAGCCATAATCCAAAAGAATGGAATGCATTAAAATTATTGAATGGAAAAGGTGAATTTATCAGTGGTGCTGATGGCGAAAAATTATTAGCCATTGCTGATAAAGATGCTTACACATTTTGTTCGGTTGATAAACTGGGTACATATACTAAACATACAACTGGCCTCCGCCATCATATCGATGCTATTCTTCATCACCCCCTTGTAGATGTTTATGCCATCCGAAAAGCAAAATTCAGGATCGCCATTGATGCCATCAATAGTACCGGCGCCACTGCTGTTCCGGCTTTGCTGAAAGAATTGGGTGTAAGGGAATTTACGGTTTTAAATGGCGCCGTGAACGGTCAGTTTGCACATAACCCGGAACCTTTACCACAACATTTAAGAACGCTTTGCAAATACGTGAAAAGTCACCGGGTAGGCATGGGTATTGCAGTTGATCCGGATGTTGACCGTTTGTGTTTTGTTTGTGAGGATGGGAGCCTGTTTGGCGAAGAGTATACCCTGGTAGCAATTGCTGATTATGTATTATCGTACAAAAAAGGAAATACGGTAAGTAATATGTCATCTACACGTGCATTGAAGGATGTTACGCTGAAACATGGCGGGCAATATTTTCCAAGTGCAGTTGGCGAAGTGAATGTGGTGCAGAAAATGAAGAAAGTGAAAGCGGTGATTGGTGGTGAGGGCAATGGCGGTGTGATAGTACCCGATCTTCATTATGGAAGGGATGCTTTAATTGGCATTGCTTTATTCCTGTCATTCCTTGCCAAAGAAAAAAAATCAGTGAAGCAGTTACGCAGTACCTATCCCAATTATTTCATGAGTAAGAATAAGATAGAATTGAAAAAAGGGGTAGACGTGAAGAAGATATTCGATGCTATCAAAAAGAAATACAAAAAGAATCCCATCAATACAGAGGATGGGTTAAAAATAGAATTCGGGAACGACTGGGTGCATCTCCGCACAAGTAATACTGAGCCTATTATCCGCATTTATTCTGAAAGCAGTTCAGAAGAGAAGGCGGATGAGCTGGCAGGCCTGATCATAAAAAATATTCAAGATCTTATGTAATTTGGTTATGAGCTATAAGTTATGAGTTATGAGTTGAAAATTCCTCTCATAACTCATAATTCATAACTTATAACTATTTTCGCGTCATGCAAAGGATCTATTTCGATAACGCCGCTACAACCTCCCTCGACCCACAGGTACTGGATGCGATGATGCCATATATGACCACTCATTTTGGCAATCCATCTTCTATTTACAGTTATGGAAGGGAAAGCAGGCTGGCCATCGAAAATGCAAGGAAAACGGTGGCTAAGATCCTGAATGCACATCCATCAGAAATATTCTTTACCAGCGGCGGAACAGAAAGCAGCAATACTGCTATTACAAGATCCGTGAGGGACCTGGGTTGTAAACACATTATCTCCTCCCTGATAGAGCACCATGCGACCACACATACTGTTGAGCATTTGGCTAAAACCGGCGAAGCAAGAGTTAGCTATGTGAAATTATTACCCGATGGGCATGTGGATATGGCAGACCTTGAAAATCTATTAGCTACAGCGCCAGAGAAAACACTGGTGACACTCATGCACGCAAATAATGAGATCGGCAACATGATCGACATTCATGAAACCGGGAACCTCTGCAGGAAATATAATGCCATCTTTCATAGTGATACAGTACAGACGGTAGGCCATTTTCCCTTCGACCTGAAAAATACACCTGTTGATTTTATTACCGGCGCCAGCCACAAATTTCATGGGCCAAAGGGTGTGGGCGTATTATACGTAAATGAGAAAGTAAAGATCAATCCTTTTGTGCATGGTGGTTCGCAGGAACGGAATATGCGCGCAGGTACAGAAAATTTGTATGGCATCATTGGTTTTTCGAAAGCGCTTGAAATGGCAACAACCAACTATGAAAAAGATAGCGCCTGGATCAAAGAGTTGAAGCTGTACATGATGGATCAGTTAAAAAAACATTTTAAGGATGTATCTTTTAATGGTGACCCCCTCGGCAAAAGCCTATACACGTTGTTAAGTGCAAGTTTTCCTAAGACAGACAAAAGTGAGATGCTTCTTTTCAATTTGGATATCAATCATATCTGCGCCAGCGGTGGAAGTGCATGCACCAGCGGCGCAGATGCCGGTAGCCATGTGATACGTGCATTAAAAAATGACCCCAACCTTGCTACCGTAAGATTTTCCTTCAGTAAACACAATACCAAAGAAGAAATAGATACTGTGGTTGAAAAATTGAAAGAACTGGTATAGTGTAACACCCGTTGTTAGCACTAAATCATTTTATTTATGAATCCTTCGTTCGACTGGAGCAAATTCACTTTACGTGTTCCTGTTAAAGCAGACGCTCAAAAGATATATGAGGCCTGGGCTACTTCTGCAGGGTTAAAGAGCTGGTTTTTAAGTTCCTGCTATTTCACGGCACCACAAGGCATATTAAGAAACAAGAATGAGTTTGCGCAGGAAGGGGATCATTATAAATGGTTCTGGTTTGGATATGATGATACAGTGTTTGAACAAAGAACCGTGCTGGAAGCCAATGGAAAAGATCTTTTCAAATTCCGTTTTACGGATAACAATATTGTTACAGTCAGAATAACAGAACAAAACGGCGAGACACTGGTTGTATTGGAACAGGAAAATATTGCCTGGGATGAGAACCCCGGCTCTAACCTGCGCGTACAATGCGCTACGGGATGGACTTTCTATCTCACCAATCTTAAATCTATTCTCGAAGGCGGGCATGATCTGCGCAATAAAAATGCAGGGCTTCCGAATGTGATCAATGCCTGATCTGTTTTAGTATTAGGTGGCTCCTATGGAGCCTTGGGTCGTTCCTCTGCGTTTTCTAGAGACAGGATGCTCCTACGGAGCTTCTCACAAATAATAATTACAACAAATTGGATTTGAAATTTAGCGAAGAAATTGTTTTATCAGGCTCTGTGAGAGCCTCCTGATATGCAATAAATAGTCCACGTTAAAAATGTTCAAAATGCTCCTATGGAGCTTCTAACCCTAATCCAGTAAATCAAAATCGTGAAATGTGTTTATGTGATTTTTATTTGCGCGGCTCTGTAAGAGCCA
>CAISDV010000080.1 GCA_903884185.1 uncultured Chitinophagaceae bacterium | reverse complement strand
TCTGCTCTAAAAGAAGGCACTGTTGTAGTAAAAGTAGATCCTCGCTATTACCGTCCTACCGAAGTGGATCTGCTGATTGGGGATGCTTCCAAGGCAAAAGAAAAACTGGGATGGCAACCTACATACACATTAGCGGAAATGGTGAAGGAAATGATAGACTGCGACCTTGAATTATTCAGAAAGGAAAAGCATTTAAAAGAAAGTGGGTTTGATATCAAAAACGAATTTGAATAATGGAAAGGGATGCGAAAATATATGTAGCAGGCCATAATGGAATGGTGGGAAGTGCCATCGTAAGGAAACTGCGAAAGGAAGGCTATACAAATATCATTACCAAAACGTCAAAGGAATTAGACCTTCGCAACCAGGATGCCGTTAAAAAGTTTTTTGAAAAAGAAAAGCCAGGGTATGTGTTTCTTGCAGCAGCCAAAGTAGGTGGCATTGTTGCCAACAACACTTATCGTGCAGAATTTATCTATGACAATCTTTTAATTGAAGCTAATATCATTCATTCATCTTATCTCACCGGGGTAAAGAAATTGTTGTTTTTAGGATCGTCCTGTATTTATCCGAAGTTGGCACCACAGCCTTTGAAAGAAGAGTATTTATTGTCAGGTTACCTGGAGCCAACTAACCAGCCATATTCCATAGCTAAAATAGCTGGTATTGAATTATGTGATGCCTATCGTGCACAATACGGATGTAATTTTATTTCTGGCATGCCTACAAATCTTTACGGCCCAAATGATAATTACAATCTTGCCAATTCACATGTACTTCCGGCTTTACTGAGGAAATTCATTGAAGCAAAACGTAATAATGCCCCATTTGTGGAGTTATGGGGAACAGGAGAACCCAGGCGCGAATTTCTTTATGTAGATGACCTGGCCGATGCAACGCTTTTTTTAATGGCAAACTATAATGACTCCGGATTAATAAATATTGGATTAGGCGAAGATATTACCATAAAGGAATTAGCAAAATTGATTCAAAAGATAACATGCTATACAGGCGAATTAAAATTTGATGCCTCTAATCCTGATGGTACACCAAGGAAGCTAATGGATACAACAAAACTGGCAAACATTGGCTGGGAAGCTTCTGTTTCGCTGGAAGAAGGAATAACAAAAGTTTATAATGAGATCAAAGAGACAGTTTGGGCTTGAGCTGTTTGATATGATCAACACAAAAAATATTTAGCATGAAACATATTGTAATTACAGGTGGCGCAGGATTCATTGGTTCGCATGTTGTAAGACTGTTTGTAACCAAATACCCTGATTATCGTATCATCAACCTTGATGCGTTGACATATGCCGGTAACCTCGAAAACCTGGCAGATATAGAAAAATATCCTAACTATTTTTTTGAAAAAGCAAATATCCTGGATATCGCTGCACTGGAGAATATTTTTGAAAAACATAGAATTACTGATGTAATTCATCTTGCTGCAGAATCCCATGTTGACAGGTCCATCGTTTCCCCCCTCGATTTTGTTTATACAAATGTGATTGGCACTGTCAATCTTCTTAATGTTGCCAGGAAACATTGGGCGCAAGATTTAAGTAAACATTTATTTTATCATGTTTCAACCGATGAGGTATATGGCGCCTTAGGAAATACAGGGCTTTTCACGGAAAGTACTCCGTATCACCCAAATTCTCCTTACTCTGCCAGCAAAGCATCATCTGATCATTTTGTCAGGGCTTATGCGGAGACATACGATATGCAGACCGTCATATCAAATTGTTCCAATAACTACGGGCCATATCATTTTCCCGAAAAACTGATTCCGCTCTTTATAAATAATATCATTCAAAAAAAATCTTTACCCGTTTATGGGGATGGCCTCTACACAAGGGATTGGCTCTATGTAAAAGACCATGCCTCAGCTATTGATCTTGTATTTCATAAAGGAAAACCTGATGAAACATATAATATCGGCGGCTTTAATGAGTGGAAGAATATTGATCTTATAAAATTAATGTGTTCCCTGATGGATGAGAAGCTGGGAAGGGCCCCCGGGGAAAATGAAAAACTGATCACATATGTGAAAGACAGGCCTGGCCACGACAGAAGGTATGCGATCGATGCGTCAAAGATCAATACAGAATTGGGTTGGAAACCAAGTGCTACTTTTGAAGAAGGGTTGAGTGAAACGATAGACTGGTATCTTCAAAATACAGAGTGGCTGCAACATGTTACAAGTGGCGCTTATCAGAATTATTATACATCAATGTATTCTAACAGATGAAAATTGAGCAAACAAATTTGAATGGATGTTTTATTGTACACGATACCGTATTTGATGACGGGCGTGGTTATTTTTTTGAAAGTTTTAATAAAAAACGCTTTTCCGAATTAACAGGATTATCCGCTGAGTTTGTACAGGATAATCAATCAAGATCATTGCGCGGTGTTTTACGCGGACTGCATTTTCAAACAGGTGAATTTGCCCAGGCAAAACTGGTACGGGTAATAAAAGGACAAGTGCTTGACGTAGCAGTTGATGTTCGCAAGAACTCGCCTACATTTGGGAAACATTTTAGCATAGAACTTACCGAAGCCAGTGGCACTCAGTTGTATATCCCGCGTGGCTTTGCTCATGGCTTTGTTGTATTAAGTGAAGAAGCTGTCTTTTTTTACAAATGCGATAATTACTATAACAAGGCATCTGAAGCTGGAATCAGTTATTGTGACCCGGATTTGGGTATAGATTGGAAACTGAAAGCTGAAAAAATACTACTCTCTGAAAAAGACAAAAACAATCCATTCCTGAAAGATATTCAACCCACGCTCAATTTTTAAATATGAAAGGAATCATTTTGGCAGGCGGCAGTGGCACAAGGCTATATCCTATTACAAAGGGGATCAGCAAACAATTGATGCCAATTTATGATAAGCCCATGATCTATTATCCATTGTCCGTATTGATGCTGGCAGGCATTAATGAGATATTGATCATTACTACCCCTGAAGATTCATCTCAATTTAAAAGATTATTGGGCGATGGTGCTGAACTAGGATGCCAGTTCTCTTATGCGGTTCAGGAAATTCCTAATGGCCTGGCCCAGGCGTTTGTGATTGGCGAAAAATTTATAGGAAAAGAAAAAGTGGTATTAATATTAGGTGATAATATTTTTTATGGCGCAGGGTTCAGTAAACTTATTCAATCATTTAACAACATCAATGGCGCAGCCATTTTTGCTTATGAAGTAAATGACCCCGAGAGATATGGAGTGGTTGAATTTGATAAAAATCAGAATGCCATTTCAATTGAAGAAAAACCAGGACAGCCAAAATCAAATTACGCCGTTCCCGGCCTGTATTTTTATGATAATGATGTAGTATCCATTGCAAAAAATATCAATCCTTCAGTAAGGGGAGAATATGAAATAACTGATGTAAACCGAGAATACCTTCAACGCGGCACATTAAAAGTAGGTGTAATGAACAGAGGAACTGCCTGGCTGGACACAGGCACTTTTGAATCACTGAGCGATGCCTGCGAGTTTGTAAGGGTGATCGAAAAAAGACAGAGCCAGAAAATAGGCTGCATTGAAGAAGTGGCTTACCGGATGGGATTTATCAATAAAGAGCAACTGCTGTTACTCGCAGATAAGTATCAAAAAAGCGGTTATGGTGCTTACTTACGCAATATTCGTTTATAGTTAATTTTGTGATCCAGGTCTCGTAGTACAATGCCCGCCCGGATGATGCGAGTCGGACGGGGATAGTATAAGCTTCCGGTGTAAACTATTTACTTAAACATAAGCCTTTCAATTAAATTTGTGATTCAGGTCTCGTAGTACAATGCCCGCCCGGATGATACCAGTCGGACGGGGATAGTATAAATTTCCGATGTAAACTATTTACTTAAACATAAGCCTTTCAATTAAATTTGTGATTCAGGTCTCGTAGTACAATGGATAGTATAAGGGTTTCCGAAGCCCCAGATTCCAGTTCGATTCTGGACGAGACCACTGATGAGTGATTATGTTTTGTGCGTATGTTTTAAAAAGTGTCAGTCACGATTTCTTTTACAAGGGTCATTGTGAAAATATCGAAGAAAGGATTAAGCAGCATAACTCTGGTATGACCAAATCTATTCGGCCATATATTCCTTTTAAAGTTGTCTATAAGGAATCGTTTACAACAAGAGAAGATGCCATTTCACGGGAAAAATATTTTAAATCCGCAGCAGGTAGAAGATTTCTCAAAAAGATGATTCAGTAATACTATCCATTTTCGATTGACATCAGTTGGACGAGGATAGTATAAGCCCGCCCGGATGACCGGTCGGACGGGGGTTTCCGAAGCCCCAGATTCCAGTTCGATTCTGGACGAGACCACTGCTTTAAAATGCCCGCGCCATAGCAAGAGATTCAACCGCCATCTGCTGATTATATTCAAACGTAAGTTTCTTGTAATTGATAATATCCATGATGGTCCCTATGAAGCACAATCCACCTGTAAATAAATATAAAAGGCCCATACCTATTTGCCCTACCATAAATCGCTGGATCCCAGCTACAGCAACAAAACCCAGGATGCAGCCCACAAGGATAGTGTCGGCTTTTTTTCTTTTGCCATTATAAACCATGACAAACGACTGCAGCTTTTCTTCGCTAAGTTCATTGGTCATTGCCTGTAAAAAGGCAAGTTCATCTCCTTCAATTGCCGGGATCAATGTTATGAGGCTTGGTTTCATATATGGGTTTTGGTTTGAATAAGAGTTGTTTGATACGCATAAATATAATGATAACGGCAACAATGCCCAAAGGGTGGTATTTAAATGAGGTTTGAAACTCGCCTCGCAATGCATAATGTATGGAATGCCCGATACCGCAGCCAGGACAGAAAGAAAAACCCATCTGCCTGAACAAACAAAATGATTCTCCTGAATGTTTTTCCGGCATGAAAAACAAGGCAAAGATGGAAAATGTAAAAAAAAGAAGTTCAAAATGGTTCTGCATCCATTTTTTTATATGGGCAATTTTCCAGAAAAGAATACGCATTAAATAAATTTATTAGAGGATAAGCCGGGTTGAATTAAAATCAATATCTTTAAAATTCATTTGACAACTTACTAAAAACCAACAGTAATGAAAAAAATTTTTGTAGTCGCCGTCCTGCTTGGCGCAATTTTATTGCAATTTTGTTCCCCGTCAAATAAAATAGCAAAAGCACCACCTGCACCTCCCAAGTTTACATACGAGGCAAATGTAAAAGCCCTGGTTGCAGCAAAATGTGCTCCGTGCCATATACCTCCACAAGGAAATAAAGAACCATTGAACACCTTTGCAGGAGCGGTAAAGAATATTGACCAAATGCTGCGCAGAACACAACTGAATCCTGGTGAAAGAGGATTTATGCCGCAGAGAAATCCAAAACTTTCTGAAGCGGATATACATGTCCTGGCTCAATGGAAGGCTGACGGATTGCTGGAGAAATAAATACGGTTGTTTAAAATAAGCGACCCTGTTCTCCAGGCCTCCTGAATTGTGAGCAATCCAGTTCCCATCTTTCTGCATTTAGCTTGTATATTTTATTATACTTGATAAATTGCTGGCGTACCAGTTCTGCTATGGGCCCTTCGCCACGCATGCGGGTACCCCAGCGACTATCATTCACCTGCCCGCCATGCCCCGTTTCTATCAGGTGCCATACTTTGTCTGCCCTGTCAGGAAATTTTTATATAACCAGTCATGGAATAATAATTTGATCGCGCCATTCAGCCGGATAAAAGTATAAGCAGAAAAAGTTGCGCCATTTAAACTGGCAGCTTCCATGATACGTTGCATCTCATGTTCATTCAACCCCGGGATCATTGGCCCAAGCATTACTCCTGCCCTGATTCCTGCATCGCTTAATTCTTTCATCACACGCAATCTTTGTTTCCCCGTTGTGGTGCGGGGTTCCATTACTCTTCGCAGGTCTTCATTGAAAGAAGTGGTACTCACCAATACACTCACCAATTTTTTCTTCGCCATCTCCTGTAAAAGTTCTTTGTCTCTTAATATACCCGCATTCTTAGTGATAATACCTACCGGTTGGTTGAACTCATTGCATATTTCCAGTAACTGCCGCGTGATCCGGAACTTTTTTTCTGCAGGCTGGTAACAATCCGTATTCCCGCTTAAACTGATCGGAACACATTGCCATTTGGGATTCATTAAAAATTTACGAAGCAACTCGGGAGCATTTTTCTTTACAATGATCTTGCTTTCAAAATCAAGCCCGGCGCTATATCCCCAGTATTCAAAAGAATTCCGTGCATAACAATAGATGCAGCCATGCTCACACCCCTGGTAAGGATTCATACTGTACCACATACCTACATCCGGGCTATCCACTTTATTAACCAGGCCTTTTGCTTTGTCCTCCAGGTATTGCGTTGCCACATTCGGTTCTATCCAGTCATCGATAGATTCAATATGTTCTTTTACTTTTTGATTGGTAAGAAATCGGTTCTTGGTATTGATCTGCGCTCCCCTGCCCTTTTTATAAGTATCCGTATTTTCTTCCTGCTGTTCTTCCTCCATGAAATATTGATTGATTATTTTTATTGATATTGTTTCAGGCAAATAGCCCCAATTGTATCCCTTTATTTTCTGTACACGGCTCGCCCTTCAGTTCAAATTTTTTCAGTACCTCATATTTTTTTATTCCTACTTTTCTTTTCAGCAACAGCAAATGATCCGCGATGAACATTCCTGTAAAAGGCGTGTTGCTATACTCCAGCCATCCCTTTTCATATTGCCAGGGTTTTAATTTTCTTGCAATGGTGAGATGCGGTTCAGACAGAAAATGAGGTTTATTGTCTTTATTCAGGGTCATCAGCGCCTGTGCTTCCCGCAATTGTTTTCCTAATTCCACGATGGCCGTTTGCGTAGATATATTGATATAAATAGTGTGCGTGGGAAAACTCCCGAAATCTTTTAATACTACTGCAAAAGGTGAATTGCGGGAAGCGATCCTCCCCATTTTCTCTACGGCCTTTTCTTCCTTTATGGCGTACTGCACAAAATTCACCAGCGTAATATGGGGCTTTGTCCATAACGCCATCGGACAATCATACTTTTCTGAAAAAGCCTTCTTTACCGCCATGATCCTGTTCCACAGGTCCTCATGCGGCTGCAATACCAGCAGGTATTCGTTCACCTGGTAGCCAGGCAAGTCGAGGAGTGTTGTTTCCATAAATACTTGATCAATTATTTGGAATACCCAATTATTTTAGTATAAATTTACTAAATTAATTAGTATTTCAAAATAAAAATATGGATGAGGATATTTTTTACGGGGCCGCTTACAAAGGTTCCAAACGGTTTTCGCAATGGGAAGTACCCACTGCCAATGCTACGGGTTTTGGCGCCGCCGCAGATGATTATATGGAACGGGGCATTGACCTGAACGAACAATTGATCCATAATAAACCTGCTACTTTTTTCTTCCGCATGAACAGCGATTCCATGATAGGTGCGGGCATTCACAGCGGCGATGTTTTGATCGTTGACAGAAGCATTAAAGCGGTAACCGGCAAAGTGATCGTGGCTATCCTTGAAGGCGAACTGGTGATCAGGCGGCTGCAAAAAAATTTTAATGGTGTGGTGCTGATGGCAGAAAATAAAAAATATGCAGACATCCCGTTATCTGTCTTTGATGAACGAGCCAATGTATGGGGAGTTGTCACCTTTACTATCCATCACCTGTAATGGCAAAGCATCATGAAAGCAATTGTTGACTGTAATAGTTTTTATTGTTCCTGCGAGCGGGTATTCCATCCTGAATTGGATCATAAACCTGTAGTGGTGTTGAGTAATAATGATGGCTGCATCATCTCGCGAAGCGATGAAGCCAAAAAATTAGGTGTGCAAATGGCGGGGCCTTATTTCAAGGCGAAACCGATGATAGAAAAATTTGGCGTATCTACTTTTTCATCCAACTATAATTTGTATGGCGACCTGAGCTGGCGGGTGATGGAAACACTCCGGGTGCTCGTTGGCAAAAAAAATGTAGAAGTATATTCTGTAGATGAAGCTTTTCTTGATCTCGAAGAAATGCCTTCGGAAAAATTACAGCAACTATCCATAGAAATAAAAGAAACAGTGGAAAGATGGACAGGCATTAAAGTATCAGTAGGTGTAGCGCCAACAAAAGTATTATCAAAGATCGCAAATCATCTCGCCAAAAAAAATAAAGTAGCCACACAGTGTGTAGTAGTATTAGATACCGAAGAAAAGATCAACGATGCATTGCGGCGTACACCGGTAGATGATATCTGGGGCGTAGGCAGGCAATATGCCGAAAAATTATACCGCTTCCAGATCAATACTGCCAAAGACCTGCAACAAATGGATATTGAATGGGCGAAAAAAAACCTGGGTGGCGTGATGGGTGTGAGGCTGATAAAAGAACTGCGCGGCGAGACTGCCATAAAAATGGAAGAGGAACTGGTCAATAAAAGAATGATTGCTACCACGCGCATGTTCGGGCAAGCAGTTGATAATATCAAAGACATCAAAGAAGCGATCGCTACTTATACTTCAAGGGCAGCTGAGAAATTACGAAGACAAAACAGCGCCGCAAGAACAGTGAGTGTATTTATTGTTCCCAAAGAGCAATCGCACAATACTTATTTCAGGCATGGCCCAACCATCAGCAGTTATATTACTTTACCCGCCGCCACTTCTATTACGCAGGAACTCATCAAACCCGCTGTGCAACTGGTGAATACGCTTTACGAAGAAGGAAAGATCTATAAAAAAGCGGGTGTCATGCTAAGTGATATTGTGCCTGATGATTCCATACAGGGGAATTTGTTTTGTGCTCCTGCAAAAAACAGCAACCGCTTATTAATGACCATGATGGACAATGTAAATTTTGCGATGAGGGATGATGTGTTGAAGTTCGCGGCATCGGGCACGGCGCGCGACTGGAAAATGCGGCAGGAACTTCGTTCCAAAAGATATACTACGCGGTGGAATGAATTATATGAAATAAAATGAACACTAATATTTCAATAACATCACACTTTCAGCCGCTGCGCAAAAAAATTGATAGTAAGCGCCCAGGCATCCTTAGCTGCCTGCTCATTGTAGCTGGCCCTTTCATCGCAATTGAATCCATGATCAGCGGCGGACATCACCACATTGATATATTCTTTACCAGCCGCTTTTACTGCGTTAATCACCGTATCGACCTGCTCCTGCGGAATATTTTTATCTAACCCACCCCAAAAAAATAAATGCGGCGCGTGCATATCTTTTACCCTATCTACCAAAACTGTTGATCTGCCACCATAGTATGAAACCGATGCAGCCACGGGTAATAATATATTCGCGAGCAAAGAAGCCCGCCCACCCAGACAAAAACCAATACTGCCGATCTTGTTTTTATTTATTTTTTCATTCTGCTGCAGCCATGAATACGTTGCCTGTAAATCTTCTGCGAAAGTTTCAGTGGTCAATGCTTCAAAATGACCCTTTACCAAAGAAAAATCTGTGTACCCTGTTTCAAATCCCGGTGGGGCTGTGCGGTGAAATAATTCAGGTGCAATAACAAAGTATCCTTCTTTCGCAAGCCTGTCGGCCATGTTACGGATATGATGATTTACGCCAAAAGCTTCCTGCAATAAAATAATAGCAGGAAATTTTCCTTCTCCAGCTGGTTGTGAGAGATAAGCGTCCATCATTCCACCTGCAACATTTAATGAAACATAATTTGGCTTCGACATATTGTTCGTTTTATTCGTTTTAAAATAATCCAGGCTGAATAAAAACTGGTTTCTGCAAATTCAAGCCACAGGCGGCATTGATCCGGTCAACAAGATAAACGGTTAACCCGGGCGAAAACGCCTCATCATGCATATGCATGAAAAAATAAATTTCCTGCAAGCCATTATCCAGCCAATATTTAATGCGTTCTATCCATTCATCTATCCTTGTATAATCTGTTGGGTCAAGGCTATTACCCACATAACGGATAAATGTTTTTGGTACGGTCAAATACATGTGTGCACAATCCCTTCTGCCGCTGGTATCGGTTATCACTGCACCGATCTTTAATTTTTTTAAAGTAGTAAACAATTCATCGCGAACAGTTGTATCTGCAAACCAATCGGGATGCCTCACTTCTAAAAAAAATGATAAGTCAGTAGGTAATGACCGGAGGTAATTGAACAGGTTTTCTTTTCTCTGCGGACTGTACTTATCACTCACCTGTAAAAAAATGGGGCCAAGGTGTTTTCCAAATGCCATTATTCCTTCTAAAAAAGAGGTCGTTAAAACGTCTGTATTATTAAACCCACTGTAATGGCTGATAGCTTGTGGCACTTTAGGGCAGAATAGAAAATCTTTGCCTTTTGCTTTTTCATCCCATTTGGCAATTTGTTCAGGTGCATAGATCTTATAATGGGTTGCATTCAGCTCAATACAATTATAATGTTGCACATAATAATCAAGAAAGTCTTTTTCCTTAGCGCCTTTTGGATATATTTTCCCTACCCATTCCTTTCGCCCCCACTTGGCACAGCCGATATAGACCTTTGGATCTTTAGCCCGTTTGCCTTTAAGGATCGCGTTATTAAAGACCGGGTCGGCGGGCAAAATAAAATCTATCCCTTTGAGTTCCTTTTCTGTAACACGCCCGAATTCCATATCATTTTTTTATCGGTCTAAAAACAAGTGGGGATAGAGGTAAGATTTTTATTTTGTTTCGTATGAGCGTATCACTTTGAATTTAAGTCCGCCATTTTCATTTTTACCTAATTGGTATTGCACCACACGCTTGCTAGCGGTAGGCTGCGGATTTATTTGGAGCGTATCATACAAAGGAAAACGCCGCATGATAGTCCCCTCCAGCAATGAAAATTCATCATGTCCTTTATAACCTATCCGGAGTTTTGAATCGTCGAGCAGGTCTGGAAAAATAATACCAGAACAGGATTTGTTCTCATTGGATGTAAGCGCATAAACAGTTCCATATGTTCCATCAACTCCTCCATAAACATATATTACAAGGTCAGGAAAACCATCATGATTAAAATCATCTACCACAGCTTTGGCCAGTTTTCCTTTAATAACAAAATTCATTTCACGGGCTGTATTTTCAAACCCAACAGGGGAAATAACGATATCATTGGATTCGGCGCGCTTATTATTACAATACACTTTGTAACCCGTTTTATTGAGCAGTACAGTGGTATCTATCTTTCTTGACTGCGCATTACTTTCCAGAGCGGTAATGAGCAATAAAAAGGTAAAAGAAATGAGAAACTTAAATTTCATATTTACAAATTATACAGTATGATATTGCCAAAGCTATAGAAATCTTTGATTTTAGGCCTTCCCAAAAAATTTATCGTGTGTTTAGGCTACAGGAGGCAGGTATTCACCATAAAAGACGAAAGTGGCATGATTTTTACCCTTTACCAGAAAATCATATTTTATGAGAGGCATTTTGTATATCATCGCAGTAGTTCTTATTATCGGCTGGTTGTTTGGGTTCTTTTATTACAGTACGGGTGCTATCATCCATATTTTACTGGTATTGGCTGTGATCTCGCTGTTATTGGGCTTGATAGGTGGTAAGAATTCAGGGGTCTGAACTGGCCGTTTTTGAATCAAAAACCCTGTTCATAGCAATATGGGCCAGGTATTGTCATGAACAGGAGGCAAATTCTGTTAATTCTTTTCTAATACAGCCTTTATCCTAAACTTTTATATAGCAGCTTCGTCTTACTGAATGGTATTCTTAACCTATTTATCCCTGACTGCATAAAATCTATCAACATGAAACAACTACACCTCATTTTATCGTTCCTCTGCTGCTCACTTTTAATAGCAAGCGGCATACAGGCACAGGAAGAATGGCCCAAAACCATCACGGCCGCTGACGGTTCGATACTTAAGATCTATGAACCGCAGGCCGAATCTTTTTCAGGCAATATATTAAAAACAAGAGCAGCCATTTCACTGATGGAAGATGGCCAGGCCGAAAGAATATTCGGCACTTTCTGGGCTGTATCTACCGTAGAAACAGATAAAGACAATCGCCAGGTAAACCTCGTCTCCACCAAAGTCCCTAACCTGAAATTCGCTGAAGAAAAGAATGTTGGAAGGATCAATTTCCTAAAGACAACTCTTGAAACAGAACTTCCAAAATTGCAGATCAGTTTTTTCCTGGACCAGTTAGTTGCTTCGCTTGATATGAGGACCGAAGAAAAAAAATTGTCGAAGGACCTGAATAATAATCCTCCAAAAATATTTTTTTCTACCAAACCATCCATCCTTGTTGTAACCGATGGAGTTCCAAAATTTCAGCGCAATGACGATTGGGGTGTAGATGTAGTTGTTAACTCGCCTTTTACGATCGTAAAAAATGATGATGGCAATTATTATTTATATGGAGGGAAACAATGGTACAGGGCACCTTCTGCAACCGGCCCTTACACTTACATGAACAATGTTCCAACCAGCCTTTCTAAAATACAGGCTGCTGTAGACAATGCAAATAATGCTGACCCAGGTTTTACAAATAACAGTTCAACTGGAAATGCAGTTTCAGATATTATTGTGAGTACACAACCTGCAGAACTGATACAGGTAAAAGGGCAACCACAATTTTCTGACATCTCCGGAACAGGTTTGTCTTATGTTACCAATTCAGATAACGATATTTTTCTTGACCACAATTCAAATCAATATTATGTATTGCTTTCAGGCCGCTGGTACAAAGCACCGGGATTGAATGGCCCATGGCAATTCACTGCAGCTAATTCTTTGCCTACAGGCTTTGCAAAGATCCCTGAAGGTTCGCCAAAAGATAATGTGTTGGCAAGTGTTGCAGGAACTGATGCCGCAAGAGAAGCTGTAATGGATGCACAGATACCACAAACAGCTAAAGTGGACCGCAGGAATGCAACTGCTACTATCAATTATGACGGAGACCCGAAATTTGAAAACATACCCGGCACACATTTGCAATATGCTGTGAACACACAAGGGTCAGTGCTTCGTTATCGTGATAAATATTATGCAGTTGATAATGGTGTATGGTTTGAATCTTACAACGCAACAGGCCCATGGACCGTTGCCACAGACCGCCCGGATGAAGTGGATATTATTCCTCCAAGTTATCCTGTGTACAACATGAAGTATGTGTATGTATATGATGTGGACCCTGATTGGGTGTACATGGGCTATACGCCTGGCTATTTAAATGCTTATATATATGGGCCTACAGTAGTTTATGGAACGGGTTTTTATTATTCACCATGGTGGGGCCATTATTATTATCCGCGCCCATACACATGGGGTTTCTCTATGCACTACAATCCCTGGTATGGATGGAACCTGGGGTATAACTATGGATTTGGCTGGTTGGGTATAGGTTTTGGAATCAATAACAGGTGGGGAGGATCAAGAGGTGGTTGGTGGGGACCAGCAGTTTATCGCCCAGCGTTTTTCAGCTTTGGTTTTGCCAATAGAAGTAGTGGTGGTGTCTATGGAAGATCAAATGGATTTGCTCTGAGGAGTGGCCCACGTACCGGCAGCTTCACTAATAATATATATAACTACCGCCACGATGTTGCAGTACCTGGGGTTGTAAGAGGAGGGACAGCTTCTACTAATACTGGCAGGGTGAATGGAGTATCGAATAACCAGTCTCCACGCAGCTTAGGTGGTAACTCCATCCGTGGTAATCTTCCTGCAAATTCTGCAAGCAATTCAAGGCCTGCAAACAATGTTACTACCGACAGGGAAGGAAATGTTTACCAGAGAAGTGGTAGCAACCAATGGCAGCAGCGTGACCAAAGCCAATGGAAGCCTGTTCAAAACAATCAGAGAGAAGTGATACAGAATTTGAATCACCAGCAACAGATGCAACAGAGAGGACAAGTGCATACACAGAATTTTCAGGCTACAAGAAGCGCTCCTCCTGCAAGCAGGCAACAGCCAAGCAGATCAAGTGGTAGTGGCAGCAATAATAATGGTCATAGAGGAGGACATTAATATAATTGCACTTATATAAAACAAAAGCCGGATTCAATAATTGAATTCGGCTTTTTAATTTCTTATTCTTCAATCCTGTAATCCCCGTCCGAACGCCCGCCTGAACGACATAGTCGGGCAGGGCTTGGCCGGGCGGGCCAAAATCTTATAAATTTTAATCACATGTTCCTTCTATATTGCCCACCAACCTCATACAAGGCATGGGTGATCTCTCCAAGCGAACAATATTTTACCGTCTCCATTAATTCTGCAAACAAGTTGCCATTACTGATGGCTGTTTCTTTTAATTTTTGTAAAGCTGCTTCGGCTTTTTCTTTGTTACGTTTTCTGAATGTTAGTAGGTTTTGTATTTGTTGTTCTTTTTCTTCTGTGGTTGAACGGATGACCTCACTTGGCAAGATGGTTGGACTTCCTTTTTTATTGAGGAAGGTGTTCACTCCTATCAATGGCAATTCGCCTGTATGTTTCAATGTTTCATAGTAGAGGCTTTCTTCCTGTATTTTATTACGCTGGTACATTCTTTCCATTGCGCCGAGTACACCGCCACGTTCATTGATCCTGTCAAACTCAGCCAGCACGGCTTCTTCCACCAGGTCTGTCAAAACTTCTATGGCAAAACTTCCCTGGATAAAATTCTCAGTGATGGCAGTTCCCAGTTCCCTGTTGATGATGAGCTGAATGGCCATTGCTCTTCTTACACTTTCTTCGGTTGGCGTAGTGATGGCTTCATCGTAGGCGTTGGTATGAAGTGAATTACAGTTATCATAAATAGCATATAATGCCTGTAGTGTAGTGCGGATATCATTAAAATCAATTTCCTGCGCATGCAAACTCCTTCCACTTGTCTGGATATGATATTTTAATTTCTGCGACCGCTCATTTGCTTTGTATTTATGTTTCATTGCCTTTGCCCAGATCCTTCTTGCCACCCTGCCTATCACACTATATTCAGGATCCATTCCATTGCTGAAGAAGAAAGATAAGTTTGGTGCAAAATCATCAATATTCATTCCACGGCTCAGGTAATATTCAACATAAGTAAATCCGTTGGATAATGTGAACGCTAATTGTGTGACCGGGTTAGCTCCTGCTTCTGCAATATGATAGCCGCTGATACTGACGCTATAAAAATTTCTTACTTTCTGCGTGATAAAATATTCCTGCACATCACCCATCAGCTTCAAAGCAAATTCTGTTGAGAAAATGCAGGTGTTCTGTGCCTGGTCTTCTTTTAAAATATCTGCCTGTACGGTTCCTCTTACTTGTGTGAGTGCTTCTGCCCTGATCTGTTCGTATACATCTTTTGGTAATACTTCATCACCGCTTAATCCAAGTAATTTTAAACCAAGTCCGTTATTTCCTTCGGGTAAACGTTCAGGAGAAGCAGGATTATAATAAACAGGTTTAACAAGGCGATGGTATTTTTTATGGAAAACTTCTTCTACCAGTTTCCACTGCCCATTTGCTTCTATCCATTTTTCACATTGCTGGTCGATCGCTGCATTCATAAAAAATGCGAGCAGCATTGGTGCTGGCCCATTGATGGTCATGGATACTGATGTCTTGGCATCGCAGAGATCAAAACCGCTGTATAATTTTTTTGCATCATCAACAGTAGCAATGCTTACACCGCTATTACCGATCTTTCCATAAATATCAGGGCGTTTATCGGGGTCTTCTCCGTAGAGGGTAACGCTGTCAAACGCAGTGGACAAGCGGATCGCGGGCTGCCCGAGTGATACATAATGAAATCTTTTGTTGGTTCTTTCAGGCCCACCTTCCCCTGCGAACATTCGTGTTGGGTCTTCCCCTGCACGTTTCAATTCAAATACACCGGCAGTATAAGGAAATTCTCCCGGCACATTTTCCTGCAGTTGCCATTTCAAAATATCGCCCCAGTCTTTATATTTTGGCAATACCAGTTTTGGAATTTTTGTTCCGCTTAATGATACAACCGTTAATTCCTGCCTGATAATTTTATTCCGTACCTCGTATTCAAAGAAACCTTTATTGTAGCGCTCAATTAATGATGGCCAGGCTTCAACTAATTTTTTGCAGGCAGGGTCAAGTTGTTCTTCGTATTTCTTTTTGAGTGAGTCCAGTTCAGCCGTTTCTTTCAATCCTTTTTCATTCATTACACCATGAAGCTGGTATAGTTTTGAAGCGATAGCGCATTGTTCATTCACCCATTGGTCGTAACTGCGGTTGCCTTCGGATATTTCTGAGAGATAACGGATTCTTTTTGGGGGGATGATATAGGGCTTTTCTAAACCCTTGGAGGGTTTAGAACCCTCCAAGGGTTTAGAAAATTCTAATTTCTCTACGATCTTCTCAAATAAACTGTTTACCCCTGAATCATTAAACTGCGCTGCAATAGTACCGATCACAGGTAGGTCTTCATTCTTGGCATCCCAAAGTGTGTGGTTTCGTTTGTATTGTTTGCGCACATCATTCAATGCATCCAGCGCGCCGGCTTTGTCGAATTTATTTATGCAGACGATATCTGCATAATCAAGCATGTTGATCTTTTCCAATTGAGAAGCTGCGCCATATTCCGGTGTCATTACATACATGCTCACATCGCAATGATCTAAAATGGATGCATCACTTTGTCCAACCCCGGCACTTTCCAGGATGATCAGGTCAAACCCTTCTCCTTTGCAAATATCAATCGCTTCCTGCACATAAGCGCTGAGTGCTGTGTTATCATCGCGTGTTGCCAGGCTGCGCATATAGGCACGCGGATGAGAAATGGCATTCATTCTTATTCTATCTCCCAGCAATGCCCCACCTGTTTTCTTTTTTGAAGGATCAACAGAAACAACAGCAATTGTTTTATCTGAAAAATTATGAAGAAAGCGCCTCACAATTTCATCGGTAACTGATGATTTACCCGCCCCTCCCGTTCCCGTAATCCCAAGCACCGGAACGGTCTTCGATCCCGCATCCTGTATCCCGCATCCCGCATCCACAACCCCGTTCTCCGCATTCGTAATCCATCTCGCTATCTTCCTCACATCTTTTACTTCACCCAATGTCATCGGTGTTTTATACTCGCCATTTCCATTCAGGCTATAATCGCATTGGTGTAAAACATCTTCGATCATTCCTTCCAGTCCCATGTGCCTGCCATCATCGGGTGAGTATATCCGCGTGATACCATATTGCTGTAATTCTCTTATTTCTTCGGGAAGGATAGTGCCGCCGCCGCCACCAAAAATTTTAATGTGCCCGCAACCGTTCTGGTCAAGCAGGTCTTTCATGTATTTAAAGAATTCAACGTGTCCGCCCTGGTAGGATGTGATGGCAATACCCTGTGCATCTTCTTCGATGGCACATTCAACAATTTCGTGTACGCTTCTGTTATGGCCCAGGTGAATGATCTCAGCTCCCTTGCTTTGCAGGATGCGGCGCATAATATTAATAGCAGCATCATGCCCATCGAAGAGACTGGCTGCGGTAACTATACGGACCTTATTTTTTAAAGCATGCTTCATAGCTTCTATACCGGCGGTTCAAACCTGAAAACCTGCGGGAGAGCAAAATTAAGCTATTAAGTTAACGATTGTTAGCTTTTGAGGGAGTTTTAAGGTTGCCACAGATCCCGAAATTTCAGGAACAGAAACGCAGAGGGATTTTAGTATATGCAATAGCTTCATTCGAGCTTATATTCTTCAATGAATACTTTGTCTGTGTTAGCATAAATAAAATCCATACTGTTTTTAAAATCTGATTTTATGTTTGGTGAGAGAGCTTTCATCCAGTCAGGGTCCTTTTCATTTCTGTAATAAGCATATAATGCCAAGGCATAACCCCATTCTGTCTGTTGCAAATAACCAATACTTCTATAACCGTAACTCTCAAATGACTTATGTTCCCTAAAAGAAGAATTTGCTTGAAATATTCCGAGTCCAAAAACAATCGGGACCATGTCTGTTAAAAGTTCGTCATTAAATTCAAGCCGATTTTCTCCTAATATTTTAATATGAGCAAATTCATGTGCAATCACTGCCACCAAATTTTCAGGGTACTTCAAATTTTCTTTTTCAATTAATATTTCATATTTCCCTTGTTCATCTTTTTTAAAGTACATGCCTGCCGAAACTTTTTGACCATTATCTATTTGTGTCCATATTCCAGGCCCTACATCACTATTGAATTTTTGAGTGCTATTCTCATAAATGTCAAGCTTTATTTCAGCAATATCAATTTCCATTTGCTTAGCGATGATCTCTGCTGTTTTTGTTAATGATTCTTTAGACCCATCATAATGAATTGGGAAATATTCTTGGGTTGGCATCAACATCGATTTTCTAAAAATATTTTCTTTGCCAAATTGACCTGCCAACCACAAAAAAGTATTTTCCATCCAAAGACGCGTCCCATGGTCTATTGGGCATTTAATGTTTTTCTTTTTTGAGAATAGTCCAAACATAAGTAGCAGATAACTCTTATATTCATAAATTATTCTTCTACATCCCCACCACTGCAATCATACTGATCTCCACATTCACTCCCTTCGGCAATCCTTTTACTGCAACAGTTTCTCTTGCCGGATAATCACCCGTGAAATAAGAACCATACACTTCATTCATTTCGACAAACAAACTCATATCACTTAAAAATATAGTTGTCTTTACCACATGCTCGAATGTGAGTTTTGCTTCGCTGAGAATGGCATCCAGGTTTTTCATTACCTGGTGTGTTTCGGATTTGATATCTGTGGTGATCAGTTCACCTGTAGCCGGTATGATAGCAACCTGCCCGCTGATAAACAGCAGGTTGCCGCCTCTTACTGCCTGGTTGTATGGCCCGATGGGTGCCGGCGCCTTTTCTGTTTTGAAGACCTGTTTTGACATGGTTATTTGTTTGATAAGCAATTAACGCCATTTCCATCAATCAACCAACCTAAATTTGCAACCGAAACAGCTGTCTCATGCATATCGCGATAAACGCAAGCGAAAAACAGAAGGAAGAATTTTTATCAAGGCCCATTCCATCTGATCTTAAAATCAGTTGGGGAACTGAACAAGTTGCCGGAGCCGATGCATATTTTGATCTTCTGTTTGAAACGAGTGGTGCAAACTTTTCAGTTATTCATGATCAACCCATTTTTGTAAATGAAGTGATCGGCACTTGTGCAGAATTGCCGAAAAATTTTATCCGCATCAATGCATGGAATGGTTTTTTAAAAAGAGACCTGGTCGAAGTAGCAGTGGCCAAATCCTCCCCCATAAAAAAAACAGCTGAAACTATTTTAACGCAGTTAGGCTGGAAACCACACTGGGTGGCCGATATACCAGGCATGGTGACCCCGCGCGTGATAGCTATGATCATCAACGAAGCTTATTTTGCATTGGGCGATAAAGTAAGTACCAAGGAAGAAATAGACACTGCCATGAAACTGGGAACAGGCTACCCTTTCGGTCCATTTGAATGGAGTGAAAAAATTGGACTCCATAAAATTTACAGGCTGCTGAAAGAATTGGGTAAACAGGATAACCGTTATGATGTAGCGTCCAAACTGGAAGAAGAATTAAAATCACTCGCATAATTTTTAACATGCCACTGGTCTTATATATAGATACCGCCACCGAACACGCCAGCGTATGCCTGGGCAGGGATGGTGAAACAATTGCCCTTCGCGAAAGCCATGAACAAAAAAATCATGCTTCCTTTATTCAGCCTGTGATCAAAGAGCTGTTGTCTTCTGCATCTATTGACCCATTAACTCTTGATGCGATCGCTGTTACAGCCGGACCTGGCAGCTACACCGGCTTGCGTGTTGGGTTAGCCTCGGCAAAAGGTTTATGCTATGCCTGGAAGAAACCTTTGATCCTTTTGAACACTTTGGAAGTGATGGCACAGGCTTTGCTGAGTGAAGCTAAAGATATCCCAGGTTTTCAAAATATGCTTTTCTGCCCGATGATCGATGCAAGGAGAATGGAAGTTTTTACCGCCCTCTATGACGCTGATTTGCAGGCCATACAGCCGGCTTCGGCAATGATACTAAACGAGTTGTCATTTGCCAATGAACTTTCCTCGCACAAGATCATTTTTGGTGGCAGCGGGAGCATTAAAATGAAAGAAATTGTACGTCATGCCAATGTCATTTTATCTCATGCGCAGCATACTGCCTCACACATGCTTTCCCTTGCTGAACAAGCATTTGCGAAGGCTGAGTTTGCAGATATTGCGTATGCAGAACCTTTTTATCTTAAGGAGTTTTTTACCCCTTTTAAAAAATAGGGTCAGCCTGTCCGCCGATTTCTTCCGCAATCGCTTTGTATTTATAAAACATTTTATATAACTTTATACATTGATGGATTATTTATTCACGCGCCAACATTTTATCTTATGAATTATCCTCAACATTCCGTCACCCTGAACAATGGGAAGATCCTTGTCAAAATTGATTTTCTTCAAACAAAGAAATCAGCATTGATCCTAAGAGCATTGAACCACAAACTCAGGCAACAGATGTTGAAACTGCTGGATGAGAACAAAAAAATGACGGTAACTGAATTGTATGTTAAACTGCGACTTGAGCAGTCGGTTGCCTCCCAACACCTCGCCATCCTCAGGCGGGCGGGCATAGTGAGCACACAACGCATAGGCAAATTCATCTTTTACTCTCCCAATTACACCCGTATTGCGGAAGTGACCAAATTCGTGGCAGAGTTGATCGCGTAACCTGTTATCACACAGCATCATATAGGTGTCCGGCTTCTCGTTTTTACCATCCCCTGCATAATAATTACCTTTGCAGTTAAATACCCTTACATGTTTGTACAACAATTATATACGGGCTGCCTGAGTGAAGCAGCATATTATATTGAGAGCGAAGGAGAAGCTGCGGTGATAGATCCTCTGCGCGATATTGATGAATACCTGCAACTGGCGCGCGAACGCAAGGCGAAAATCAAATATATTTTTGAGACTCACTTTCATGCTGATTTTGTAAGCGGGCATCTTGACCTGGCTGCAGCAACCGGTGCTACTATTATTTATGGCCCTGATACTGTTACAAAATTTCCTGTGCATGTAGCAAAAGATGGTGAAAATTTTAAAGTAGGTAAATTAACAATTGAAGTGCTTCATACACCCGGGCACACTTTAGAAAGCAGTTGTTATTTATTGAAAGATGAAAATGGAAAGAATCATGCCGTATTCACAGGTGATACATTGTTTGTAGGTGATGTAGGCCGCCCCGATCTTTCACAGAAAGGAGAAGAACTTACAATGAATGACCTTGCGGGAATGTTGTATGAAAGCCTGCAGGCGAAGATCATGCCATTGGCAGATGATGTGATCATGTATCCCGCACATGGTGCAGGAAGCAGCTGCGGAAAAAATCTGGGGCCCGAAACTTTTAGTACGATAGGTGAACAGAAACAAAATAATTATGCACTGCAGCAGCAGACAAAAGAAGACTTTGTTATTGCAGTCACTGATGGACTTGCAGCACCACCTCAATATTTTCCGATCAATGCAAAGATCAATAAAGAAGGATATGAAAGCCTGGATGCTGTTATGGAAAGAGGAATGCAAGCCTTACCAGTTGCAGCATTCAAAGAAAAAATGAAAGAAGAGGGTGTGATAGTACTTGATACAAGAAATGCAAACGTATTTACACAAGGTTTTGTTCCGGGTTCATTATTTATCGGGCTGGAAGGGCGATTTGCAGAATGGGCAGGTAGTTTGCTTCCATTTGATCAAAACATTATTCTTGTTACAGAAGTTGGACAAGAAAAAGAAACCATCATCCGTTTGGCAAGAGTGGGGTTTGAAAAAATTGATGGCCATTTACAAGGTGGTTTTGAAGCATGGAAACAGGCCGGTGAAACCGTTGACCTAATCATTGATGTAGAAGCCGATGAATTGGCAATGGATCTTCCTTTCGATAAAAATATTGTTATTGTAGATGTGAGAAGGGAGGCTGAATTTGCTGATGGGCATATCAAAGAAGCGCTGAATATTCCGTTGGGTGAACTCACAGACCCCGGCAGCATGGTCAACCTTGACGATACGCATAATATTTATGTGCATTGTGCCGGTGGTTACCGCAGCGTTATAGCTTCTTCATTAATGAAACGCCAGGGGATACATAATATCAGGAATGTATTGGGTGGCTGGGGACAGATCAAGGCATTGCCTGATAAATTCGAGATCGAAAAGAGTGTGGAGATGCTGAACTAAGGCGTTGCATTATTTCAATACTAAATGCCAGTACTTCTCATCGTTGTATTCAAACTTCCATCTGCGGTGACTCCATAAATAATTGGCCGGGCGTTTTCTTACACTGTCCTCTATAAAATGCACCAGCGCCTTAGTGATCTCACCCTGTGGCATTTCGTTGGGCGTAGTGGTAAGTAGTGTGCAGTCTATTTTATAATATCCTCTTTTCACTTTGTAAAAATCTGCCACCACAATAGCTGCATTCCTATTTCGTGCTCCTTTCTCAGGCCCTTTCACAAATGGTGTCATTCTGCCAAAAAAAGGATACCAGTATGCGGCTCCCGGATCACCGGGATTTTGGTCTACTATCAGCCCTAACGAATACGCTTCATTGGCATATTGGTGAAAAATATTTTTAAACTCCGGCGCAGGTATCATGATGGTACCAAACTTGGAACGAAAATCAAGAAATATTCTTTCAAATATTTTATTGGTGATGGGAATATACACTCCCAGGAAAGGCAATTTAAGATTTGCCGAAAGCGCGAGGTTTAAAAATTCCCAGTTAAAAAAATGCCCGGTCATTAATTGTATGCTTTGTCCTGAAGGATACAGATCGTTCATCACTTCAGCGTTGATAGTAACACGCCGGTCGAACTCTTTCCGTGAAATCGAGATCAGTTTGATGATCTCTATCATGGTATCAACAAAATTGTGATAGAAATCTTTAGCGATGCGAATCTTCTCCTGTTTTGTTTTTTCGGGAAATGCGATGTCGAGGTTGGCCATGACCACTTTTCTGCGATAGCCAACAACATAATATATCAATCCATACACAGCGTCACTGATAATATATATCACTCTCCATGGTAATAAAGAAAGCAGGTATAAAAACCCATAAACAACATAATACATCGCCAGTCAATTATTGGAAAACAAAGATAACCCTGCGAATGCCTATAAAATAATGTTGAAACTGTTAAATGATATGCGGATCAGGCAGGTTCAATCCAGGCATCGCTCTCTTTCAGCAGGCCAATCAGTTGATCTACTGCGATAGCGCTGTCCACATTGCGTTTCATCACTTCTTTTCCTTTGTAGAGTGTGATCTTGCCTACGCCGCTTCCCACATAACCAAAATCAGCATCTGCCATTTCACCCGGGCCATTTACAATGCATCCCATGATGGCGATCTTCACGCCTTTTAAGTGATGTGTTACATTCCTGATCTTAGCAGTAGTTTCCTGCAGGTCGAACAATGTTCTTCCGCAACTCGGACAGGAAATATATTCTGTTTTGGAAATTCTTGTCCGCGTAGCCTGTAATATTCCAAAAGCTGTATTATTAATAAATTGTTCAACGGTTTGGTTGAGCAGGTAATTTCTTCCACTCGCATTTCTTGAGTCGGTGTTATCTGCAGCAAGTGTGGAATAGCTCTTGCTTGTCATTCCCAAACAAATTCCATCCCCCAAGCCATCCAATAATAAAGCGCCACATTCGGTTGAATAATGTATCAGGTGTTCATCGGCAGTTTCCCAATTGCTGTCACAGGTAAGCACAACCGGGTTTTTAATTTTTCTTTCCATCAATTCCATGAACATTCTGCGGACAGCTGGCATAGCGTGCTGGTTCTTGCTACTCAAACAAAGAACCACTGTTTTATCATTTGCCAGTTCATCTAAAAAAGTAAAATCATTGATGTTTGTCTCATCGGTGAAGCAATCCATCATCACAAAATTTATCCGCTCACTTTTCTCCTTTGCTTCTACATATCCGCCTCCATCAAATATGGGATAGCATTTATTTTTATCGGCTGCTAGCGCCCAGGTAGCAGGAAATACGATGACTTTCAATGTTCCGGGTAAAGCAAAATCAGGAATATGATTTCCTGTAAAAATATAATCGGCAGCAGCGTCACTGATATTCCATTTATCAGTTTCGGCATCATAACTATATCCAATATTTTTCAGGTGACTGGGGCTGATGTTTTCTATCCTGCTTAGATCAGCCACAACAACAGGCACATGCCCCGATCCAATATTATCTACGGTGAATGTTTCTCTTCGCGCATATGTGAACGGAGAATAAGGCGGCTTTTCTATTTTTGGAATGATTCCTGTTTTCGGGGCGGGCATCGAATATCTTTTTACCAGGTCTTTGCAAACAGGTATCTCCAACTCAGGATCTTCTGTAAGTGATACCCTGATCGTATCACCAATACCATCTTCTAATAAAGTACCAATGCCGGTTGCGCTTTTAATTCTTCCATCTTCACCATCACCGGCTTCCGTAACCCCAAGATGTAACGGGTAACATTCTTGAAACTCCGCATCCATCTGTTGTATCAGTAAACGGTAAGCCTGCACCATCACTTGTGGGTTGCTCGACTTCATGCTCAAAACAATATTGTGGTAATTCCTGTCGCGCGCTATTCGCAAAAATTCCATCGCGCTTTCCACCATTCCCATTGGCGTGTCGCCATAACGGCTCATGATGCGGTCGCTCAAAGAACCGTGGTTGGTACCGATACGCATCGCTGTTCCATATTCCTTACAAATATTCACAAGCGGAGTAAAGCGTTCACGTATCCTTTCTATTTCTTCGGCATAATCTGCATCCGTGTATTCTATCAGTTCAAATTTTTTCTTGTCGACGTAGTTGCCCGGGTTCACCCTTACTTTTTCTACGATCCTTGCTGCGATCTCTGCTGCATTGGGAGTGAAATGAATATCGGCAACCAGCGGAACAGTATACCCCCTTTTATTCAATTCATTTTTTATGTTGAGGAGGTTCTCTGCTTCTTTTTTGCTGGGTGCTGTAATGCGGACCAGTTCTGCTCCTGCTTCAATGCAACGGATGCTTTGTTCTACCGTGGCCATGGTATCCATGGTATCGGTAGTGGTCATCGTCTGCACACGGATAGGATGAAAATTACCCAATAACAAATTGCCCACTTTTACCTCTCTTGTTTTTAAGCGGCTGTATTGTGTAAGGGAATTACAATATAATTGCATACGGTTTCCGGTTCTGGTGCAAATGTCCTCAAAAAAAATCAACTAATTTTAGCAATCAATCACACAATATGAAATACCTCCCTTTTTTATTGTTATTTTTTGTGTTTAGGGGTGCCTCTGCGCAGAATGGCTCAATGCCCCTGGGCAAAGTCTTTCGTATCAGCTCCACCAATGCCATGTTCCCCGATTCATTGAGAAATAAAGAGCCCCGTGTGTATGGTGGCAAGACCTATACCGCAGCAGAACATTATAACGACAGCAGCGTGTACATCTTTGTTCCTTCCAATTTTAATGCTGCAAAGCCTTATCATTTTGTGTTCTGGTTTCATGGCTGGAGCAATAATATTGACAGTGCATTGGTACAATATCATTTGCAGGAACAATTTTTCGCTGCCCAGAAAAATGCCATTTTTGTTTTCCCCGAAGGGCCAAAAAATTCACCTGACAGTTATGGGGGCAAGTTTGAACAGCCGGATGTATTTAATCGTTTAATGAAAGAAATGCTTGGTTTCCTGGCGGGAGAAAAAGTGATCAAAGCGGATAACCATTCATTTGATATGGTCTATGCAGGGCATAGCGGCGCTTACCGCGTGATCAGTTATTTATTATTGCGTTCTTCTTATACACCCAAAGCTGTTTTTCTTTTTGATGCTTTGTATGGCGAGCAGGAAAAATTTATGCAATGCCTGGAGAATAATCCTGCATGCCGCATGATCAATATTTATACCGACAGTGGCGGGACATATCAGAACTCAAAGAATTTTGCAGTGGATATGGAGAAACGGAAATGGAAATACATCGACAAAGAAGAAGATGATTGTACAAATGTTGATATGAGAGATAACCGCATTATTTTCTTACACAGCAAGAAGAAGCACAACGACGTGGTTGCAAACCATAATAATTTTGAAAGATTTTTAGAGATACTGGATTGATCACCAGTCTTTCTCAGGCCTTACCTGTTTGATTTTTTGCTTTTGCATTTCCTGCAAACGTTTTTCTTCCTGGCGTAGCTGGTTGAGGAGATTCTCTGCCTGTTGCTTGTTCAATGGATTATCTTTTTTCTGTTCCTGTGGCTTTTTTTCCTGTTGCTTATTGTCCTTTGGCTTTTGCTTTTGATCTTGTTTCTTTAATTCATTCAAAGCCTTTTGCAGGTTATCTCTTGCCTCTACATCAGAAGGGTTCAGGCGGAGTGATTGTTTGAAAGAAGAGACGGCTTCCTGTAACTGTTTCTGCTTTACTTCGGCAACGCCTTGATTATAATTGGAAGATGCTTTAAGTGGGATATCTTTTGTACTTTCTGATGAGCCCTGAAATTGTTTGGCGGCATCTGCAAAGTTGCCCTGCTTTTGTAATGCATTGCCATTGTTGAATTGAGCTGTTGCATTTTTTATTTCGGCCTGCAAAGCTTTTTCATATTCTATCTGTGCATTCTTAAAGTCACCTTTTTTATACAGCTCATTTCCTTTCAATATAAAATTATTGGCCGTTTGGGCATGTGCACCAAAAGCAAAGAAGAATAATATGATAAAAACAAGTTTCAACTTACATTGGATTTTCTTTCAGGAATAAATACTTCTGCTATCAGTAATAGAACGGCTGCTGCCAGGAAAAATGGATAGAACGATTTGTATTCCACAAAACCACCTGCACCGCCAATGCTCTTTTTTTCCATATTATTCAAGCTGCCCACTAATTCATCTGCAACAGCTGTTGTGTTTTTTAGTTGCTGGTAAGTCCCATTGCCTTCTTTCGCCAATTGCTGCAATAAATTTACATTGAGTTTTGAGATAATGGTCTGCCCGTTCTCATCCCTTTTGTATTCATTTGTCCCCGGCTCTGTAATGGGCGAGCCTTCCGGAGAACCCACGCCCACTGTGTATAAGACCGTTCCATGATCAGCGAGTTGCTTTGCTGTTTCTACCGCTTTCTCTTCATGGTCTTCCCCATCGGTGATAAGTACAACTGCTTTATATTTTTTTTCTTTTGTATCTAATGAGGCATCACATAATTGTAATGCTGCAGTGAGATTAGTACCCTGTACCGAAACCAGTTCAGGTGAAGCATCGCTCACAAACATTTTTGTTGCTGTAGCATCGGCTGTCAAAGGCATTTGCAAATATGCCTGACCGGCAAACACCACCAGGCCTACCCTGTTGTTCTCCAGTTTATCAGTTAATTGATTGATAAGTTGTTTGGCTTTATCAAGCCGTGTAGGCTTTTCATCCTGGCTTAACATGCTCTTACTGATATCCAGAGCGATCATTACATCAATGCCAGTACCCTTGGTTCCGGTGGCTGTAAGTGGTTTCCGAAGATTGGCCATTCCAAGAATACCGAAACTGACTGCCAGTAATATGAAAATATTCTTAAGCCGGTATCGTTTGGGAGAATGATTTTTAGTGAGTGCATCAATCAATCTATGGTCGCCCAATTTCCGTTTCACTTTTTGTTTCCAGCGAAGCGCATAGAATAGCAATGCAGCCAATGGAAGAAGGATCAGCAATCCTAAAAGAAATTCTATGTTTTGAAATTGAAGCATCCTTTGCAAGCTACTGTGGGAAAAGAAAACAAAAAACTAAAATTCTGAATGGATGCCACAGCAGCGCTATCTTTTCCCTTCCAGGAATCCCAGTTGTTTTAAGATCGCTTTTAGCATATTCAACCTGACTGTAGGTATATCTATTGAAGGATTTCCCTCCACATTCAATACAAAGAAATAAGGGTGCCTGTTTTCTTCCACCCAGCCTACCACCCAGCCAACTGTATTGCCATTTTCCAGTGTACCCGTGCCGGTTTTATACGCCAAAACATAGTTGGCATTATTTTCCCGAACCATCATTTTCTTTACAATACCCTGGACTCTTTTTTGAAAAGGTAGTTGCTCGAAGTACAATTTTTTCACCAATCCCAGTTGTTCATCAGGTGTGATCTTTAAAGAATTATTCAGCCAGAAACTATCTATGGTTCCACCTATGACGTGATTTCCGTAGCGCAAGCTGTCTAACCAAAATTGCATCGTGTCCTTACCGATCCTTCTTGCCACTTCCTGGTAGTAAGGAACGGCAGAAACTGCAAACGCTTCTTCCATCGTAAGGTCTTTGTTCCATTCATCCGCAGGTTTGCCATTAGAATGCATCCGCACCACACCATCCCATTTAATGATCATTTTTTCATTCACCACTTTTCCCGTCTGCAATCCAATCAGCGAATTCACGATCTTAAAAGTAGAAGCAGGAAGAAATGCAGAATCCCGATACCTTGGCAAATTGTAAACTGTAAATCTCCCTTGTCCATTATCAAACATGGCAAATGTGCCCGTAACATGGTTATCTTCAAAATGTTTCCCAAGGCTGTTATCAATGGTTACATTATTGGGATTACATGAATTTAAAAAAAGCACAACGATGGTTAGTGAAGAGAAAGCAAGTCTTTTGATCAGTTTCATAATATTATTGATTTTCGGAACAGTCAGTTATTTCAATACACTTAATTCCTTGCCCACTTTTGTAAATGCAGCAATAGCTTTATCTAAATGATCCTGGGTATGTGCAGCGCTTAATTGCACACGTATCCTTGCCAAACCCTTTGCCACAACGGGATAGAAGAACCCGATCACATACACGCCTTCCTCTAACAATTTGGCAGCAAAGTTCTGCGCCACGGTTGCTTCATATAACATGATGGGAACAATAGGATGGTCGCCCGGCTTGATATCAAATCCTGCTTCTGTCATTTTTGATCTGAAATATTTTGTATTGTATTCAAGCTTGTCGCGCAATTCAGTTGTTTCTGTCAACATATCCAGCACAGCGATCGAAGCGCCCACAATACTTGGTGCCACCGTATTTGAAAACAGATAAGGCCGTGAACGCTGGCGCAACATTTCAATGATCTCTTTTCTTCCCGATGTAAAACCACCGCTCGCTCCACCTAATGCTTTTCCCAAAGTGCCGGTGATGATATCTATTCTTCCCATCACTCCGCGGTATTCATGTGTGCCTCTTCCAGTTTTACCAAGGAAGCCGGATGAATGGCATTCATCGATCATTACAATGGCATCATACTTATCTGCGAGATCACATATCTTATCTAATTGTGCAATAGTTCCATCCATGCTAAAAGAACCATCAGTAACAATAATGCGGCTTCTGCATCCAGCACTTTCTTTCAGCTTTGTTTCCAGATCGGCCATATTGTTATGCTCATATCGAAAACGCTGTGCCTTGCATAAACGAACGCCATCAATGATAGAAGCGTGGTTGAGCGCATCGCTGATAATTGCATCCTCTTCATTAAACAAAGGTTCAAATACACCACCATTGGCATCAAATGCCGCAGCATACAAAATGGAATCTTCCGTGCCCAGGAACTGCGCGATCTTTTGTTCCAGTTCTTTATGAATGTCCTGTGTACCGCAGATAAAACGCACACTGCTCATACCATAACCATGCGTGTCGATGGCTTTGTGTGCTGCTTCAATTACTTTGGGGTGAGATGATAAGCCGAGATAATTATTTGCGCAGAAATTCAAAACCGTTTTACCATTCACAGTTATTTCAGGGCCCTGTTCACTGGTAATGATGCGCTCTTTTTTAAACAGCCCTGCTGTTTCAATTTCTTTTACTTCATTTTTGATCCTGTCAACAAATTTTTCGTTCATGTGGCAACAATTTTAATTCTTAATAATCGATCACCTGCTCTTCGATCATTTCGGGGATCTTACGCCATTCATATTGCTGGTTACGCAATTGTGGCTCAAAACCCGCTTCGCGTATGGCATCCTGTATGCTTTTATAAGTGAACCTGTGAGGGGCACCCGCGGCGCTTACCACATTTTCTTCGAGCATGATACTTCCAAAATCATTGGCTCCTCCATTTAAACAGATCTGTGCAGTTTGTTTTCCAACAGTTAACCACGATGCCTGGATGTTTTTAATATTTGGTAACATGATCCTGCTGATGGCGATCATGCGGATGTATTCATCTGGTGTGGTTAAATTATGTACGCCCCTGATCTTGGTTAGCAACGTATCTACATCCTGGAATGTCCATGGAATAAATGCCAGGAAACCCTTTGCATTAGCTGGTTTCGCGGCCTGCACTTCCCTGAGTTTTACCAAATGAATAAATCTTTCTTCAAGTGTTTCAACATGGCCAAACATCATAGTAGCACTGGTGGTGATATTAAGCTGATGCGCTTCGCGCATAACTGCCAGCCACTCATCGGCTCCGCATTTTCCCTTACTGATCAATCTTCTTACCCTGTCGATCAATATTTCTGCACCTGCACCAGGCAATGAATCCAATCCTGCTTCTCTCAATGCCATCAATACTTCTTTGTGCGTGGATTTTTCAAGTTTGGTAATATGTGCCACTTCAGGGGGACCTAATGCATGCAATTTTATTGTTGGGTATTCCTGTTTGATCTGGCGAAAGGTCTTTGTATAAAAATCAAGTCCCAGTTCAGGATGATGCCCGCCCTGTAATAAAAGCTGGTCGCCACCATACTTTAAAGTCTCTTCAATTTTCCTTCTGTATGTTGGCATGTCTGTGATGTATGCCTCTGCATGCCCGGGGATGCGGTAGAAATTACAGAATTTGCAATTGGCGATACATACATTCGTGGTATTCACATTCCGGTCTATCTGCCAGGTCACTTTTCCATGAGGCACCTGTTTTTTTCGCATCTCATCAGCCACATACATCAGCCCGGCCAATGGAGCATGTTCAAACAGCCACATACCTTCTTCAATACTTAAAAACTCAAAATTCAATGCCTTCTGGTATAACGCTTCTGCCTGCATTTCTTTATTATTTGGAATAGAGCGACAAAATTAAGACAATGCACTTGCATCGAAATAAAATGTATTGTTGTCTCTAAAATAAGCCCTGCCTTGTGGAATACGGGCAAGAAGGGACTTTAATCGTAATTTCATAGCGTTAACCCTGCCTGATGAAACGACCAGCTATTGTCTGCTTGCTTGTCTTCTTTTTGAGCTCACTTGCTTCCTACTCACAGGAAGAATTTGTGATGCCCCAATCAAAATCATTGACAAAATTCAAATTTGCGCAATTGAGCGGTGGTATCATCATCCTGCGTGCACAACTTGACAATATTCCAGATACCCTGAATTTTGTACTTGATACCGGCAGTGGTGGTATTTCACTCGATTCATCCACAGTAGAAGAGTTTAAGATCCCAAAGGAAAAAAGTGACCGCACTATTCGCGGGATAGCAGGAATGAAAACTGTTGATTTCGCTTATCATCATAGCCTACGCTTACCAGGATTAAAAGTAGACAGCCTCGATTTTCATATCAATGATTATGATCTCCTTACCAGCGTATACGGAGTAAAAATAGATGGCATTATCTGTTTCAGTTTTTTAAGAAGATATATTGTAAGAATCGATTATGATGATTTTACGATTGAGGTGCTAAGCCCGGGTACTATTAAATATCCTAGGGGTGGGTATGTACTCCGTCCCAATTTTAGTACACTCCCATTGCAGTCCGCTAACATAACAGACGACAGGCAAGTATTCAGCCGGTTTATTTTTGATACAGGTGCAGGCCTCTGCGCATTGCTCTCGCAGGATTTTGTAGATGACAGCGACTTTATCAGTAAACGACGTAAGATATTTCCTACCCAGGCCGAAGGGTTGGGTGGTAAGAAATTAATGAATACAACTGTATTAAAGGGGCTCAACGTTGGCCCTTATCATTTTAAAAACGTGCCGATATACATATTTAAAGACGAATTCAATGTTACTTCCTATCCGCAATTGGGTGGGTTGATCGGGAACGATATCTTCAGAAGGTTTAATATCATATTGAACTACCCGGAACAAGTGATCCATTTAAAACCCAACTTTCATTATGCCGATAATTTCGATTATTCCTATACAGGATTAGGCATCTATATGGTAAATGGCGAGATCACTGTAATAGATATTATCAAAGGGTCTCCCGGAGAAAAAGCAGGTTTTAAACCTGACGATACCATTTATGCAATAGACAATAGCCTTACCACCGATATACAAACCTTCAAGACCTTATTGCAGAATGCAGGGTCAAAAGTAAAGATCGTTGTATCGAGAAATAAAAAACTCCTCACTCTAAACATGGTCATCAGGGATATCAGGAAATAGCATGGCCCTGCTGATAAAATTTTTGTCGCTATTTTGCAGCTTAGTCTAACGGAATATGATCGAATTCAACAGGTTTGTTTTAGAAAATGGATTAAGGGTATTGGTGCATGAGGATCCTTCCACTCCGCTCGCAGTTGTAAATATTATGTATGATGTGGGTTCTAAAGACGAGGATCCGGCGCAAACCGGTTTTGCCCACTTGTTCGAGCACCTCATGTTTGGGGGCAGTGTTCATATTCCCGATTATGATGAACCATTGCAACGTGCCGGTGGAGAGAACAATGCCTACACCACCAATGACCTCACTAACTATTATTGCTCCTTACCTGCCGAAAATATTGAGACTGCTTTCTGGCTCGAAAGTGACCGCATGTTAAGCCTTGCCTTCAGCGAAAAAAGCCTTGAAGTGCAGAGAAAAGTGGTGTGCGAGGAATTCAAAGAACATTATATCAATAAGCCTTATGGCGATGTATGGCAGAAGATGAGGGATCTCGCTTATAAAGTGCATCCGTATCAATGGATGACGATCGGGAAAGAATTGAGCCATGTAGAAAATGCGAAGATCAGCGATGTAAAAAATTTCTTCTTCAAACATTATCTTCCACCCAATGCCGTATTGGTGGTGGCAGGTAAGGTAAAAACAGCAGAAGTAAAACAACTGGCAGAGAAATGGTTTGCCGGTATCCCTTCCGGGAAAAAATATATCCGCAGCCTGCCACAGGAGCCTCAACAAAAAGAAGCAAGGTTGCTGGAAATAAAAGCAGATGTACCACTGGATGCCTTTATTAAAACATGGCACATGGAAGCAAGGTTGCACCATGGTTATTATGTTGCCGACCTGATAGCTGAGATATTGGGTGGCGGTGGTTCTTCGCGTTTGTACCAGGCGCTCGTAAAAGAGAAACAATTATTCTCAAGCCTTGATTGTTATCATTTCGGAACCATCGATGCAGGCCTGCTGGCAGTAGAAGGAAAATTGGTAAAAGGTGTAAAGATGGAGGATGTTGAAAAAGCCGTAAATGAAGAGATCGAAAAAATAAAAACATCAATGGTATCAGAACAGGAGTTGGAAAAAGTAAAAAATAAAACAGAAAGCGTGATCGCATTTGAAGATATGAGCGTCATGAGCCGTGCCAATAGCCTGGCTTTATATGAACTGCTTGGAGATCCTAACCTGATCAATACAGAACTGGAAAAATACCAAAGTGTAACGCGTGAGGATATAAAAGAATGCAGCAATAAAATATTTGATCCAAACAACAGCAACACCATATATTATTATAGTAAGAACTGATGGCTCCAAACAGAAAAGAAACACCCAAAATTTTTGATGCAGTTGAATTCAACCTGCAATTAAAACCCTGCCAGCGTTTTACTCTCGATAATGGCGTGCCGGTATACGCTGTTGATGCGGGCGCAGAAGATGTGCTAATGGTAGAACTGGTATTCAAAGCAGGCAACTGGTACGAGGATAAAAACATTGTGGCGGCAACCACCAATTTTATGCTGAAGAACGGAACAAAGCACAAAAATGCTTTCTCCATCAATGAACATTTTGATTTTTATGGCGCATATCTCAACAGGACATGCTATCATGAAACAGCCGCTATAACGTTGCATACACTTAGTAAGCATTTATCCGCTTTATTGCCTGTGGTCACAGAGATACTTACCGAATCAGTATTTCTGGAAGATGAGCTGGCCATTTACAAACAGAACCAGAAACAGCGTCTTGAAGTAAGCCTTAAGAAATGTGATTTTGTTGCCAACAGGCTGATAGATGAATATGTGTATGGGTTTCATCATCCCTATGGCCGTTATACTTCCACGCTTGATTACGATCAGTTGGAAAGGGAAGAACTGATTGCTTTTTACAAACAATATTATACGCAGGGAAATTGTATGGTGTTTGTGGCAGGTAAGCTACCGGCTAATATTCAGGAGCAACTCAACAATGCCTTTGGTTCATTACCCCTGAATCATACAGCACAACGCGAGGTACAGTATAATACACAACCTGCCGATGATAAGAAGTATCATATCGTGAACGATCCAAATGGTGTTCAGGGTGCTATCAGGATGGCAACGCCTTTTCCCAACAGGCATCATCCGGATTTTGCCAAGGTTCAGGTGTTGAATAATATTTTTGGAGGCTTTTTTGGATCAAGGCTAATGAGTAATATCAGGGAGGACAAGGGTTATACTTATGGCATTCACTCTTATATTCAGAATCATGTGCATACCTGCGCATGGATGATCAGTACAGAAGCGGGCCGCGAAGTATGCGATGCCACAATAGAAGAAACGTATAAAGAAATGGATATCCTGCGCAATGAACCGGTGGATGCGGCTGAGCTTGACCTTGTCAGAAATTATATGATCGGGTCTTTATTAGGCGATTTGGATGGCCCCTTCCAGATAATCGCCAGGTGGAAAAGTTATATATTGAATGGCCTTGATGAAAAATATTTTTATAACAGCATCAATACCATCAAAACTGTTACGGCAGAAGAGCTGCAGGAAACTGCAAAAAAATATTTGAATCCGGCAGAGTTTTACGAACTTGTTGTGGTCTAAATCACTGTTATGATAAAATTCCTTTCCAAAACACTGGTTACCTCAGTTGCTGTGATCTTTGCCTGCTTTATTCTTAAAGGAGTAAGTGTGAACAGCACATTCACCGCCATCATGGTGGCTGCAGTACTTGGGTTGTTGAATAGTTTTGTAAAACCCCTGTTGGTCATTCTCACTATACCCATATCCATTTTAACGCTTGGGTTATTCCTCTTGGTCATCAACATCCTCATCATCAAATGGGCAGCAGATATAGTTCCGGGCTTCCAGGTAGATGGCTGGTTCTCTGCGTTGCTATTCAGCCTGATCGTTTCTTTTGTTGGTTCTTTTATTGAGAGATTGATAAAGAACAGTGATAGTACAGAATAACCGGAGTTTTCATTCAAATAATTAAAATCACTTCTTTTTCAATTCGCTGTTTGAAAGATATTGATTGATGAACTTCGGAAATGCCAGCAGTTTTATTTTTTTTATGGCCTGCCACTGGTAATGTTGTAATGATGGCGGGACTGTTTGCAATTGAATATGAATGAACTGGCCTTTGATCTGCCGGTGGGTTAATTGTTGCGATGAAACGGGAGAAATATCCAGCACCTCGCTTTTTTTAATACCAAACTGTTCTTTCAGCCACTGGTCAACAGATGCCTTCTTCCATTTTACCTTGGCTTCTGTCTCCACTAAATAAAACTCGAACAGGTTTTCCCAAATGTCTTTCCCTGTACGCTTGTTCACCAATATTTTTCCTTCATGTTCCATCAAAAAATAATACAGCCAGCGTGTTTTCCTGTGCAGTATTTTTTCTTTTATGGGGAGTTGATTCACCCTGCCTTCTTTGAATGCCACGCATATTTTTTGTATCGGGCAATCACTACAACGCGGCGCAAAGGGCGTACAAACCGTTGCACCAAAATCCATGATGGCCTGGTTGTAGCTGCCTGGTTCTTTTTTATCCAATACTTTCCCTGCTAATTCTGTGAATTGCTTTTTCCCTTCGGTACTATCGATTGGAGTATCAATTCCAAACACCCTCGACAAAACACGGAATACATTTCCATCCACTACTGCATACGGAAGATTAAATGCAAAAGAAGCAATGGCCGAAGCAGTATAAGGACCAACACCTTTCAACTCAGCAATGCTGTCATAAGTGGTGGGAAATTTTCCTTTGTCTTCTTTTACAATTTTTCTTGCAGTGAACAAAAGGTTCTTGCACCGGTTATAATAACCCAATCCTTCCCACATCTTAAAAACTTCTTCATCAGCCGCTTTTGCCAATTTTTCAATATGCGGATATTTTTGAATGAATCTTTCGTAGTAGCCTCTGCCCTGTTCTACACGGGTCTGTTGCAGGATCACTTCGCTCAGCCAGATCTTATAAGGGTCTTTCTCCCCCTTCCAGGGCATCTCTCTTTTATTGATTTCCCTGTGCCACCGCATTAATAAGGCCGTGAATTTTTGCTTACTCATGAGGGGCAAAGATTCAATAAAACAGGCTCCGGAATCCCGATTTGTTCAATTTTCAGGTTAGATTTTGGGCTATGCTGAAAAAACTCCCCTTTAAGTCAGCCTAAACGATTTATTAATCAATGAATAACGCCTTATATATTTTTACCATTTTTCTTGCAAATCCAAATAGTTTTCTTTTACTTTAGTTCCCCTAACCGTCTAACTAACAATACAATTATGAGAAAGTCCGACCTCATCAACAACATTTCAGACAAAACCGGTATCCCCAAAGTGGATGTATTGGTTACGCTGGAAACCATGTTTAAGGAAGTAAAGGAAAGCCTTGCCAATGGTCATAATATATATATCCGTGGTTTTGGCAGTTTTATTACCAAAAAACGTGCTGCCAAGATCGGGCGCAACATTAAGAAGAATACGGCTGTTGAGATCCCCGAACATTACACTCCTGCCTTTAAACCCGCAAAAGAATTTGTAACCGACGTAAAAACCAAGCGCAGGTCTGAGTAACTTTGCAGGAAATAATGGTCCTGTGAAGAAAAAACAGTTACTCCTGGTAGGCGGCGGCGTTGTATTATTACTCGCATTATATTTTTTTGGACAAACAGTCCCCGAAAAAAAGGCCAATCAGGCTATTTCTCCGGCAACAGCATCTGCTGCCGTCCATTTTGATGATATTCTCGCAAAGGCAAAGCAAAAGATCAGTCCCGCTCAAAATGCAAGATTAACAGCACTGGAAAACAGCATCACCCGTGGCGATGTAAAAGACCAGAAATTACACCTCTACCACCAGTTGGCCAGGTTCTGGAAAGACTCCGCCAGGGTGTTCGAGCCTTATGCTTATTACACTGCAGAAGCTGCCAAGTTGGAAAATTCGGAAAAAACCCTCACTTTTGCCGCCCAACTGTTTTTAGATAACCTGATGACAGGAGGCGAACCCGCCATGCAAAGCTGGTGGGCGGCGAATGCAAAAGTTCTTTTTGAGAAGGCGCTGGAGTTAAATCCGGCCAATGATTCGAGCAAGATCGGTTTGGGAGCCTGCTATATTTTTGGCAATATTTCAGACAATCCCATGCAGGGCATCCTGCCTGTAAGAGAGATCGCACAGAAAAACCCGGATAATCTTTACGCCCAACTGGTTCTTGGACTGGGCGGAAAGAGAAGCGGCCAGTATGATAAAGCGATCGAACACTTTCTGATCATTGTACAAAAACAGCCGCAGAATACCGAAGCTGTTTTTAACCTCGCAGATTGTTATGATCTGAAAGGTGATAAGCTGAATGCGGTAAAATGGTATCAAGCATCGAAGAAACTGATTGGCGATCCCGGGATCATAAAAGACATTGATAAACGTATCAACGAACTGAAATAAATTATTTTAACTAATTAAAAATTGACCGAGTATGCCTTGTGGTAAGAAAAGAAAACGTCATAAAATTGCTACACACAAACGTAAAAAACGTTTACGTAAGAATCGACATAAAAAGAACAAGTAGTTCTTTCCGTTTTCGAATCAATGCTCCCGGGCATTGAGCATCTAACGGTATTTGCCATTCCCTTTCTCAACGCTGCAACTTTACCTTCCGTCCCTGACCAGGCAAATATGAAAAGTGTGTTTGGATGTTCTGTATGCCGGAATGTGATTATGTATTTTTAAAAGTTGCGAACTTTGTGAACAAAGAATTAATTATTAATGTGGCGCCAGGCGGTGTTGAGATCGCCTTGCTCGAGGACAAAAAACTCGTAGAACTGCACAGCGAAAAATCTGATGCCAGTTTTGCTGTTGGCGACCTCTATCTTGGCAAAGTAAAAAAACTGATGCCGGGATTGAATGCTGCATTTGTAGATGTGGGTTTCGAAAAAGACGCCTTCCTTCATTATACAGACCTCTCTCCCTACGCCCGGTCTATCCTCAAGTTCACCCAGATCGCAATGAATACAAAGGATGGTAGTGCATTAGATTTTGCGAAATTTAATATCGAACCTGAAATAGTGAAAACGGGGAAGATCAATGAGGTGCTCAATGGCAAGCCAAGTGTATTGGTGCAGATATTGAAAGAACCCATTGCTGCCAAAGGCCCACGGCTGAGTTGCGAACTGAGCCTGCCAGGAAGATTTGTGGTGGTTACCCCTTTCAATGAAATTGTTGCCGTATCTAAAAAGATCCATTCTTCAGAAGAAAGAAAACGTTTATACAAGATCGTTGAGGCCATTCGCCCAAAAAATTTCGGCGTGATAGTAAGAACCGCTGCAGAAGGAAAGAGCACGGCAGAGTTGCACCAGGATATGTTATCATTGATTGAAACATGGAAGACCATTCAGAATAATTTGAAAGGTGCAGTTGCTCCCACGAAAATTTTAAGCGAACAGGGAAAGACGAATAGTATCCTGCGCGATTTGCTAAGTGCAGATTTCAACCGCATCGTAATAAACGATAAAAATATTTTTGCTGACACAAAAAACTATATTCAGCGTATCTCGCCCGAGAAAGCGGAGATTGTTGCATTTCATAGTAACGGCACTCCGGTTTTTGACCAGTATGGTATTACTAAACAGGTGAAATCTTCTTTTGGAAAAACCGTCAATCTTCCCAGCGGCGCTTATCTAATTATTGAACATACAGAAGCATTGCATGTCATTGATGTGAACAGCGGTTATAAAAGTGTAAGTAATAACCAGGAAGAAAATGCAGTGCAAACAAATTTGGAAGCTGCAGAAGAAATATCAAGACAATTAAGATTGAGAGATATTGGTGGCATCATCGTGGTGGATTTTATTGATATGAAGTTGCCCGATAACAAAAGAAGGTTACAGGAAGCCATGGATGGTTTTATGAAGACCGACCGTGCCAAGCATGCTGTGTTGCCAATTTCGAAATTTGGATTGATGCAGATCACCCGGCAGCGTATGCGCCCTGAAGTGAACATCAATACTTCTGAAGATTGCCCGGTTTGTAACGGAACAGGTAAAATTTCCTCAACACTTCTACTAGAAGATGAGATCGAAAAACGCCTTTATTACCTGGCAACCCATTCGCACAAAAATCTCACCCTCGTGGTACACCCAATTGTGTATTCCCACCTCACAAAAGGCCTGTTTTCGTCCATTGCCCGCAAATGGAGGAAAAAGCACAAAACCAGCCTCAAGCTACGCTCAAACAGTGCTTACCACCTGATCGAGTTCAGGTTCTTCGACCAGCAGGAAGAAGAGATCAAACTGTAATACCCAAGTCTATTTTTTTACCTAATTATTTTTAATTTATTGATTGTCAATAAGTTAGTATACTTTATATTTTAACCTTCTGGCTCAGTCCGGTGAAGCCGATTCCCCGGCCAAGGCTAATTTACCCCTTTCTTCGTAGTCAAAATAGTTTTACACAAGCCCAAAAAATAATTTTGCCATGTGCCCCATTATTGTAATTTAGTGGTAGAATTTAATGGGTTAGTAAGTAAGAGGGTTGACAGCAATGTCAGCCCTTTTATGTGCCCCAAACCGGAGGTATTTCTGTTCATAAATAAGTGACTTTCTTTGGGCTGATGAGTTTCCGAAAGTGATACTTATCTACCCAATTGCATAAAAGCCCCTCTTCATTTTTCAGCGATTATCTTTATACCATGAGTAAGGTTAAGACAGCATTTTTTTGCAGCAACTGTGGTCATGAAAGTGCCAAGTGGCTGGGTAAGTGCCCAAGCTGCCAGGAGTGGAACACATTTGTTGAAGAAGTATTGGACAAGGGAAGCAACAAAGAACAAAACTGGAATGGTTACACTGATGAGAAAAAAATACAGAAGACGATCGCATTAAGTGAAGTGACCAGCACCGAAGAAAAAAGGATCATCACAAAAGATGCTGAGTTTAATCGTGTTTTGGGAGGAGGTATTGTTCCCGGAAGTATTGTGCTTGTTGCTGGTGAACCTGGAATTGGAAAAAGTACTTTGTTTTTACAGCATGGTTTAATGATGAATGAGTTATCTGTTCTATACATCAGCGGCGAAGAAAGCGAGCAGCAGATCAAGATGCGTGCAGACAGGTTACATTATAAGAACGATAATTTTTATTTGCTCACGGAAACATCTACGCAAACAATTTTCCAGGAAATAAAAAAACTGAAGCCGCAATTGGTGATCGTGGATTCAATACAAACATTGCAATCGGGTTTGATAGATTCATCGGCAGGAAGTGTTTCGCAGATAAGAGAATGTGCAGCAGAATTTCAGCGCTTTGCAAAAGATACGGGTACTCCCGTTTTCCTCATAGGCCATATTACAAAAGATGGAAGCATTGCCGGACCAAAGATCCTGGAACATATGGTAGATACGGTATTGCAGTTTGAGGGCGACCAGCATTATGCTTACAGAATTTTGAGAACACTCAAGAACCGCTTTGGCAGCACGTCTGAACTGGGTATCTATGAGATGACAGGCGAGGGAATGAAAGTGGTTTCAAATCCTTCAGAGATCCTGATCGCACAAAGAGATGAGCAATTAAGCGGAAGTGCTATTGCAGCTACATTAGAGGGCCTGCGCCCATTGCTGATAGAAGTGCAGGCGCTTGTTACGCAAAGCGTGTATGGTACCCCGCAACGCACGGTGAGTGGCTTTGACCTGAGAAGATTGCAATTGCTTTTGGCAGTTCTTGAAAAACGCGGAGGATTTCATTTTGGAGTGAAGGATGTGTTCGTCAATATCGCCGGGGGCTTAAAAGTGGAAGACCCGTCTATTGACCTGGCCGTTATTTGTGCGTTATTATCATCTTATGAAGACAAGCCTCTACCCTCTCAGGTTTGCTTTGCAGGAGAAGTGGGATTGAATGGAGAGATCAGGGCTGTGAACCGTATCGAGCAGCGTATAGCAGAAGCAGAAAAACTGGGTTTTGAAAAGATCATCGTATCACGCTTTAATAAAAAAAGTTTTAACGCTAAAGCATTTAAAATACAGGTAATCGCCCTGGGGCAAGTACAGGAAGTGTACCAGCATTTTTTCTAAGATTGATTGAAGTAGCATTTTATCCCGCTCAGCATACTGGCATTATCTCCTCATTAAATTAAAAATTTATGGAGATGCCTTTATTCAAATCATACCTGAAAGATTTTTCTCATTTGCTTTTTCCGCATAACTGTGCGTGTTGCGGAACCGATACATTGAATGAGAATGAGCAGCTCTGCCTGAGATGTTTTACTTTATTGCCCGAAACAGGTTTCTTTCATGCACGCGGCAATCCCATTGAAAAGGCCTTTTATGGCAGGCAGGATATTGCCAATGCCGGCGCTGCTTATTATTTTACAAAAGACTCCATGTTGCAGCATCTGATGGTACGATTGAAATACCGCAACGATAAAAAAGCTGGTATCTATCTGGGAAGATTGACAGGTGCCATGCTAAGTGAAACTAGAAGATTTCATGATGTGGATTTACTGGTGCCTCTTCCCCTCAATTCAAAAAAAGAACAGCAGCGCGGTTATAACCAGGCTGCCATTATTTGCGAGGGGATTGCCGAGATCTGGCGTAAACCTGTTTTGAAAAATGCGGTGGTCCGTAAACGGTTTACGGAAACACAAACACATCAAAACCGTATCAGCCGCTGGCAGAATATGGAAGATGTTTTTGCCGTTGCAGACAAAGAAGCCCTTCGTAGCAAACATATTTTATTAGTGGATGATGTAGTAACAACCGGCGCCACTTTGGAAGCCTGCGCTTCGGCGATCAGGTTAATAGAAGGTATTACTATAAGCATTGCGACGGTGGCGTATACGATTTGATAATTATCATACTTAGCTATTCAATAAATTTTGATCTTTTAATTATGTCGATGTATTTTTTTCCGTTCACTTCTTTGTTATAGTCAAAGCTAATATCAAGTTCAATCCCGTTTATTCTGCCATAATGGTGATAAACATGAACTGTATCTGCTTTGTCATTCTTAATATACTTAACGTACTGTACTAAAAAACTGACAGTGTCAATTGTTACAGTGTAGTATTTTGTTTCCAAAACTTGCATACGAGGAAGTCGCCTTAATTGTTCAAAATAGTATTTAGTGTCTTTATCATGCCATTCTTTCCAGTCATTAAATTTTAAGGTATTCTTTCTTAAATAAGCACTAAAAGAACCGAATGAAGAATCTTTAATCGTAAACAGTCTTAATGAAGGCCCGCTTGTTGGAATTTCATCAACTAATTCCCCTTTCGAATCAAATGCAGAATCTTTAAAATTTATTTCATTAGTCAACGGGAATTGCCACCCAATAGATTTAATAATAATTTTTCGCTCAACATTTTTAATTGGCAAGCAGGATAAGAGAATAAGTATCGATAAACTTTTTAAGAGTTTCATGGATTACGTACAATTCTTAAGGATACACATCCGCCAAAATACTCAATTTTACTACAGTAGAGGATGACTCTTTGCCCTTTTTTACGCTGGAATAACTCCTTTCCAGCCCTTCATCACAAATTTTTTACCCTTTCCCTGAAATGATATTAATTTTGCTACAAATAATTAATCATGAAATATCTATCAACCATTGCAGCAATATTAGTATTGAGTGCATTTACATTCGTATCTCCGGTGGAAAGCATCTACGCATTTAAAGCGAAATCCATCGAAGGCAAAGAGATCAAATTCTCTGATTACAAAGGCAAGAAAATTCTCGTGGTAAATACGGCTTCCAAATGCGGCTTCACGCCACAATATGAAGCACTGCAAAAAGTATCTGAGCAGTATAAAGATAAACTGGTGGTGATTGGTTTTCCCTGCAACCAGTTTGGCGGACAAGAACCAGGCACTGAAACAGAAATACAGGAATTCTGCAAAGCACGTTATGGTGTTACGTTCCCATTGTCTGCAAAAGTGGATGTAAAGGGCGATAACATCTCTCCTATTTACAAATGGCTTTGCAATAAAAGTGAAAATGGCGTTTTGGATGCTACCATCGCATGGAACTTCAATAAATTTTTGCTGGATGAGAATGGAAAAATGATCGCTTATTTCCCAAGCAAAGTGAAACCAGATGATGATGATATCCTGAAATACCTGAAATAGTTTTTTAACTGATTTATATTGATGGATGGGCTTGCAAAAGCCCATCCATTTTTTATTGCACCTAAGTTATTCCCATCTTTCGCAAATCACGGGCCCGACCGTTATCTTCGCTTCTATGCTTTTTAAGGATGTAATAGGGCAACAGGAAGTAAAACAGCACCTGGCGGAAATGGTACAACAGAACCGCCTCAGCCATGCTTTGCTTTTTCTTGGAAAAGAAGGATCCGGCGCACTTCCGCTGGCACTGGCATTTGCACAATATGTAGTGAGTCAGCCGCCTGCACCCGTACCCGTTGCTGATCTGTTTGGCGGATTTACAGCCATGGAGCCGGCACCCGCCTTTGTTCACCCCGATGAGATAGCCACCCTGCCTGCGTTTCAGCGTGCATCGCAACTGATACACCCCGACCTGCATTTTTCCTACCCGGTGATCCCAAAAAAATCGGGCGATAAACCAGTAAGCAGTGATTATATCAGCAATTGGAGAGAATTTGTTGAACAGTTTCCATATGGGAATGTGTATGACTGGTTACAGTTTATCGGCGCAGAAAACAAACAGGGCAATATCACCGCCGATGAGTGTAATGATATCATCAAAAAACTTAGCCTGAAAAGTTTCGAGAGCGAATACAAAGTGCTTGTATTATGGATGCCGGAATATCTTGGCAAAGAAGGAAATAAATTATTAAAGTTGATAGAAGAGCCGCCGCCAAACACCTTGTTTTTACTGGTAGCAGAAAATGAAGAATTAATATTACCTACTATTCTCAGCCGCTGCCAACTGATAAAAATTCCTTTACTGGAAAACAAAGATGTGGAACAGGCCCTATTGCAAATACCAAACACTTCGCCAGACACAGCCAGGCAAGTAGCAGGTATCTGCGAAGGCAATTATCGTGAAGCACTTCAGTTATTACAACATGCTGAAGAAGATTGGCAAAGTTTATTAAGAGAATGGTTGAACGCCATTTTGAAAGGCGGCCCAACATCGCAGATAAAATTCACCGAAGAGATCACCAAAATGGGAAGGGAAAAACAGAAACAGTTTCTTCGCTATTTTATTCATTTACTGGAACAGAGTGTCCGCATCAGGATCTTAGGCGCCGAAAACATCCTGCTGGCAGATAATGAAAAAGATTTTGCCCAGCGGTTGAACAAGATCGCATCTGTAAGCCAGCAACACGCACTGATTGATGAACTGGACAAAGCCTCCTACCATATAGAACGCAATGCCAATGGCAAAATGCTGTTCCAGGCACTGAGCATCCGGTTCTACCATATCATCCAAAATAAGTCTCTGGTCATGGCATAGGCCGCTATTGAGGATAATTCCCTATTTTTGGGCATTGAGGCAAGGATTTGGTGGAACTGGCTGTGGTACACACACTTTTACGTATTACGCTTATCAACAATAGAGATAGCAAATTGAGTCACACAAATAACATATCATCCTGACACTTTAGCCGGCTGAAAAGCATTACAGGCGCTGAAGTGAGTGACACAACAGGTGTTGAAAGCAGTACAGCAGTTCGTCCCACATCCATTTCCCTCATTTATTGATTTTTAACCTATCAACTTACTGATATGTCATGTGGATCTTGCGGTACGGGTACACCTAATGGCTGCCAAAGCCATGGCAGTTGCAGCACCGGCGGCTGTAACAGGATGAATGTTCATGACTGGCTTCGTAATCTTCCCTTCGAAGACCCTGAAAGCACCTGTAAAGTGGTGGAACTGAGTTTTAAACAAGGCAGCCGGAAAGATTTTTTTCGCAACACAACCTTACAATATTTTGAAAAAGGCGAATTAGTGAGCGTGGAAGGTGTGGGCGGATTTGATGTAGGCGAAGTAAGCCTCTCAGGCGAGCTGGTGCGTATGCAAATGAAAAAACATGGCGTTGATGAGTTCAGCGCAGAAATTAAAAAGATATTGCGCCGTAGCAGCGATCGCGATATTGAAAGTTTTAAAATAAGCAAGAGCCGCGAAGCCAAAATTCTTGCACGCAGCCGGGAAGTGGCAAGAGACCTGAAACTACAAATGAAATTGAGTGAAGTGGAGATACAGGCCGATGGGAAAAAAGCAACTTTTTTTTATACAGCAGATGACCGTGTTGACTTCCGCGAGATGATCCGGATTTTTGCGGGCGAATTTAAAGTGAAAGTGGAAATGCGCCAGATAGGTATCAGGCAGGAAGCAGGAAAGATCGGTGGCATAGGAAGTTGCGGAAGAGAACTTTGCTGCAGCACCTGGCTAACTGATTTCAAAAGCGTGAACACCACCGCAGCACGATACCAGAATTTATCTATCAATCAAACAAAATTGAGCGGCCAATGCGGCAGGCTGAAATGTTGTTTGAATTATGAGCTGGATACTTATTTGGATGCACTGCAATATTTTCCTGACAATGCAGATACTATTGAAACAGCAAAGGGCGTTGCTTTCCTGATAAAGAAAGACATCTTCAAGAATTTGATGTGGTATATGATACAGGGTGGCAGTAAACATTATCCGTTAACGATCCAGACTGTAAAAGATATCAAGCAGATGAATGCAAAAGGCATTCGTCCCGAAGAGCTTGATGTAGTAGATGTAACAACTGGCAAACCAAAAGAAATAGAACCACAGTTTGTTGACGTGGTTGGACAAATCAGCTTACGCAGCCTTGAAAAGAACGACAGGCGCAGAAGAGACCAGGATCGTGATAACAGAAATAACCGCGACCGCAGGCCAGATAACAGGGGACAGCAAGATAATAGAGGACAACAATCCCGTCCACCACAAGGCGGGCAGCAGCGTGGCTCACAGCAACAGCGCCCACCACAGGGCGGACAACAACAAAGGCCTCAGCAAAGACCTCCTAACAGGCCGCCACAACAAAAACCTCCGGAAGAAAAATAATATTCGTCCCCGATTATCGTCCTCTGACTCTGTCGGGGATGCGGGGATGCTCTGGTAGGTCAACTTTGTCGACCGTATTTAATTTGCATTTACCCCTCTCGTCCCCGATTCCATCGGGGATGCCTTGGTAGGTCGACTCTGTCGACCGTATTCAATGCATTAACCTCTCATAATTTCCTAAATACATTTCTTAATGTAAATAGTTCATTATGTCAGGAGATCGTTACAAAATAACAGAACAACATTCACCGCATTTCTTAACATTCACACTTGTTGATTGGGTGGATGTGTTTACCCGTAAAGAATGCAAACAGATCATTGTAGATTCCCTGAATTTCTGCGTAAAAGAAAAAGAGCTTAATATCTATGCCTGGTGCCTGATGAGTAATCACCTGCACCTTGTTGTATCTTCTCCAAAACTAGATTTATCATATGTTATCCGCGATTTCAAAAAATGGACAGCCAAAGAAATACTGGCATGGATGCAAAATGAAAAAGAAAGCCGGAGAGACTGGTTATTATATCGTTTTGCTTACCATGGAAAATACAGGAGCAATGTTGAAGTATATCATGTCTGGGATGACAGTAATCATGCCGTTTTATTAAGCTGGAATGCTATTTTCTGGCAAAAGATAAACTACACACATAATAATCCTGTGCGTGCTATGATCGTTGATGAGCCAGAGGAATATTTACATAGTTCGGCGAGGGATTATAAGGGGAAGAAGGGATTGGTGGAGGTTTGCGTGTGAATATTGCGGCAAGTCGTGTATAAATATATTTCGTCTCGTCCCCGTCTCTGACGGGGATGCTTTGGTTGTTCGACTATGTCGAACATAATTAATTTGCTTTTACCTCTCATCCCCGATTCCATCGGGGATGCTCTATAATGCGACTTTGTCGCCGAATAATTAATCTAGATATCTTTCTACCAATCTACTGCCATTCAAATCTCCGACAAAACTGTTGCTTACGCATCCTTGGCAATGCATCCCGACAAAGTCGGGAGACCAATGCATCCCCGTCAGAGACGGGGACGAGATTACAATTTCTCCATCTCCTCATTCACAAATTCCATCAGTGTTTTAATATGTCCGGGTGAAAGGTCGAATTTCAATCCTGCGGTGGCATACAATTCGGGAAGTGTTTTTGTTCCGCCAAGGCTTAAGGCGTTGATATAATTCTGCAATGCCTGTTTCGGATCTTTTTTGTACTGCATCCACAAGCCAATGGCACCAAGCTGTGCAATACCATATTCGATATAATAAAAAGGCACTTCAAATAAATGCAGCTGCCGCTGCCATCCGATCTTTCGGAACATTTCTAGTCCGCTGAAATCAATGGAGTCTGTAGAAAATTCATTCAGTATCTCCATCCACTTATTTGTTCTTTCTTCAATGGTGTGCGTTGGGTTTTCATAAATCCAATGCTGGAATTTATCAATCGTTGCGATCCATGGGAAGATGGTGATGGTTCGTTCCAGTTGGTGTTCTTTTGCCCTTTGCAGATCAGCTTTATCATTAAAGAAACTCTCCCAATGTGCCATACTAAAGAGTTCCATTGCCATGCTCGCTACTTCAGCGATCTCCATAGGATATTCTTTGAAAGCACTCAACTCAAGATGATGCGACAAAAAAGAATGCACTGCATGTCCACCCTCGTGTACCATTGTAGTTACATCATCCATCTGTCCGGCAGCATTCATAAAAATAAATGGTGCGCCACTTTCTGCTAATGGACAGTTATAGCCACCCGGTGCTTTTCCCTTCCTGCTTTCGAGATCAAAATGTTTCATCTCATCCATCTTACGCAAACAGTCAGCAAAGAATGGATCGAGCTGTTCAAAACAAGTGATGGATTTTTTTAGCAGGTCTTCTCCATTCGAAAAAGGTTTCAATGCTTTTACGCCATCAGGTTCTGCTTCTGTATCCCAGGGGCGGAGCGTATCCAATCCTAATTTTTCTTTTTTCTTCCGGTAAATTTTTTCAACGATCGGTAGTACATGTAGTTTCACCGCTTCATGAAAATCGTAGCAATCCTTTTTAGTGTAATCAAACCTGCCCATTTCCGCGAACTTATAGTCGCGGTAATTTTCAAAGCCGGCATTTTTTCCAACGCGGTTTCTTCTTTCTATCAGTTCAGAATATAATTCATGCAGTGGTTGCTGGTCTTTCAATCTTCGTTCCTGTATTTTCCGGTAAACTTCTTCACGCAGGCTCCTGTCGTGGCTTTCTAAAAATTTGGCTGCCTGTTGTAAAGTATATTCCTGCCCTTTTACTTCCACGGTCATCTGGCCTGCAATTGCGGCATATTGTTGTTGCATCACACTTAGTTCTGCCTGCAGGGGAATATTCTCTTCACGAAAAAGGTCAATACTTTTTTTAACTGACCGCAGGTAAGTAAAAAATAGTTTCGGATCCAGTTCTTTTGTAAAAGGGGAGGCAATTAATTTTCTGTTTAGCTGATCGGCATAGGGCTGTATTTTTGGCTGTATCTCCATACAGAAATAAGTAAATGCATCTTCCAGTGCCCTGTTCGAAGTATCGCATGTCATTTTGATCTGTCGCCAGCAAGCATCTTCGCTTACTGCTGCTTCCAGTTCACTCATATCCCTCAGCCAGTGCCTGAGTTGTTCCACAGAACCGATCTCTCTTTCAAGAAGATTTTTAAACCATGGCTCCAGGCTATTCCAATCGGTTACAATAAATTCTTTTGGGAGAAAAATCCTTTCCAGCCGTTTAATATCTGCACTCAATTTCATTCGTAAAAACTTTAAGTCACAAATGTAACCCCTTGGTGCTTTGCAGAAGCCGCAATAGTTCTATTTTTACAGACTTTTATAATAAAGAGGACTGTGACAGATATCATTCAATTATTGCCCGATAATATTGCCAACCAGATCGCCGCAGGTGAGGTGATTCAGCGCCCCGCCAGCGCCGTTAAAGAGTTATTGGAGAATGCCGTGGATGCAGGCGCCACAGAAATAAAACTCATCGTTACAGATGCAGGCAAGAACCTGGTGCAGGTAATAGATAATGGTAATGGCATGAGTGAGACCGATGCAAGAATGGCATTCGAGCGGCATGCTACCAGTAAGATCCGCAATATTGATGACCTGTTCCGGATAAAGACAATGGGCTTCCGCGGTGAAGCTTTAGCATCCATTGCTGCCGTTGCACAGGTGGAATTAAAAACAAAACGTGCCGAAGATGAATTGGGCTGTTCTATCGAGATCGAGAACAGTGAAGTTATAAAGCAGGAACCTTGTGCATTCCCTGTTGGCACAAGCATCAGCATGAAAAACCTTTTCTTCAATGTTCCCGCGAGAAGAAATTTTCTAAAGAGCAATGCCGCAGAGATGCGCCATATCATAGACGAGTTTATTCATGTGGTGATGGCCTTTCCGCAAATATTTTTTTCTTTTACAAGTAATGGGCAGGAAGTATTTCATCTTGAATCGGGCAACCTTAAACAACGTATCACGCAGGTATTGGGGAATAATTATAATGCAAAGCTGGTAAGTGTGAAGGAAGATACCGACTACATGAATATTTATGGATTTGTTGGCAAGCCCGAAACAGCAAAAAAGACCCGTGGTGATCAATATCTTTTTGTGAACAGCCGTTTTATTAAAAGCGCTTATCTCAATCATGCTGTCATGGGTGCCTTCGACCAGATGATCGCGAAAGACAGTTTCCCGAGTTATGTTTTGTTCATTGACCTTGATCCTTCGCAGATAGATATCAATGTGCATCCGACAAAACAGGAAATAAAGTTTGAAGATGAAAAGATCGTATATGCTTTTGTGCAGGCAGCAGTAAAACATGCGCTGGCTCAATTCAGCGTAGCACCTTCACTCGATTTTACATTGAATGCAGAGATACAGGGATTGGAATCTATTAGCAAACCATTCACCACGGATAAACAGCAGGCTATTTCTTCGTCCAGTATTTTTAAAACATTTACACAGAAACACCAGGCACACGCAATTGATCCTACGGAGAAAAGTGAGTTAAAACACTGGAAGGAATTTTTTAATCCAGCTGCAAATGCAGAATCTCCTTCCACAGATCCCGCATCCCGCATCTCGCATCCCGTATCCCCCATCCCCCATCCCGAACCCCGTATCTCGCATCCCGAATCCCGAATCCCCCTAGCTCAACTCCACAATACTTATATAATCGTGTCATCAAGCAATGGCTTCATCCTTGTGCACCAGCAGCTGGCGCATGAAAGGATTTTGTATGAGCAGTATAGCGCCGCGGCACACGGCAAACCAATGCCTGCGCAAAAGAGTTTATTTCCCGTTACACTTGAACTGGCGCCTGCGGATGCGGCCCTGTTAGAAGACATGTTGCCAGATCTATTAACGATTGGCTACCTGGTAGAACCCTTTGGCAGCAATACTTTCGTGATACAAGGAACACCTGCCGATATATTACAGGGAGATGAAAAAAAATCTGTTGAGTTGCTGATAGAACAGTTCAAACATTTTAACAGCGATATGAAATTCAGCAAGCGCGAGAAATTAGTTCGGTGTATGTCGCGCCAGCTTGCTATTAAGTCAGGCAGGCAACTCGCTCAAAAAGAAATGCAGGTATTAGTGGATGAATTGTTTCAATGCAACACCCCTAATATCACTCCAACAGGCAATCCAACTTATTTGGAATTTAAAGAAGATAGTTTGGATAGGATGTTTGGAAGATAGGGTTTCACGCAAATCCCGAAACTTCGGGAGCAAAGGAAGCAAAGGG
>CAISDV010000079.1 GCA_903884185.1 uncultured Chitinophagaceae bacterium | reverse complement strand
TGATTTTGAAATGTATGGAAGGCCCAAAAGCATCCACTCTATCTGGAATAAAATAAAAAAGAAAGGGGTGGCATTTGATGAAGTGTATGACCTATTCGCTATTCGCGTTATTCTCAACTCGGCCCCGGAAAAAGAAAAAGAAGATTGCTGGAAAGTGTATTCAATGATCACGGATGAATATACTCCTTCGCCCGAGCGGCTGCGCGACTGGCTGAGCAGTCCAAAGAGCAATGGCTATGAAGCTTTACATACAACGGTGATGGGCCCCCAGGGTAAATGGGTGGAAGTACAGATACGTACCAAGCGAATGAATGAGATCGCAGAAAAAGGGCTTGCCGCACATTATAAATACAAGGAAGGCAGCAATGATGAGGACCGTTTTGATAAATGGTTTGGGCAGATACGCGAAGTATTGGCTACGCAGGATACTGACAGCGTTGACTTTTTGCAGGATTTCAAAACTTCTTTTCTTGCCGAAGAAATTTATGTGTACACGCCAAAGGGCGAAGTAAAAATGTTGCCCACCGGAAGTACTGCTTTGGATTTTGCTTTCTCGATCCACTCCGCCATCGGCACAAAATGTATCGGCGCAAAAGTGCATCATAAGTTGGTTCCTATCAGCCATAAATTACGCAGCGGCGACCAGGTAGAGATCATTACCAGCAATAAACAAAAACCAAGTGAGGACTGGCTGAGTATTGTTGTAACTGCCAAAGCGAAGAGCAAGATCAAGGATGCGCTGCGCGAGGAAAAACGCAAAGTAGCTGATGATGGAAAATATACCCTGCAGCGAAAATTAGAAGGCATTGGTGCAGCATACACTCCTGGCAATATTGATGAGCTGGCACATTTTTACAAACTGCCATCGCATTTGGATCTGTTGTACAGGATAGCAACAAAGAGTATTGACCTGAAAGAACTCAAGGATTTCCAGGTGCTGGGCGACCGGCTGGAAGCGCCCAAACCCAAACATGTTACAGAAATTACATTTGATCAGCCCACACAAAAAACATACAATAAAAAAGATTCCGAACTCATCATTTTTGGTGAAAGCAGTGACAAGATCATGTACACGCTTGCGAAATGCTGCAACCCCATTCCGGGTGACGACGTTTTTGGATTTGTGAGTACCGGCAAAGGGTTGATCATTCACCGTACCAGCTGCCCCAATGCCACTCAGTTATTGTCCAATTACGGGCACAGGGTGGTAAAGACCAAATGGGCCAAGAACAAGGAGATCTCTTTCCTTACCGGTCTCAAGATCATTGGCATGGATGATGTGGGCGTCATTAATAAAATAACGAACGTTATAAGCGGGGAACTCAAGATCAATATTGCGGCACTGACGATAGAATCGGGTGAGGGCTTATTCCAGGGAACCGTGAAAGTATTTGTGCACGACAAAGAAGAACTCGAAGAACTGGTAATCAAACTGAAAGAACTCAACGGCATACAGTCGGTTGACAGGTTTGATACGGAGGATGAGGCGAGTTAAAATATCTCCGATCCATTATTGGCAGTTGCTATTTTTCCACAGGCAAACTGTATAAAAAGATTTCATTCAAACATTTTCATTTCGCGGCATTCCGTCACTACATTTGCTGCATATCAAGCAACTATTATGGTGGATGTAATTCTAGGTTTACAATGGGGCGACGAAGGCAAAGGAAAGATCGTTGACTATTTCGCTCCCAGGTATGATATCATTGCTCGTTTCCAGGGTGGCCCAAATGCAGGACATACTTTATATGTTGAAGGAAAAAAAATGGTGCTTCACCAGATACCTTCCGGCATCTTTCATCAAAACACGATCAATATTATTGGTAATGGCGTAGTGCTTGACCCGGTTACATTGAAAAGGGAATGTGATTCTGTTGCAGCATTTGGAATTGATGTAAAGAAAAATCTTTTTATTTCTGAAAGGACGAACCTCATTGTTCCCACGCACCGTGCGCTTGATAAAGCCAGTGAATTACAAAAAGGAGAAAGCAAGATCGGCTCTACTTTGAAGGGTATTGGGCCGGCGTATATGGACAAGACCGGGCGCAATGCACTTCGTGTTGGCGACCTCCTGGATAAAAATTTTATCAGCCAGTATATTAAACTCAGGCTCAAGCACCAGAAATTATTGGACAATTTCCATTTCATTGAAGATATCACCGCATGGGAAGAGGAATTTTTTGAAGCATTGGAATTTTTGCGCACCCTGAATATTGTCAATGGCGAATACTTCATCAACAATAAAATATCAGAAGGCAAAAAAGTACTGGCCGAAGGCGCCCAGGGAAGTATGCTGGATATTGATTTTGGAACATTCCCTTTTGTTACTTCTTCCAATACCATTTCTGCGGGAGTTTGCAATGGACTGGGTGTATCCCCCAAACAGATCAATGAAGTGCTGGGTGTTACCAAAGCTTATTGTACCCGTGTGGGTGGCGGGCCTTTCCCAACAGAACTGGAAAACGCTACAGGTGAAGAATTAAGAAAGGTGGGTAGTGAGTTTGGCGCTACTACAGGGCGTCCGCGCCGCTGCGGCTGGATTGACCTTGTTGCGTTGAAGTATGCCTGCATGCTCAATGGCGTAACACAGGTTGTCATGACAAAAGCCGATGTATTGGATGGCTTTGAGGACCTGGATGTATGCACATCCTATAAAATAAACGGCAAAGAAACGCAGGAAATACCTTTCCAGATGATGCGTTCACAGATAGAACCCATATATAAACACTTCAAAGGGTGGAATATGGATACAACAAAAATCACCGATGCAGCAGTTTTGCCGGGAAATATGTCAACCTATATTGACTTTATTAATCGTTATATTGGAGCACCGGTAAAATTTGTTTCAAATGGCCCTGGCCGGGAACAGATCGTTTGTTTATGATCTTCCGGTTTTTATTAAAAAAAGAAAAGATTTTTTTGGTTGATATTGATTTGCGGTGAAATTTTACGTTACCAAACTTATTAGGAACCATGGCAGCAAAATCTGATAAGGATATCAAATCCACTTCAAAGAAGACCTCATTACCAGGTAACGAGGCCGACAACTCATCTTCGAAAAGCAAGAAGCTGCCCGATGATGATGACGATGAGGAAGAAGAAGAAAAGCCATCTTCTAAGAAGCCGTCTGCAAAAACTTCGTCTAAGAAATCAAAAGAAGATGATGACGACGACGATGATGCCCCTGAAGAAGCAGACGAGTGGGAGAAACCGGAAGAAGGCGATGATGACTGGGATCCGGATTTTGATGAATTTGATGTGCCTAAATCAAAAGGGAAGAAAGCACCAGCAACCGGCAAGAAGAAAGGTGAGGAAGAAGATGATTTTAAAATTGACGAGGACTTTAAAGAATTCGATCTCTTTAACGATAAAGACAGTTTTGATGATGAAGATGATGATTACTGATCATCCTTATTGCCAGTGAAAAGAATAACTGCAGAATTTGCAATAACCAATATTGATTCATTCAAGCAACAGATGTTGAGCTGGGCCAACCGGTTCAACATTTGTGTTTTATTGGATAACCACCATTATACTTCCCGCCATAATAACACGGTAGAATGCCTGGTAGCAGCAGGCGCCGTAAAAATTTTCGAACCAAAAGATGATCCGTTAACTCCCGAAGCTTCGGGATTACGTGAATTCAATAACAACACGCCCGATTGGATATTCGGTCACCTGGGATACGATTGTAAAAATTATATAGAACCACTTAGCTCCAAACATTTTGATGGCATCGGGTTCCCGGATATTTTTTTCTTTCAGCCTGAGATCGTTTTACAGTTATCGGGCGATACACTTACCATCGCTTCACTTACTATTTCTCCGGCAGAGATATATGATCAAATACAAAAAGAATCTATCTCTGTTGGGAATGATCCAAAGCTCGTTATCAAGCCAAGGATAACCAAACAGGAATATATTTCTGCCATTGAAAGCCTGAAAAAACATATTCAGCGCGGCGATTGTTATGAGATCAATTTCTGCCAAGAGTTTTTTGCAGATAATGCAGAGATCGATGCTATCAGTGTGTACAATCAACTCACAAAAATATCTCCTGTTCCTTTTGCCTGTTTTTATAAATTGAATGACAAATATCTTTTGTGCGCAAGCCCTGAACGTTATTTAAAAAGAACCGGTGGCCGCATTCTCTCTCAACCAGTAAAAGGCACTTTCAAAAGAAACCATAAAGACGCGGCAAAGGACGAGTTAATGAAACAGGAATTACATAACAGCGCAAAAGAAAGAAGCGAAAATGTTATGATCGTTGACCTTGTGCGAAACGATCTGAGCAAGGTTTGCGTAGAAGGTTCTGTACACGTAGAAGAATTGTTTGGCATTTATACTTTTCCGCAGGTACATCAAATGGTATCAACTGTTGCGGGCACATTAAAAGAAGGTGTTGACCTGGTTGAAATACTGAAAGCAACTTTCCCGATGGGTAGCATGACAGGCGCACCCAAAAGAAAAGTGATGGAATTGATTGAGCAATACGAACAAACCAAACGCGGACTTTACTCCGGCAGCGTAGGTTATATCGATCCAAATAAAAATTTTGATTTTAATGTGGTGATAAGAAGCATTCTCTATAGTGCTTCTCAAAAATACCTCAGCTACCAGGTGGGTGGTGGCATCACTTTTAATAGTGAGCCCGAAAAAGAATATGAGGAATGCTTGTTAAAGGCTGAAGCGATAAGAAGGGTTCTGCAACCTTTGGACGAATCCAAATAATATTTTTGCGAATTATTTGGGCGTATGAAATAATTTATTATTTTTGTATTGTAATTTATTTTTTTGCAATTATATTCCTCATTATGGCACAAAAAATAGTCCATAATTATAAAACCTTGGTTGAAACCCTTGGTGAACTGATAAAGATCAGTGGGTACCGTAATGATTATATAGCAAAAAAAATAGACATGAAAGCAGCAAACTTTTCACAAAAGAAACAGCGTGGTAACTGGAGCGCCGATGAAGTTCAGAAGATAATGGATGTGATCGATAATGAAGAAGTAGAAGATTACCTGCTATTACAACTCATGCGTGCCAGCAAAAACGAAGAAACCATCTCTTCCGAAGAGTTCAAAAAGAGGATGGGATGGAGTTAATATTTAAAAACTTCTTCGATAAACACCTTAAAAAAACACCTTCATCTACCCAGGCTGCTGTAGCAAAAATTATAATAGTCCTAGAAGAGGCAACAAGCCTTCAAACGAGTGGACTTAATTATAAGAAGATAGAAGGGCAGAGTAAAGGCGAACATTTTTACAGGATAAGAGTGGGTGATTGGCGCATCGGAATTGAATACATTCATCCCAATATTATAATGATCTGTGTTTTATCAAGAGGAACAATCTACAAACAGTTTCCGCCAGGAAAATAAAATTACTACTGTTTCAATTTCGTCATCTCTCTTGAAAGATTAATCAACCCTTCTTCATTAAAATGTTCGGTGAGCACCTGCAGCCCAAATGGCAAACCATTACTGTGTTTAAAGAGAGGAATGGATATGCCCGGTATGCCCGTGAGATTGGCAAAGACCGTATAAATATCAGCCAGCAATATTTCGATAGGATCTTTCTTTGCTTTTTCGTTTAATAAAAAAGCGGTGGTGGGCACTGTGGGAGAAATGATCGCGTCATAATTGGAAAATACTTCCTTCGCTTTATCAACCAGTATATGCCTGATCTGTTGTGCTTTGGTAAAATACGCATCGTAATATCCGGCACTTAAAACAAAGGTGCCAAGCAGGATGCGCCGCTTTACTTCTTTTCCAAATCCTTCACTACGTGTTTGTTTATACCATTCTGTGAGATCGGTAGTTTTTACTGATGACTGGTAACCGTATTTCACTCCGTCAAAACGTGAAAGGTTACTTGATGCTTCCGCTGTGGTAAGAACATAATAAGTTGGCACCACATATTCTATCAGGTCAAAATCAACCGGCTCTACTGTATGCCCATCAGCTTTCAGTACATCTATAAAAGATTTTATCTGAGTTGATATTTCTTTGTCCAGCCTCGAATGATCTATCGTTTCTTTAAAATAAGCGATGCGGTATTTTTTTCCTTTCTCTTTTTGTGCCAAATAATTGGGAACAGGTTTTTGCGAAACGGTACTGTCAAATTCATCAGGCCCTGAAATGCTTTCTAATACGAGCGCCGCGTCATCAACTGTATTTGCAAAAACACCAATATGATCAAATGAAGAAGCATACGCGATCAATCCATAACGCGATATACGCCCATAAGTTGGTTTTAATCCAACTACACCACAAAGATCTGCCGGCTGTCGTACCGATCCACCGGTATCGCTTCCCAGACTAACCATGCACATACCCATCTGCACTGCCACTGCCGATCCCCCCGAAGAACCACCGGGTACACGGGTTTCATCCAATCCGTTTTTTACTGGCCCGAAAGCAGAATTTTCACTGCTGCTGCCCATAGCAAATTCATCGCAATTGGTACGGCCAATGATGATGGCTCCTTCTGCCAGTAATTTCTCCACTGCAGTTGCATTGTAAATGGAAATAAACCCTTCCAGCATTCGTGAAGAGGCAGAAACCTTATGGCCTTTATAAGAGAGATTATCTTTTAATGCTATCACAACCCCATGAAGTTTGCCCAAAGGTTTACCAGTTGCTCTTTGCACATCTAAAGCGGATGCCTGTTGCAAAGCATCGTTTGCAAAAATTTCGAGAAACGCGTTGAGGTGTTTTTTTTCTTCTATGACAGACAGGTAATGGCCTACCGCCGTAACACAGCCATTGGGGTTGCCGGTCAAAAAAACATGATAGTCTTGTATCGAACTAAAAGAAAACAAATTGCGGGTTTTAGTAAATCAAAAATGCGGGATCTCATTCATCACACACTATTCCTATCCCCATTCTGCAGCATCTTCCTGTGCTTTCTTTTTCTCAACCTTCATACAAAGCCAAACGCTTATTTCATATAGAAGCATGAGCGGAATAGTACAAACGATCTGGCTGATCATATCGGGCGGAGTAATGATACCTGCAACGATCAGCATAATTAAAATAGCATATTTACGAACACGGCGCAAATATGCGGCACTCACTACACCCACTTTTGCCAGGAAATACATCACAAGCGGCAATTGAAAGGCAAGCCCGGCGCCCAATATCAGCGGTACGATCGTACTAAAATAACTGCCGATGGTCCAGATATTCTGAACATTATCATCCACCGAAAAGTTGGCGAAGAAATTAATGGTGTAAGGCGCTATCACAAAATATCCGAAGAACACACCCGTGAAAAAAAGTAAAGAGACCCAGAAGATCACGCCTCTTGTATTCTTTAATTCTCTTGTGGTCAAAGCAGGTTTGGCAAATTTCCAGAACTGCCAGAAGACGTATGGGAATGCAAGTATGAAACCACCCGTTAAAATAATATTGAAGTACACATCAAACTGCCCTGCTACCGTTGTGCTCTGCATCTTTACATTTATCTGGCTCATGCAAAGCTTGCTGCCCATCCCTAATTTCTGGCTGAGCCTGCACAGGATACCATAAGTGGGGAAATCCTTATGCGTGGGCCCCATCAATATTTTCTTTACAATAAAATTATTATAGACCGCCATCACAATGGCGCCGATCACAACGGCAATAGCAGATTTGAATAAATGCCCTCTCAGTACATCTATGTGCTCGATGAAAGACATCTCTGCCCTTGTCCCATCACTATTTTCGTTTCTACTAAATAATTTCATGAAGAATAAAGATACAGCAGTATAAAAAAATATTGCAAATAAAAAACCCCGCAGCGTTTACTTGCAGGGCTTCAACTATTTGATAAGGATAAAATTAGTTGTTGCTTGGAGAAGAAGTGCCTGTGGTATTAGGCCTGTTCGATCCAGAATTGTTATTGTTATTATTTGAAGACTTGTCTTCGTTAACATGGTCTTCGATCTCTCTCTTTACATTGTCTTTGGCATCTTTAAATTCCCTGATACCTCTTCCCAAACCACGCATCAATTCAGGAATTTTTTTACCGCCAAACATCAGTAACACCACGAGGGCAATCAGGATGATGTGCGGACCACTAAATAAATCTCCCATAACCTTGTTTTATTTGAAATGTAAAGTTAGAAACAAAAACGGTATCAAAACACCATTTAACAAGTTTTGACCTGCTCCTACATACGTTTTTCCTTGATCCTTGCGCTCTTGCCACTACGCTCACGCAGGTAGTACAATTTAGCGCGGCGAACCTTTCCTACCTTGTTCAGGAGGATAGAATCAATATTTGGCGACAGGATAGGGAACAAACGTTCCACACCCACACCATCAGATATCTTACGTACGGTAAAACTTGCTGTTGAGCCGGTTCCCTGCATTTTCATCACATCGCCACGAAAGCTCTGGATACGCTCTTTACCACCTTCAACGATCTTATAATTGACAGTAATATTATCACCCGCCTTGAACTTTGGATGGTTCTTCTTAACGGTCAATTGGTCGTGTACAAACTGAACTGCTGCGTTCATAATTTTAATTTTTACGGACGGCAAAAGTAGTTGAAAAATCTGAATCTATACCCTGATTTTCCAATTTTCTTATCGCGCCACATTTACTGCCCTCTTTTCCCTAATCACGGTAACCTTGATCTGGCCCGGGTAGGTCATCTCTGTCTGTATTTTCTGGGCCATTTCAAAGCTCAGTTTATCGCTTTCGCCATCGGTTACTTTATCAGCCTCAACGATCACACGTAACTCACGCCCAGCCTGGATCGCATAGGCCTTTTCCACCCCTGGGTAGGTCATGGCAAGGTTCTCAAGGTCCTTGATCCTTTGAATATATTGCTGCATGATCTCACGCCTTGCACCCGGCCTTGCGCCACTGATGGCATCACAGGCCTGGATAATTGGAGAGATCACGTATTGCATTTCCATTTCATCATGATGGGCGCCAATGGCATTCACCACCGCAGGGTTTTCCCCGTATTTCTCAGCCAGCCTGGCCCCCAGTAACGCATGGCTCAATTCAGTTTCTTCATCGGGCACTTTGCCTATATCATGCAACAGGCCTGCTCTTTTGGCCAATTTGGGATTCATTCCCAACTCGCTGGCCATGATGGCGCAGAGATTAGCTGTTTCGCGGCTATGCATCAGGAGGTTTTGTCCGTAAGATGAGCGGAAACGCATCTTTCCAACGATCCTGATCAATTCTTTATGAAGGCCATGAATACCCAGTTCCATGACTGTTCTTTCTCCTATTTCCATGATCTGTTCTTCCAGCTGTTTGCGGGTCTTTTCTACCACTTCTTCGATCCTGGCAGGATGGATACGACCATCAGCCACTAATCGTTGTAAACTCAAGCGCGCAATTTCCCTGCGGAGAGGGTCGAAGGAAGAAAGGATGATTGCTTCTGGCGTATCATCAACTATCAGATCCACGCCTGTAGCGGCTTCTATGGCACGGATATTACGCCCTTCACGGCCAATGATCTGCCCTTTTATTTCGTCGGTCTCCAGTTGGAACACCGTCACTGTGTTTTCAATAGTTTGTTCTGCCGCAGTACGCTGAATGGATTGTATAACAATTTTGCGGGCTTCTTTATTGGCCTTCAGCCTGGCATCTTCAATGATTTCCTGCTGCAATGCCAGCGCCTGTGTTTGCGCTTCATGCTTGAGGCTTTCTATCAGTTGTGATTTGGCTTCATCAGCGCTCAGATTGGCGATCTTTTCCAGGCGGCGGATATGTTCTTCCTGGTGTTTCTCCAGTTCCGTGCGTTTCACGTTCACCACCTCTATCTGGCGGTTGAGGGTTTCCTTAATGGCTTCGTTTTCTTTAACCTGCTTGTCGAGGGTTGTTTCTTTTTGGTTGATGGAAACCTCTTTCTGTTTGATGCGGCCTTCTGCTTCAACCATCTTGCGGTTCTTGTCCATCACCTCTTTGTCGTGTTCCGCCTTTAACTGCACAAACCTTTCTTTGGCTTCGAGTTGTTTTTCCTTTTTGATGGTCTCAGCCCTGCTTTCAGCTTCTCTCAGAATATTTTGTGCCTGCTGTTCGGCCTCTTCAACCTGCTTTTTTGTGTTTTTGGCGAAGAAGAGCCTACCCGCTACAACACCTGCAATCAGTGCTGCTGCGCCAATGATAATAGATATAAGATTTGGGTCCATTTTGTTCAAATGTTTTAAAAGAGTTCAGAATATAAAATTGTGGCTCACGTCTCATTTTTGACCGGATAAGTGAGTAATGGTCAGCGAAGATAATTAAATATACAGTGAGAAAGGGTGGCCGAACACGATTTGTTGCCGGCGGTGAGCCAACTAGCCTTTGAGGGCCTTATCCAGCAGCGATTCAAGAGAAGCTAATTTTTCGAAAGTGAGTTGCTGGTCGTTAAAGCCGGCGCCCGTCTTATTTTGCTCGGTGGCAAACCATAACAGTACCATGGCCACATAGTCCTGCATGTCTTTCCCGGCAAAACCCGTCTTGAATTCAACGATCTTTTCATTGATCAGTTTAACGCTCTTGCGTACCATTTCCTCATCTTCCGGGGATATCTTCAGGCGGTATGACCTGTCGGCAACCACCATATTTACAGGTATCAGTTCGGCCATAATTATTCTTTATTAAGAAGCAGGAGACAATGATCAATGTCTTTTATATATGCATCTATCCTTTTTCGCAAAGCGATCTTCTCTTCTTCGGCCCAGGTGCCCATACCTGCGCGCAACACATCCATTTTTTGCTGAAGCACATCTAATTCCTGTTTTTTTGTACCGGTGCCAGACCTTTCTTTATCCAGTTCTTTTTTAAATTGTTCATTTTCTTTCTGGAGCAATTGGTGCTGCTTCAGTAATTGCTGAAGTTTCTGTTGAATGTTTTTTAGTTGTATGTCTATGCCGGTGTCCATTAGTCCGCAAGTTAATTTACCTGTTCCAATTACAATAAAATTTCATGCCGAAGAAAAATACAGTTATTTTATCAGGCAGCAATAGTTCCCAATTCTGTATAAATCAAATACACTTATTTATATTTACACCAGCAATGATGTATTGAAATTCATTTTAACACCGGAGATGACTCATTTTTTCATTTCCATTCGCTGTAATTATCCCCCTTGATTTATCCCTTGATGTTTAGTATCACTCAATAAGCAGCTAAATTTTTTTAAAGTTTAGCTTAAACTAAACTTTTATGCCTATATTTGTAACGAAAGAAGTAACCACAATCAAAGCCAGGGAAAAGGTTGAACAACTTTTTATCAATGATGTGGGACAACTGGATTCGTTCAAAAAGGAGCTCAAGGGCACAACGTTTTTAAGTGAGTTAACTACCATCCTTACCTACCTGCAGCATTTTGCTAATGGTGGTAGTGTTGGAGGCCGGATGAAATATTTAAATAATGTAAAAGACGGAATAACCGAATATGAATTCATTACCAAACATCTCAGAATTTACGCTATTCAGCAACCGGGCAAAAAAATAATTATTTATTGCGGCCGGAAAAGAAAAGCAGACAGCAGCGATAACATTCGATCGTTTAGATTATAGAAAAAACAATACATTGATTCTTTAAAATAGATAAATGACAAGAAAAGAATTTATAACAAGCAGAGAACATGTTTTTACCAACATGCAATTAGCCCTGTTGAATGTTATTGAAGATTATATGAGATCTAAAAACATAAACAGGGTTCAGTTATCAAAAGAATTGGGTGTTTCAAAGGGTTATGTATCACAGGTCTTAAATGCAGATTATGACCATAAAATGAGCAAATTGGTTGATCTTGCTTTATCATCTAATAAAATACCATTATTATTATTTGTTGATGCGGATAGATTTGTAAAGAATGATATTGCCAATAAAACCTGGGAATTAATCCCGGTTAAAAGGCCTCATAGTGTAACTTTTGAAAAAAAGGGGGCAACAATTAACGATAATAATTCCTTAGAAGTAAAGAAAAAATCAAAAGTAAAAAGTGGTAAAAATGCTTCTTCAAAATAAATGAGGTTTTCGTCCTGAGCTTTTATAGAACTGCCATTACGCCTGATGCTTAATGTTATTTCCTGATCTCTGCGCCTAACTCATTTTCAAAATTTCCGATAAGCAGGTTGATCATACCATCAATTTCTTTATCGGTCAATGTCTTTTCCGCATCCTGAAAAGTAAAGCTGATAGCCATGGATTTTTTATCCTTGCCCAGTTTATCGCTTTCAAATACATCAAACAAACGAATGCCTTTTAGTTTTGCAAGTTTTGCTTTTTTTACAACATTTTCAATGGCATCATATTGGGTGGATTTGCCAACAACCATGGCAAGGTCTCTCTGCACAGCAGGGAACTTAGCCACTTCAGAATAAACGATCTTTTGTTTTTCTACGTGTTTCAAAAGATCAGCATAAAAAATATCAATAAAGTAAACGGGTTGTTTTATGTCGAATATTTTTAACTGCTCACTCCCTACAGCAATAATATTCCCCGCCAGCTTTTTCCCGTTATAAATATCTATGCCGCTGTTATTTTTTTCGAAATGAATATCATTTGATCCGCATAAAGTAAACACCGCAGCAGCAATACCCTTGGCTTTATACAGGTCCTGCTGGCTGGCTTTTTCCCTCCATTCATCTTCATGTGAAGAACCGGTGAGGTATATGGAGAGATGTTCTTCTTCGAGATATTTTCCCACTTCCTTGCTATGATAGGTCTTGCCAAATTCAAAGAACTGAAGATGGTTATTTTTTCTGTTGATATTATAAGAGACAGACCCCAGGCCGGTCTCTAGCATCGATGGACGAAGTATATCAAGGTCTGCGCTGAGGCTGTTGATCATTTTTACAGAACCTGACAATACTTCTTCACTAAAATATTTACTGTCGGTGATGGAGTTGGTGAATATCTCGCTGAATCCTCGTCCTGCGAGGTAATTGGAAATTTTTTCGCGCAGCGATTCTTTTAATTCCAGCGTTGCCACCGAAGGAGAGATCGTAATAGAGGCAGGTATCTCAATATTATCGAGCCCATCGATCCTGACAATTTCTTCTACAATATCTGCGGGGATAGAAACATCAGGTTTACTGAATGGAACAGCAATACATAACTCATCCATTCCTTCGCGCAGCACTTCAAATCCAAGGCTCGTCAGTATTCCCATGACTGCATCGGGATGATAATTTTTGCCGCTCAGTTTTTTTAAGTAATGGTATTTAATAGCTACCTGCTTTTTTTCTTTAGGCTGAGGATAAACATCAACTATATCGCAGGATATCTCACCACCTGCAATTTCTTTGATCAGCGAAGCTGCTCTCTTTAATACATTTACTGAGTTCGAAATGTCCACGCCTTTTTCAAAACGTGTGGCTGCTTCTGTTCTCAATCCATGTCGCAATGAAGTTTTCCGAACAGATGCCGGTGCGAAACAAGCACTTTCGAGGAATATATTTTTTGTTGACTCTTTTACTCCGCTTTGCCAACCGCCAAATACACCGCCGATACACATTCCCTCACCCTTGCCATTGCAGATCATGAGATCATCCTTACTTAATTTAATTTCTTTTTTATCAAGTGTGGTGAATGGCGTTCCTTCTGAGAGATTTTTTACGATCACATGGCTGTCTTTTATTTCATCAGCATCAAAAGCATGCAGTGGTTGCCCGGTTTCATGTAAAACATAATTCGTGATGTCTACTATATTATTGATGGACCTGATACCGATTGCACCCAGCTTATCTTTTAACCATTGTGGTGATTCTTTTACTTCCACACCCGTGATGCATACGCCGGCATAACGCGGGCAAGCTTCAGCATTCTCTACTGTTACTTTAACAGAAAGTATATCGTTGTCTTTTTTAAACCCGTTTACAAACAGGTTTTTCAGTTTTGTATCCCTGTTATGGTGGTGTGATAAATATGCGCAAACATCCCTCGCCACACCATAATGGCTCATGGCATCCATACGGTTGGGTGTAAGCCCGATCTCGTATACCCAATCATTATAAGTTTTAAACTGATCGGATGCTTTTGAACCTGGCACTGCCGCGGCAGGCAATACAATAATGCCTGAGTGGTTAGATCCCAATCCTATCTCATCTTCGGAACAGATCATCCCCTGGCTTTCTTCGTTGCGGATCTTTGCTTTTTTTATCAGGATGGGCTCGCCTTCTGTTGGATAAATGGTGGTACCGATTATTGCCACCACCACTTTTTGCCCGGCTGCAACATTGGAAGCGCCGCACACGATCTGTAAAGGTTCGCTGGTACCAATATCTACTTTGGTGATCTTTAGTTTATCAGCATTGGGATGTTGTTTGCATTCCAGCACTTCTCCTACGATCAGTCCTTCCAAACCACCACGGATACTTTCAAATTTTTCCATGCCTTCTACTTCCAATCCTACAGAAGTAAGTATCCGGGAAAGTTTTTCCGGGTCCAACATTTCTCCTGAAGGAAGGTATTCATATAGCCAATGATAACTGATCCTCATGCTTGCTGATTGAGTTGCAAATATAACTGATGGCTTCGGGAGTTGGAAGCGTGTGCATACAGGGTGAGGAAAGCCCCAGTGCCGTTGCTTATCAGCCTAAAAAAATAGCCATTAAATCAGAAAAAAGGGTTCAATTCTATCATGCAGTTACACAATAAAGCCCTATCCGTCAAACTTTAGCCAATATTTCTTTACCCTCAGCGGACTGTGAAAAAAATCACCAATAATTTGTAAATTGTGAATAACCGTTATTATTATCTGAATAGAGCAGTAAACAACCTGCGGATAGCGTGAACAACCTGTTTATTGTGCATAATATTTGCGGTTAAAAAGAATAAATATAAATTCCGGAAAAACGTTTTAAGAAGTTGAATGAGGCATATATTCGTTCCCCCTTACTCAACAACCGAAACTATAAAACCTAAGAGTAAGCACAGAGCAAGACAAAGTTTATTAACCCCTTATAGCCTTTTTGAAGAATGGAACTAACGAATGTAAACAAGGACAGAAAACGCAGGAAAGCCGGTATTGATCTTAGCACCATGGTATATGGCAAAGTGCCGCCACAAGCAAAAGAACTCGAAGAAGCGGTACTCGGTGCGATCATGCTCGAGAAAAGTGCATTTGACAGCCTGATAGATACAAACCTGAAGCCTGAATGTTTTTATGTGGAAGCCCACCAGACCATTTTCAGGGCCATGCAGGACATGCAGCAACGTGGTATTCCTATTGATATTCTTACCGTAGTAGAAGAACTCAAACGCAAAGAAGAACTGGATGCTGTTGGCGGGCCATACTACGTGACCAAACTCACGAATGCTGTTGTAAGTACCGCCAATATTGACGCTCATGCCAGGATCATCCTCCAGAAATTTATTCAAAGAGAGCTTATACGTATCAGCGGCGAGATCATTGGTGATGCTTATGAAGACAGCACCGATGTGTTTGACCTGTTAGATGACAGTGAAACAAAAATGTTCAATATCACCAATAATTACCTCAAGAAAAATTTCGAGGATATTGGTAATGTATTGGCAAAAACAATCAACCGCATAGATGAATTAAGAACAAAAGAAGATGATATTTCAGGTGTTACGAGCGGATTTGCATCGCTTGACAGGATCACTTACGGATGGCAACCAACAGATCTGATCATATTGGCTGCACGTCCATCAGTTGGTAAAACAGCATTCGCATTAAACCTTGCGCGTCATGCGGCGCTACATCCTGTAAGGCCTACCGGTGTTGGTTTTTTCAGCCTTGAAATGAGTGCGTCACAATTGGTGCAACGTATTTTGAGTGCAGAGAGTGAAATACATCTTGAAAAAATATCCAGAGGCAAATTGCAGGAGCATGAATACCTGCAATTGCATGCCAAGGGTATCAAGAGATTAGAAACTGCGCCATTGTATATTGATGATACAGCAGCATTGAACATTTTTGAATTCCGTGCAAAAGCAAGAAGGCTGGTAAACAAACATAAAGTAGGATTGATCATTATTGACTACCTGCAATTGATGAGTGGTGTGGGCGACAGGGGCAGCAACCGTGAACAGGAGATCAGTAATATTTCGAGAAACTTAAAAGCGCTTGCAAAAGAATTGAATATTCCGATCATTGCACTGAGCCAATTGAGCCGTGCAGTTGAAACAAGAAAGGAAAGCAAGATGCCCCAGTTGAGCGATCTGCGTGAATCTGGTGCGATTGAGCAAGATGCAGATATGGTGATGTTCATTTACCGTCCTGAATATTACGAGAACTTCACCAATGAACATGGAGAAGATAACCGCGGCGAAACACATATTAAAATTGCCAAGCACAGAAATGGTGCATTGGATACGATCAAATTAAAAGCGCTTCTGCATATTCAAAGATTTGAAGAAGCTGACAATGATAACGGCTTTGGAAAACCCGGTGCTGGTGGTAGCAAGTGGAAACAATTAGGACCATCTCCAACCCCTGATGCGGGTGGTGGCGATGGCGGCAAACTCTATATCCAGAAAGGAAGCAAGATGAATGGTGGTGAGTTTGATGAAGGGTTTGAGGGAGATGCGCCGTTTTAGTTTCACGCCCGTCCGAACGGCTTAGCCGGGCGGGCAAAGACACAAAAGGAGCTTTTAATAGTTTAAGTGTTTTCTTGGCACCTTATTTTACTTTGCGTGAAACCAATCTACTTAGTCTTGAAGAAATACACTAAAGAAAACGACAGCACTTCATTATTATATTTATCGCTGCCCGTTGTTGGGTACACACCTTTGAATCCTTCGCTAAAATCAGCGGTCAGCTGAAATTTTTCCCATTCCACACCGGCAAAAACATTATATCCCGGATCAAATGGCCTTACATAAGTTTCGTTGGTTGTATTATTGGTTGGATTGTTCGTAAAGCTCACTTTATTATTAACGGGTGAAGTGGTCCCGGTTGAGCTCTGGTAAGTTCCTTTTTCAGAACCAGTAATCCCAATAGCACCATAAAGTCCAGCGCCTGCCAGGGCCTTTACTTTATTACCCAGCTTTATTCTTGTACCAAGATCCAGTGGCAGTTCCAAATACCCCAGTTTGGTATCTGTTGTGGATCCGTCTAGCGCGAATGATGTCTTTGAAGTGTGGCTCCCTTTTCCTTCATAAGAAAGCCCGGTCTGGAAAAAAACATGTTTACTGATGGCTTCCTCATCGGTTATTCCAATATGAAAAGAACTGATACCAGTATAATTTACCAGGTTGTTATTGTTGGGATTACCAAACACAGCCAGGTTATAGCCGCCCTGTATGCCTAATTTTGCCTGAGAAAAACAAGAGATAGAGGTCATTAGCAAGATGGCGAAAAGAACTTTTTTCATTTTTGAAGGTTTAGTTGAAGACCATAAAGCAACTACAAAGGCTGCGATAACCCTGCAAATAAAATGTTAAGTATTTGATTGTTTTTAATTCCTAATCTCATTTTAATCCTTTTACATTGAATACTTTTGAGCCATGCAGTTTCCTTATTTCTACGAACAGTCGATTGTGCCAGGCGCATCTTTTTTTATTTTGAGCGAGGAGACGAGCAAACACTGCATACAGGTTTTGCGGATGAAGACAGGCGAAAAATTACAGCTGACAGATGGCATGGGAAATCTTTACACAGCATCCATCATCAAAGAAGACAAAAGGCATTGCGAAGTGAAACTGGAAGGTTCCGTAAAATCAGAAAGAGCTTCAAGAAATATTTCCATCGGCATTTCCCTTTTAAAAAATACCAGCCGTTTTGAATGGTTCCTCGAAAAAGTAACAGAGATCGGTGTGAATGAGATCATACCATTATTATGCAAAAGAACAGAGCGACAACAGTTCCGGTTCGACAGGATGAATGGGGTACTCATTTCTGCTATGCTTCAAAGCAGGCAAACATGGTTACCAATATTACATGAACCAACTTCTTTTGATACTATCATCAGCCAATCGCCTCACTCGCAAAAATTGATCGCCTTTTGCGATGAAAACAAGAGACCTGCAATTAAAGAGTTGATTATCACCGATAGTGTTCAGGCTCTGATAGGCCCCGAGGGCGACTTTACCATTGAGGAAATTCAATCCTCCCATCTAAAAAACTACCAGGGTATCACACTTGGAGACACCAGGTTGCGTACTGAAACTGCTGGCGTGGTTATTGCAACGTTATTGAGGAATTTATAACGTATATTCATATTGAGATATTCATGCATGAGAAATAATTACCTGCTGGCCATAATTGTATGCCTGGTGCTTTACGCCTGTAATAGCAAATCGAAGAGACATATTTCGCGCGATAAAAGCATCAATGGATCCACTTCCTTCAACAATTTATTCCTGGACAGCACTGACCTGGAAAAATTTATAGGCAAGCATCCCGAGTTTAAACCATTCGAGGACCAATACCAGGATTTTTATAAAGAGCGCAATTATGAATACGCCTGGTTCGATAGCAGTGGCTTGTCTGAACAGGCACACAACTTCGTGAATTTATTAAATACCACGATGACTGAGTTACAAGACAGCAGCCTGTATAATAAACCTTTCACTGATCTGTATAATTCTTTTCCCAAAGACGCCTCGGCTAAAGAAAAAGATAAGTTGCAGATAGAATTATATTTTACCGGGCAGTTCTATGCTTATGCTGCTAAAATTTATAAAGGAAGTGATATTAATGCAGCGGAGCTGGGTTGGTTCATTCCAAGAAAAAAGCAAACCCTTGCCAAACTCCTCGATTCAACACTTCTTTCCAAAAATGCAGACCCCAATGCATACTCTCCGCTAAATGCACAGTATAAAAAATTACAGGAATCTTTACCGAAATATTTCGAGATCGATAAACAAGGTGTGTGGCCTTCTATTGCCAGTCCGGCGAAACCTTTCAAGAAAAAAGATTCATCGGCAAGTATTGTACAGATAAAACATGATCTGTTTCTTTTGGGCGATATGGCAACACCCGATAGTTCCGCGGTCTTTGATACCACCCTCTTTAATGCTGCCAAACATTTTCAGCGAAGATTGGGCTTGTTGGTGGATGGAGTGATAGGCAGTCACATGATAGAAGAGTTAAACATTACTCCTAAACAAAGGATCAGGCAGATATTAGTGAATATGGAAAGGGCGAGATGGATGCCACCTGAAAACGATACCAATTATATTCTTGTCAACATTCCCGAGTATAAAATGCATGTGTATGATAGCGGCAGGCTGGCATTTGATATGAACGTGATCGTGGGAACACAAGCCAACAGTACCGTTATTTTTACAGGCAATTTAAAATACATTGTATTCAGTCCCTACTGGAATGTTCCACCAAGTATTGTGCAAAAAGAAGTGGTGCCAGGAATAAAAAAAGATAAGAACTATATCACAAAAAATGATATGGAGATAACGGGTCAAAGCAAGGGACTACCACTAGTGCGGCAGAAACCGGGCGAGAAAAATTCATTGGGGCTCGTGAAATTTTTATTCCCCAATAACTATGATATTTATTTTCATGATACTCCCAACCGTGAACTGTTTTCTGCAACCAGCAGGAGTTTCAGCCATGGTTGCATCAGGCTGGGGGAGCCAAAAAAATTCGCCTCCTATTTATTACGGTCTGATACCACTAACTGGAAGAGTAGGACCATTGACAGTTCTATGCATTTAAAGACTGAGAGATGGGTATCGCTGAAAAAAACATTACCTGTTTTCATTGTTTATTTTACCGCCTGGGTAAATAAAGATGGCGTGCTCAATTTCAGGAAGGATATTTATGGGCATGATAAGAAGATGGAAGCGAAGTTGTTTACGCAATAAGAATATTTTTTATCGTTTTGATTGAATCGCTCTGACAAATTCGTATATTTATTAAGACGGCCTTTATATGCCCCAAGGGCCGGAATTCAAGCTATTTGTCCCCTGTATTTCTATAACAATCCTTCGTTCATCCTTCGCTCTGGGTAGTACCATCCTTCGCTCATCTTCCGTTCATCTTCCGCTCACCAAAGGCTCATCAAAGGCTCACCGAAGGCTCATCGTATATCCTTTCCGGCTTGAGAGAACGGGATACTATTTTAGCAAAGTAACACTTCCAGATTTTTGTTTTACAGTCAGATCGCTGATCCCTTTCACCTGCAACAAGTAGTAGTAAGTAGTAAATGGAACTGGCTTTCCATTAATTGTCCCATTCCAATAATTGCTGGCGTTAGTTGTTTCAAAAATAACTTGTCCGCTCCTGTTAAAGATTGTCAAGTGATAATAAGCAGGTGTGCAGGAAACATAAGGCCTGAAATCATCATTGATACCATCACCATTTGGAGAAAATGCATTTGGAACGGTCATCTGGCATTCACATATTCTGTCAGATACATGAAATGTATCGGCAACCTCTCCGCAATAATTTGAAATTGTACAATAATAAGTGCCGGGGAAAATAGTTTGATATATTGGCGACGTGTTAAAATCCTGCCATGAATAAGTAGCATTAGGAAAACTTACCGCAAGAGTTATATAATCATTCTTACATTTTGAAGTATCAAGAGTAATTGCCTGTTGTGGCGTTTGTTTGTATTGCACAACGCTTGTATCTGCATTGCTGCAACCATTTTGTGTAACTTTTACTATATAGGTTCCGGCAGTATTTACCAATAGATTTGAAGCAGTAGAACCGTCTTGCCAAACATATATTGCGCCGCTGCCATTCTGTAATGCGTTTAACAGAAGGGTTGCATTGTCGCATAGAGTGGTATCAGTCGGTAATTGCAGTACTGGTAATGGAGTATAACTAACAAGAACAGAGTCCTTGTAAATACAATTATTATTATTCACCTGTAACCAGTAAAGTCCTGCTCCCGTTATTGTCTTTTTATTTGCCGTTGAGTTATCCTGCCATAAATAAGTTCCGGTAACATTGGGTTGCAAAACAAGTGCCTGCTTCTGACAGAGTGTTGTATCATTTCCAAGAGAGAATACAGGGGTTTGCTGAAACGAAACGAGAATAGTATCTGCAACTTTACAAGTGTGAATATCTGTTGCTGTTACATAATATTTTCCTGCGTTGCTAACAGTGATAGCAGAACTGGTTGCGCCATTATTCCATAAATAAGCAGCAAAATTATTTCCTGCATTTACTACAAGGCTTTGGCCAGTGCAAATTGTGGTATCATTTCCCAGTGAAACAACGGGCGTTGGGTATTTGGTCAGCAAAATTGTATCTGTAAATATGCATCCATTGGCATCTTTTAGTTTTACAAAATAAGTGCCGGAAGTATCATTTGTAAATGTATTGCTGCTTTGATAGTTTGTGCCATCAATGCTATATTGAAAGGGCGAAACACCTCCCGAACCTGTAACGGTCATGATTCCACCGGTATTGTAACAGGTGGCGGGAGTTGTAGCAACTGAATTAATAACAGGCGTTGCGATATTCAGGATGGTATCCTTTGCTGATCCTGTAACCGACGTTGCATCTTTTACAGTGACGGTATATTTCCCTGAATCAAGCCCTGAAAAAATATTACTGGTTTGAAAATTAATTCCATCAATAGAAAACTGGAATGGAGCTGTTCCACCCGACACCGTTGCTGTGATGGTTCCGTTTTTATTACCACAGGTTTTGTTGGTAGAAGAAGCGCTTAGCTGAATACAATAGTTTTTAACTGTTACCGAAACTGTATCAGTAAAACCATTCGCATCTTTTACAGTTGTTTTGTATAGTCCTGCAGATAAGCTGGTAAATGTATTGGTTGTAAAAAAATTAATGCTATTAATGGAGTATGTATAAGGTGCGGTTCCATTGCTGGCCGTGATGGCAATGGTGCCTTTTCCTGTTGAGCAGGTATCATCTTTTGCTGATGTGGTAATGACGGGGCAGTTAGTAGTAACCGTAGCTAAAGCAGAACCAATAAGGCCTGTAGAATCTTTTACATTAACATTATAGCTACCTGACGACAATCCAGTAAATGTATTATTGGTTTGGTAGTTAATTCCATCTAAACTATATGTGTATGGAGCAGTGGCGCCTGATCCTGTAATAGTCAAAGAGCCATCATTTTGATGACAAGAAGATCCTACACCAGTGATATCTATATTTACCGGGCAATATTTAGGAACAGAAGTGCCTAAAGCATGAACAATTCCTGCGGTATCTTTTGCATAAACCGTATAAAGACCCGGAGATAAATTAAGGAATCTATAATTATAATACCCGCCTGAGTATGGCCCAGAAAAAAAATTAATACTATCTAATGAAAAATAAAAGGAACTGCCACCTCCGCCACCTAGTACGTCAGCCTTTATCACACCTTGTGTATTGTTGCAATTTGCAGGATCATTAGTAAATACCTGAAGAGTAAACGAACACTGGCAATGACAATTAAAATAGGGGATTTCGCCAAAAAAAACACCAAATGAGCTATTCACTGATGCCAAGAAGCCATTAGCATCTTTTATTAAACAATCCTGGTACCAGCCCTGCCTAATATTTGTAAATGTATCCTTAGCTGTAAAAGTCTTTCCCCCGTCCATAGTATACATATAAGGTGGAGTACCTCCAATACCTCTTAATACAAAGTTACCATCAGACTTATCACAAGAAGAAGGATGATTTATAACTGTGTAATCACCTGATGGAACTGGATATGTGCTAGTGACAGTTACGGTTTTATCAATTGATAAGCCGTTAGCATCTTTTACATTTAGAGTATAAGTTCCCGGGCCGACTGTTCCAAAGTATCCATTATTATTGGGGACACTATATTTAGCATTTAATGAAAAAAGATAAGGTGCCAACCCTCCTGAAGCTGAAACACTTACACTGCCGTTAAAAAGAATTGCTGACCCATCCCAAATGTTACCAGAAACCTGGTGCACTATAACAGAAAGCGATATTTGTGCGTTTATCTTATTATTATGCAAAAAAATAAAAAGAAATATTACTATTTTTTTAGATATTGCATGAAAGGGTTATCTTTTACTGGTTGCATGAAACAAAACCATAAGGTTTTGCTATAGTTCAGTTTATTGAATCCGATATTAAAATTAATGAAATGAGAACAACTGTATTGTTTTCTGCAGTTTTAATAACATTATGCCTGGGTATTTCAAGCTGCAAGAAAGACAATCCTACAGACAGTGCATTTACCGGCACGTTAAGCAACGGAACTTCTTTTAACCTTAGCAGCGCCTCCGTTGTTTTTACGCGCGACACAGTAAACGGGCTTCACATGATCCAGGTATTAGGTTTTGTTAAGATACTGCCGGGAGATACTACTGTGGCAGCGATACTTCTGAATAATACTACAGCAACCGGCACTTATCAACTGGAATCATTACAATCCAATCCTTCTACAACCGGTATTGTTACTTATGCTATGGGTAATGATGGCTATGTAAGTATTGCCACTGTTGCTCCCAATACACCCGGAACATTTACCATTACTGCTATTTCCAAAACAAATATTACTAGCACTTATTCAACCCACATGACAGATGCCGCTAACAAAGTACTTACCATGACGGGAACTTTTAATGGGACTTTTTCTCATTAAGTTTCATACTTGTAGCCCTGAAGTTGATTGCTTGGAAGAACACTTTCCTGAACATCTTTCAAAACTGACCGGAGGCGAAGAAAATGGAAGAAAAAGATTTTAAAAGTTGCTATCTTTATACTACTGGAAAAAAATATGCAAACTCTCACACTTGAAATTACCGATAGCAGTGCAATGCCCGCTTTGAAAGCGCTGGTTAGCAAGAAAGCGATCAAGATCATTTCAAAAGATGAAATGCATTCTCCTGCACTTCCGGGTGAACCTTTTAGCCTATATGCCTTAAAGCAATGGATCTCAAATGCAGAATCTGCCCCCTCGATGAGCCTTAAACAAGCTAGATCACAATGGGCAAATCGCAGAAAACAACTACAGCGCATAGGCAAATAAGAATCAGTAATCAGGCGCTGCAAAATATTAATGAAGCCATTGGCTATATTGCTTTTGTTGCGCATGCACCTAAAACTGCAGTAAAAGTAGGTGATGTTGTATTTGCAACAATTGACAGGATCGCTAAGAACCCTCTTGCATTCAAAGAGTGTGAGGAACTTCCAACAAAAGCGAGAATGTACCGGAGAGCTTTATGTTATTCATGGGTTCTTATCTACAGGGTCACTGAATCCGAAATCATTATTCTTGGTTTAATTCATGCCGCACGTCGTCCGTCAGCAATAAGGAAACTCCGAAGAATCAAGTAGCTTCTATGGTTCTTTATTAGCTATGGGTGATACCAACCAATAAAACAACGCTTCCGGCAAAACCGAAACCAGTAATAATATTGCCGAGGCCACTATCTCGAACTTTATAAAATATTTTCTGATCATTTTATGTTCTTTTATAATTGCCACAGAGACACAGAAACACAGAATATTCTGCTGTTTTCCCTCTGTGTTTCTGTGTCTCTGTGGCTAAAAAATTATCGAATTGGCAGCAAGACACAAAAACATAGAGCTTTTAATTATCAGTAATTCCTTTGCCCGCCCGGCTACGCCATTCGGACGGGCGCCTTAATTTACTTTGCTCCCGAAGCTTCGGGATTGCGTGAAATCACTGCACAAATTCCAAAATATCCCCCGGCTGGCAGTTCAATGCTTTGCAGATGGCTTCGAGTGTACTGAAGCGTACCGCTTTTGCCTTACCTGTTTTTAATATGGAAAGATTTGACAAGGTGAGGTCCACTTTTTCAGAAAGTTCATTTAATGACATCTTTCTTTTGGCCATCATGACATCTAAGTTTACTACTATCGACATAATTATACAGTTAATTCGTTTTCGGATTGGATTTCAACACCTCTTTTAAATACCTGTGCGATGACATACAATATCACACTCATGAACAGCCACACATCGGGGCCGCCTAAATGTAAATGTTGTGTATCAGGCATTTTTACACCCTGGCTGATCAGCCATTCTGTGTACTTGACACCCCAGAGAGCGAACAGGCCTGTGCCGAGCGCCAGCCATGCTGTTCTTGTGATAAACACTTTTACTTCTTTGCTGAATGGCTGGGACATGTCCAGCTTTTTTTCATGCAACATTTTTACGATCAGGTAAAAGAGGATTGCCTTCATCACTTGCGGAATGCTGATCAGCATTGTTTCCACAAAAAAATGACTGGGGGAAAAGTGGTAAAGGGCTGAGAGATCATTTTTCTCCCAAAAACTGGCTGCATTAACCGAATTGATGAGGAGTGTATAAGCAGCGCTGAATATACAGCCGCCCGCCTCAATACATACTCCAACAAAGATGATCCAGGACAGTACTAGTAATACTTTCAGGATCTGTTTGGTACTAATTTTCATAACTGATTTATTTGATTTAGAATGCAAATATAGATAAATATATATTGATAAACAATAAATATTTAGTATTTTTTAGAAAATATTTGTTCTTTAGCGGGAGTTGGAGGGATAAGTGATTGGGAATCAGGGGGATTGGGGAATATGAGGATCTAAGAAAGATTTATAAAGGTCATTTATTTCGTTCTTATACTAACCCCCAAAGATTTATCAGAAATCTTATACTCCTTTTTAAGTTGATCTTTATTAACTATTATCAAGTCAAGAAAGCTCTTGTCATTTATGTCGAATAGTTCTTTTTCAAAATTAGTAGTAAGGACTTTATTATTTAAGATGTAAACAATTTTAGATTCCGCTTTAATGTTAGGGACAAGATTTTCATATTCTTTAGATTTACTTTTAAAGTAATTCCAGTAATGACCCTTCGCAAATGATTTTGTTATTAAATATACAGCTCCATTTTTTGCATCCTTGCCAGCTATTCTAATCGCATTAGAATCCTTATAAATTGAAATAAAAGCAAATTCAGTTGGTTGATACGCTTTCAACACGCCCCGATTTACTCTTATACTATCAAGGAAAAACAAAGGTTCATCAGGGGGATCAGGGGGGAAGAGAGCAAACTCATCAGTTTTATGAGAAAGATCATAACATGAAATCATCAGATCAATGCCTTCTATTGGCTTGTCCATGTAATATTTTTCATCTATTGGAAATTGCGGCTGTTTATTTTTATCGATCTTGACAAAAAAAGCCAATGTATCATTTGAGAAGTTCCAATAATCAGAACAACCCCTTGACCCCCATTTAGAATTAAGCTCTGGGTATATTTGTATTATATCTTTTAGCAAAAGAGTGTTCAAATTAACTGATGTACCATCCGGTAATTTCCCTATAAACTCTTTAGTTAGCCTTATTTTGCTAATATAATTTTGATCATCTTTTTGAAAGATAATGCCCGGATATTTTTCGGAATAATATCCTTTCCCATTTTCATAACGCGAGTCAGTGGCAATACACTTTTTTCCTAAATCCATTTCCTCAACCTCTACTTGTTTCAGGTCATTACATAACTTTTTCAGATCATTAAATGTTGTTCGACAAAGGCAAAAATTAGAGATTGTTATTTTCCTTGCCAGTGAACTGTCGATCTGCATCTCGTTTTCCTGAGACATTGCAACAAATGCATAAAAGCATAAAAAAAATGCCAGGCTGAGTTTAAGTTTCATGCTGTTCTTTTGAGGCTATAAATCGAATATTCCGTAAGTTATTCAATTCTCAAATAAATACCGCTACCCCAACCTCTTGAACCTTTTAAACTTCTTAAACCTATATTTATTACATTCGCTCCAACAAAACAAGCCCTCTTCCCCATGCAATTAACAGAAGTAAATAACCCACAATCCGCCAAAGATTTTATACAGGTGAGTGTAATGATGAACCGCCATAACCCCAATTATATACGCCCGCTGGATAAAGAAGTGGATGCTGTCTTTGACTCCGCTAAAAACAAAAATTTTAAATACGGGGAAGCAAAGAGATGGGTATTAAAAGATGATAGTGGCAAACTCATTGGAAGAGTAGCAGCATTCACACATTCCAAGTATGTGAACAAGGGAACCGAATTCCCAACAGGCGGAATGGGTTTCTTTGATTGTATCAACGACCAGCAGGCAGCGAACATTTTATTAGACGCCGCAAAAGCCTGGTTGCAAAGCAAGGGCATGGAAGCCATGGACGGCCCGATCAATTTCGGCGACCGCGATAAATGGTGGGGACTGATGGTGGAAGGGTTTGAAACAGAACCCATGTATGGTATGTCGTTCAACCCGGATTATTACGCGCAATTGCTGGAAGGTTACGGATTCAAAAATTATTATAACCAGTATTATTATGCAAGGCTGGTGGATGATCCTTTGTCGCCCAAGTTTTCCGAACGCCACGCCAAGTTCAAAGCCAAACCGGGATATGATGCCAGGCATATTAAAATAAAGAATCTCGAAAAACACGCAGAAGAATTTGCAACCGTTTACAATTCTGCCTGGGCACAACACGGAGAAGAAAAAGCCATCACGAAAGAATCGGTAATGAAACTGTTCAACGAGATGAAACCGATCATGGATGAACGCATCATCTGGTTTGCCTATTATAAAGAAGAACCCATCGCCATGTGGATCAATATCCCGGACCTGAACCAGTATTTCAAACACTTCAATGGTAAACTGGGATTGCTGCAGAAGCTGCATTTGCTGTGGATGAAGAAAAGAGGCACCAACAAAAAGTTTACGGGTGTGGCATTTGGTATCGTTCCAAAATTCCAGGCATTGGGAATTGATTCTTACCTGATCTATGAGGGAGGCGGGTTAAACCTGCAGGGCCGGGGATGGTATGATATTTATGAAATGGGCTGGGCCGGCGACTGGAACCCACGCATGATCAATATATACAAAGGCCTCGGAGCAAAACAAAGCAGGCGTATGGTTACTTACAGGTACATCTTTGATGAGAATGCGCATGCGTTTGAGAGGCATCCGGAAATGGAGTATAAATAGGGGTTTCACGCAAATCCCGAAACTTCGGGAGCAAAGAGATCATGATTAGTTCCCGAATTCCAATTTTTTTGGAAGTACAAACCGGCAACTGGCAACTGGAAACCGGTAACTATTGCTTAAAATTCCCCTTGAATTCCTTCCTAAACCTAAGATAATCCGGTATTGAAACATTTGCCACATACCCATTCTCAGGATGATGGTAAATATATTCCTGGTGATAATCTTCGGCAGGATAGAATTTGGTATACGCCACTACCTGCGTAGCGATCTTGTCGTGGTATTTTTTTGAATCTGTTATCTTTTTTATCTGTGCATCAATGATGGCTTTCTCATTTTCATTGCGGTAGAATGCAATGGAACGGTATTGCGGGCCTTCATCATTGCCCTGCCTGTTCACTTCTGTAGGGTCATGGCTGGCAAAAAATGCGGCCACCAGTGTTTCATAAGAAATAACAGACGGATCATAAAACACTTGTACACTTTCTGCATGCCCGGTAGTACCGGTACTAACTTTTTCATAATCGGGGTTGGGGTCTTTTCCACCAGAATATCCCGACACGGCGTCACGCACGCCCACCAGGCTTTGAAACACGATCTCTGTATGCCAGAAACATCCTTCGGCAAAAGTGGCAACGGCTTCATGCGCGCCTGGGGTTTTAGACCCCAAAGGAAATTTGATATCCTTGTTCTGTGTTTGTGCACAGGAAATAAAAGTGACGATGGAAATAAGTGTAGCGAATATTGATTTCATTTTTAAAGTTATTTGAGATTCTAAATTTTAAGCCCAAGTGTCCTATGCAGTCCCATTTGTCCCACTATTTATGTGTGCATAGAGATTACCCTATTGCTTTGAGCTTGTTGGTGGTTTGCCACCTTCAGGCACAAAGATCAAAGCATCAGAATTCATGCAATACCTTTTGCCAGTTGGTGCAGGCCCATCATCAAATACATGTCCCAGGTGCGAGCCGCTTTTACTGTCCACCACTGCCATGCGCACTTCACCAAAACTTTCATCTCTGACCAATCTCACTGCATCTGGATTAATAGGCGCATAAAAACTTGGCCATCCGGTACCGGAATTAAATTTTGCTTCAGAACTGAACAAAGGCTGCAAAGTTGCTGCGGAGTAGTAAGTCCCTTTTTGATAAAAATGGTCATACTTGCCTGTGCCTGCCCTTTCGGTACCTTCTTCGCGAAGGATATAATATTGATTAGCTGTGAGACGTTGTTTCCATTCGGCATCTGTGAGCTTCATTGGGAACACAGTCTTTTTATCTACAACCGGCGGATCGGGGTACTTGTTGTTTTTTGTCTGGGCATTGATGCAGCTGCCTGCGAATAATCCCAGGATCATGATAGAAACGAGGTGTGCTATTTTCATACTGTTTGATTTATATACAATAAACGGAATATTGACTGCGGCGGTTTAGGGGAATTTGTTAATTTTTTTTCACCGGGGAGGCGCAGAGACGGGGAGAAATGCAGAGATATTACTGCCTGGTTTAAACTCTCTGCGAACCTCCCCGACTCCCTGTCTCTGCGGTAATTCTTTCAAACCCACATCCACAAAGATAAGATACCCATGTTTCTCGAGTTTGTGCAAAACCTCCTGCTTATTGTTTCCCTTGCATCGGCTCTTCTCATTATATTGCAACCCCGCTTATGGATAAATTTATCGTTTCAGCCAGGAAGTACAGGCCGCAGAATTTTAACACTGTGGTGGGGCAGTCGCATATCACCACCACCCTTAAAAATGCCATCCGGAATAACCAGTTAGCGCATGCTTTCCTGTTTTGCGGTCCACGGGGCGTGGGTAAGACCACCTGTGCACGTATCCTTGCCAAGACCATCAATTGTACCAACCAAACACCCGATGGCGAAGCTTGTAATGTTTGTAATAGCTGCGTTTCTTTTGATGCAGGTACTTCATTGAATATTCATGAACTGGATGCGGCAAGTAATAATTCGGTGGATGATATCCGTTCGCTGGTAGAGCAGGTGCGCTTTGCACCGCAGGCGGGAAAATATAAAGTGTATATAGTAGATGAAGTACACATGCTCAGCGCAAGCGCCTTCAATGCATTTTTGAAAACGCTGGAAGAGCCGCCTGGTTATGCCATTTTTATTTTAGCCACAACGGAAAAACATAAGATAATTCCAACCATTCTGTCGCGCTGCCAGATATTTGATTTTAAACGCATTACTACACACGATACGGTAGAACATTTACAAGAAATAGTTGATAAAGAAGAAATCAAAGCCGATAAAGCATCGCTTCAGGTCATCGCGCAGAAAAGTGAAGGCTGTATGAGGGATGCCTTGAGCATATTGGACAAGATCGTGAGTTTTACCAATGGAGAAGTCACCTACCAGAACACGCTTGAAAACCTGAACATACTGGATGAGGACTATTATTTCAAGATGCTGGATTGCTTATTGCAGGAGGATATGGCTGGCGCGATGTTATTGTTTGACGAGATCAACCGCAAAGGTTTTGAAGGTGACCTGGTATTGAACGGACTGGCAGAATTTATTCGCAATATTTTGGTTTGCAAAGACGAACGATCAGCACAACTGCTAGATGTAGTGGAGGGCATGCAGGAAAAATATATTGCCGCCGCCAAAAAAACAAGCGCTGCTTATCTCGTGAGTGCACTGAATGTTTTGAATGATGCCGGTATCCATTTCAAGATGGCGCGCAATAAAAGATTGCATGTAGAATTTACACTTATCAAACTCAACTTTTTACAGCAGGCCATTGAGTTATCAAACAACGAAGGCGTTGTTGCTAAAAAAAAACAGGTTGACGCACCCATTGCGTATAAACTAAGGCCCATCCCGCAAATACAATTCAAACCTGTTGTAGTAACACCTGCAGCGAAATTATTAGTTGAAACACCTGCTCCTAAGAAAGTGGAAGTTTCAATTCCTCCACCACAAAAAACAACGGTAGTGAGGGCAACTTCTCAAACGGGGTCTGGCTCCTCTCCTTCTGGAGAGGCAGGCCTGCCTGCCGGACAGGCAGGGGTGAGGTCTGCTTCGCAAACAGAGGCAGGGATTAGGTCCAATGGAATAAAGAAAAATTTACTCGATGTCCTTCGCGAAAAATATGGCGACGAGTATAATATCCAGAAAGTAGAAGATGCTGAAGTGCTGAACATGGAGAAATTACAGGAATGCTGGAACAGTTATATTAAAGTAATAGAAAAACAAGGCGGCAAACATTCTACCATTGGCACTTTCCGTATTTCAGCACTGACAATTGATAGCGATATTCATTTCACGGTTTCTGTTACCGCGCTCACACAACAGAAATTCATTGAGCAGGAAAAGATGATGCTCACAGATCATATACGCCAGGCATTTAATAACCACAGTATCACCCTCTCCATTGTACTCGTAGAAGGCGAAAAAGAGGAAGTGCCGAAGCATCTTTCACTTAACAGTCGTGAGCGGTTTGAGCGCATTGCAGAGCAATATCCATTGGTAAGAGAGTTGAAGGATAAGTTAAAGCTCGGATTGGATTAATTACTCTCGAACTAATACTCGCACATTCTACCAGTATTCGCGTAAGCCACCTCTTTTTGTTCGGTCCGCCGGAGGCGGATTGGAAAAATCCGCTTGCGGAATATTTTTCCAAAGAACAAAAAGTAGTGGCGGCGCGAATACGATGCCACCCGGCTTGAGGGAAAAGATTAAATTATTCGGGGCTATTATTTAATTAGTGCCTTAAAATTAATATTTTAAATTCTTAATTTAGCCCATGCCCAAAGAAACCTTCCATTACACCAACGGCGACATCACCGTAATATGGAAACCAAATGTTTGTACCCATTCAAAATTATGCTGGACACATTTACGCGAAGTATTCGATCCCTTTGTAAAACCATGGATCAAAATGGATGGCGCCACTACCGAAAAAATCATTGAGCAGGTGAACCAATGCCCTAGCGGGGCTTTGAGTTATGTGAAGAATGAGGAAAGAAAAGAGGTTTAGCTAATATCATTTAGAGAACTTGTCATTTTTTATTGACAATCTTCACTAGATTGAAAGTATGTACACCTTTCGGCTCTATTACTGTGAACCGCATTGTACCAAGGTTCTTGCCATAATATGTTTTGACAGAGTAAGAGAATGTATCTTTTTTATCTTCAGGATCGGAGGGTTTTTGAAATGAGATTTTAATATGAGATGCCACAACAAGACAAGCGACTTGAACAGAATTCCAATTTAAGATGGTGTCTTTCAGGTAAGTGGATTTTGAGTCGGTTGTTACCTGCCCTTCTGAGTATGTGTAAGTGATCACCTGCCTTTGAGTTCCAAGCTTGCTTCCATCATTCAATATCATATCACTTATAATTTTCGCTTTAACCAATATATTTCCAGAATACATATTGCTATATATTTCTGTCATTTTATGATTAAAAAATATTGTAGAGTCATAACCAGAGCTATTATTACTATATCTTCTAACTATAATTTGTCTGTTTGTAGACTTCTGTGCAAGCGTAATATCTGAAAGATTTAAGTTTCCCGTTTCTTCTGATTTCACTACAAATGTTTTACCATTTTTGAGACTATCTTCAGGATATAGATATTCCAGTGGTATAAAGTCATAAGTGCTATAGTTATTATCGGAATAAAATGACATCATTAAAGTGCCCGTAAAAAAAAGAAGTAGAT